>NZ_JBITDA010000030.1:0-91581 GCF_044453765.1 Streptomyces sp. NPDC051636 | reverse complement strand
CCGGTCCGGGAGCAACGGCTCGATCCGCGCCCACTGCGCATCAGTCAACGGCACACCCGGACCAACGACCGACTGATCCAAACGAAACTGCCTAGGACTGAGGCCTGACGTCACATTCCCGTTGTCCGCCCGGAGGGCGGGCCCTGACCTGCGCCCGGTCCGCCGCCCGGGCGCCCTCCGTCCAGCCTGCCGCATCGCTCACCCCGCGCAGGCGGGTCGTGCTGGTCTGCGGGAACAGGTTCTCCAGGCGGTCGGTGACCGCTGTCTCACGGGTGGCCAGGACGGGGAGCAGGTCCTGGGTGACCTGGGTCTCGGCGGCGGCCGTGAGGCGCTCGCCGACGCGGTGGGCGTAGGCCGCGAGGAAGGACTGCCGGAAGGTCTTCGTGCGCTTCCGGCCGCCGGCTCTCTGGGCCGCCTCGGCCTTCGTCATCGCGTGCGTGGCCTGCACGAGAAGCGAGGTGTAGAGCAGTTCGACGGCCTCCAGGTCGGGCTCGAAGCCGACGACCGTGGAGAAGCCGAGCGGTTCGTTCCACACCGCGCGGCAGTGGTTGGCGGTGGCGACCGCGTCGAGCAGGACCGCCTTGGCCTGCTCGTACGGCGGCTCGACGCCGATCCGGCAGGCGCCGGGCGCGTCCGCCGAGGGCGCCCCGGCCGCCAGCAGCGCCTCGTCGATGCTGTGCCGGGCCATCAGCTCCTGCGCCTTGGCGCTCAGCGCCTCCGCCTCCTCGGGATACCCGGTCGCCTCGGCCTTGGCGAGCAGCGCGCGGATCCGGGTGAGCATGCGGGAGGCGGGCCGGTGCTGCTCCCGGCGGGGCTCCTCCAGGGGTTCGAGGGCGGGCAGGCGCAGCAGCAGCCGGTAGAGCTCGAGGGCGGTGGTGGCGTGCGAGAAGCGGTCGGTGCCGCGCGCGGGGCCGTCCGGGAGGGCGTCGAGCTGCGCGGCCCAGCGCCGGCCGCGCGGCCGGTCCCGTGGCGCCTGCGCGCGGATCAGCGCCGCCGCCAGGGCCACGTGCGGGTCGTCCAGGTCGCGCCGCACCAGCCGTACGAGGTCGGCGGGCTGCCAGCCGCGACGCCAGGCCGTCTCGACGAACTCCTCCCCGCGCCGGGCCAGTTCGGCGTCCGCCCCGGGATCGGCCGCGAGGAGGGACGCGCCCGTGTCCAGGCCGGGGTCGGAGTCGTCGTACAGGGCGGCCTGGAAGGCTCGCTCGACGGTGCTGGTTTCGCTGCTCACCCGTCGATCGTGCCATGGGCCGCCGGAGCGGGCCGCGGTTGTCCACAGCCTGTGGACAACCCTCGGGGGCTTGTCAGGCTCGCGCCAGGTCCGGCGCGCCGTCCAGGGCGTCGGCCGCCGGGCAGGGGACGTCCGGGCGGACGCCCGCGCCCTCCCGAAGTCGGTGACCAACCTGCTCAACCCGAAGGTGATCCCCTTCAACGTCTCCTTCCTGCCGGAGTTCGTGAACTCCGACCTGGGTCACGTACGGGAACAGTTCCTCGTCCTCGGTGTCACGATCACGGCGATGGGCCTGATGGTGGACGACTCGGTCGGGCTGCTGCCCGGAGGGTTCGCCACGCCGCTGCGGCGCAGCCGAAGGGTGGCGCGGGGGCTGGACCTCTTCAGCGGGACGGTGTTCTGGGCTGGCGGTGCGGTCGGCGGCGGCGGCGCCCGAGCAACGGCTCCGACGACTGTCAACTTCGGGTTGACGAGCGCCGGTGCGTCAACCTACGGTTGACGCATGACGACGAACTCACCCGGCACGGCTTCCGTACGTCTCGACGACCTCATCGAGGCCATCAAGAAGGTCCACACCGAACCCCTGGACCAGCTCCAGGACGCGGTGATCGCCGCCGACCACCTGGACGACGTCGCCGACCACCTGATCGGTCACTTCGTCGACCAGGCCCGGCGCTCCGGCGCGTCCTGGACGGATATCGGCAAGAGCATGGGCGTCACCCGGCAGGCGGCGCAGAAGCGCTTCGTGCCCAGGGAGTCGGCCGACCTCGACCCCGGCCAGGGCTTCAGCCGTTACACCCCGCGCGCGCGGAACGTGGTCATGGCCGCGCACAAAGCGGCCAAGGACGCCCGCAACAGCGAGGTGCTGCCCGAGCACCTCGTCCTGGGCCTGCTCGCGGAGCCCGAGGGCCTGGCCGCGAAGGCCATCGCCGACCAGGGCGTCTCCTTCGACGCCGTCCGCGAGGCGGCGACCGCCGCGCTGCCCCCGGCCGCGGACCAGGCGCCCGAGCTCGTCCCGTACGGCGCCGCCGCCAAGAAGCCCCTGGAGCTCACCTTCCGCGAGGCACTCCGCCTCGGCCACAACTACATCGGCACCGAACACCTGCTGCTGGCCCTGCTGGAGTACGAGAACGGCGAGGGCGTCCTCAGCGGCCTCGGCATCGACAAGACCAGGACCGAGCGGTACATCGCCAAGGTGCTGTCGCTGCTCGTGCTCGGGACGGAGCAGAGCGAACCGGAGAGCTGAAACCGCAGGTCACAGCCCATTGTCAGACCCGCCTGCCACACTCGCGACCATGACCGACCGCTGGGCGCTCGCCCCGGCCGAGGACGGTGGCGTCCAGCTCGCCCCCCTCGGTCCGGACGGGCTGCCCACCGGGCCGGTGCGGCGGGAGCCGGATCTCGCCGGGGCGGTGCGGAGCCGTCCGGAGGTGACGCGCTGGGTGTGGCGGTCGACCGCCGAGGTCTACCCGCGTCTGCTCGCCACGGGGGTGCGAGTGGAGCGGTGTTACGACATCGAGGACGCCGAGACACTCCTGCTGGGCCACGAGGGGCGGTACGGCGAGCCGCGTTCGGCCGCCGCCGCCCTGGCCCGCCTCCGGGGCGGCCCCGTACCGCCCGATCCGCCGCAGCGCGCCGCCGAACCGGGCGCGCAGTCCCCGCTGTTCGAGCCGCAGGGCGCCCGCCTGCCGCTCGAGGACCTCCTCGCGGTCTACGCCGAGCAGCAGCGGCGGCACGACCGGGCCGCGCACCCCGACCGGATGCGGCTGCTGACGGCGGCCGAGTCGGCGGGGATGCTGGTGGCCGCGGAGATGAACCGGGCGGGTCTGCCGTGGAGCGCGGAGGTGCACCGCGAGCTGCTGCGCGACCTGCTCGGCGAGCGGTACGCGGGCGGGGGCGAGCCCCGCCGCCTGGCCGAGCTCGCGGACGAGGTGTCCGCCGCGTTCGGCCGCCGGGTGCGGCCCGACCTGCCCGCCGACGTGGTCCGGGCGTTCGCGCAGGCCGGGATCAACGTGAAGTCCACCCGCCGCTGGGAGATCGCCTCCCTCGACCACCCGGCGGTGAAGCCCCTGCTGGAGTACAAGAAGCTGTACCGCATCTGGGTCGCGCACGGCTGGTCCTGGCTGCAGGACTGGGTCCGCGACGGGCGGTTCCGGCCGGAGTTCCTCGCGGGCGGCACGGTCACCGGACGCTGGGTCACCAACGGCGGGGGTGCGCTGCAGATCCCCAAGGTGATCCGGCGGGCCGTGGTCGCCGACCCCGGCTGGCGGCTGGTGGTCGCCGACGCCGATCAGATGGAGCCGCGGGTGCTGGCGGCGATCTCCCGCGACCCCGGGCTGATGGAGGTGGCCGGCCGGGAGAGCGACCTGTACCAGTCCGTCTCCGACCGGGCCTTCTCCGGCGACCGCGCCCAGGCCAAGCTCGCCGTGCTCGGCGCGGTCTACGGCCAGACCTCCGGCGACGGCCTGAAGAACCTCGCCGCGCTCAGACGCCGCTTCCCCAAGGCGGTGGCCTACGTCGACGAGGCGGCACGGGCCGGCGAGGAGGGGCGGCTGGTACGCACCTGGCTGGGGCGGACCTGCCCGCCCGCGGCGGGGGCGGGGGACGACGGCGTGGAGGAGGCGGGCATCCCGGTCGGGGACGAGGAGACCGACGGCCGGCACTGGGTCCCCGGTCACGCCTCCACCAACGCCCGCGCCCGGGGCCGCTTCGCCCGCAACTTCGTCGTGCAGGGCAGCGCCGCCGACTGGGCCCTGCTGATGCTCGCGGCGCTCCGGCGGGCCTGCGCGGACATGGCGGCCGAGCTGGTCTTCTTCCAGCACGACGAGGTGATCGTGCACTGTCCCGAGGAGGAGGCCGAGGCGGTGGTGGCGGCGATCCGGGAGGCGGCCGGCCTGGCGGGGCGGCTGACCTTCGGCGAGACGCCGGTGCGGTTTCCGTTCACGACGGCGGTGGTGGAGTGCTATGCCGACGCCAAGTGATCAGCCGTACGGTCATCAGCCGCGCGGTCAGCGGGCTCCCGCGAGCAGTTCCCGCAGCTCCGCCACGACCGCCTGCTCGTCCGTGCCGTCCAGCGCGGCGAGCGCCTCGTGCCACACCTCGTACGCCTCCTCCCCCCGCCCGCGCTCGCGCAGCAGGAGTCCTTGCTGGTGGCGGGCGAGACCGCCCACGTAGCGGTCGGCGCGGGCGTCGGCGCGGCCGAGCAGCTCGGCGCATTCCCGCTCGGCGTGTTCGGCGCGGCCCAGCTGCCGCAGGGCGCGGACCAGGCCGAGCCGGGTCTGGGACTCGCCGTGCCAGTCGCCGTGGCCGCCGAGGATGCGCAGGCTCTCCTCGAAGTGCACGGCGGCGGCGGCCGGTTCGCCCAGGGTGAGGTGGGCGTAGCCGATGTTGCAGTGCGCGGAGTGCTGCACGATGACAGCGCCGATGGCGTCCCCGATCGCCAGCGAGCGCCGGTGCTGCTCGATGGCGGCGCGCGGGTCGGTGTGCTCGTACAGGTTGCCGAGGTGGCTGTAGGTGACGGCCTCGCCGTGGGGGTCGTTGAGCTGCCTCGAGTACTCCAGGCTCTGCCGCAGCGCGTCCCCGGACTCCGCGTACCGGCCGAGGCCCTCCAGCAGCAGCCCCCGGTTGTTGAGGCAGCGCCGGATCCAGGAGACCGTGCCGAGCCGCCGCCAGATCGTCAGGGCCTGGTCGGTGAGGGCGAGGGCGTCGTTCTGGCGGCCGGTCAGGAAGTGCAGCCCCGCGAGGTCGCCGAGCGCGTACGCCTCGGCCGCCTCGTCGCCGAGCCGCCGCGCGGCACCGAGTGCGGCCCGGCCGAGCACCTCCATCTCGGCGACGCGCCCTCTGCGCTGGAGGTAGGGGAAGAAGAGCCGGACGAGGGCGGAGAGGTGGGCGGCCTGCCGGTCGTCGGGCGTCTCGGCGTACCGTTCGGCCAGGGCGACGACGTTCTCCAGCTCGACATCGCCCCAGGCGAAGGCCTCCTCGGTGGAGCCGAAGGGCGGTACGGCCCTGACCTCCGCCGCGTGCGCGGGGGGCTGGGCGGCGGTCGGGCGGCGGCGGTCGTCCTGGTCGAGGCCGGGTTCGACGATCGCGGTGAGAGTGCGCTCGGCGACGGCGGCGTACCAGCGCAGGGCGGTGGTGGCGGCGGCGGTGTCCTCGCCGGGGGCGGTGAGTTCGCGGGCGAAGTCGCGGACCAGGTCGTGGGGTGCGTAGCGGCCGTACGCCGTCTCCTCCAGGAGGGCGACGTCGACCAGGCGGTCCAGCGCGGCCTCGGCCCGGCGTTCGTCGGTGCCGGTGAGGCGGGCGATCAGGGCCGCGCCGTACGCGGGCAGGTCGAGGGCGCCGATGCGGCGCAGGGCGCGGGCCGCGTCCCGGTCGGCCTCGCGGACGGAGGCGGCGAGCGCGTCGTGCGCGACGGCCAGGGAGCGGCGGACGCTCAGGTCGTCGTACTCCAGGTGGTGCAGACGGCCTTCGGTGGCGGCCAGTTGACCGGCGAGCACGTCCGGGGTGAGGGCGCGACGCGCGGCGAGCCGGGCGGCGACCACCCGCAGGGCGAGCGGGAGGCGGCCGGTGAGCTCGACGAGGGGGTGCCCGGCGTCGAGCCCGGTGCGGCCGGAGACCGTGCGCAGCAGCGCCGCGCTGTCCTCGCCGGTCAGCGGACCGAGCGGGAAGCGGCGGGCGCCGTCGAGGGCGGCCAGCGGCGAGCGGCTGGTGACGATCACCGCGCAGCCGGGGCCGGCCGGCAGCAGGGGCCGTATCTGCGCGGCGTTCGCGGCGTCGTCCAGCACCATCAGCGTGCGGGTCGGCGCGAGCAGGGAGCGCAGCAACGCGGCGGCCGCGTCCGGGTGTTCGGGGGTGCTGCGGGCTTCGGTGCCGAGGTCGCGCAGCAGGGCGCCGAGGGCCTGGGCGGAGGCCATCGGGGACATGCCGGGGGTGGCGCCGTGCAGGTTGACGTACAGCTGCCCATCGGGGAAGCGTTCCCTCAGCTCGTGCGCCACGTGCAGGGCGAGGGCGCTCTTGCCGACGCCGGCCATGCCGCTGATGACGGCGACGACCGGGGTCTGGGCGTCGGTGTCCTGCGCACCGGGCCGGTCGAGGGCGCGGCGCAGGTCGTGGAGTACGGCCTGGCGGCCGGTGAAGTGGGCGGGAGGCGGCGGTAGTTGGGCGGGCCGGGGGGGCTGGGGAGCCGGAGCGGCGTCCTCGCGCGTAGACGCGGGGTCGTGCGACGGAGCCGCGCCGTCCTCCCGGGGCGGCGACTCGTCGGACCGGCGCGCGTGCGCGGCTGTCCGCTCGGCGCCCGCCCGCTCGGCGTCCGGACGGGCCTTGTGCCGGTCGCCGTCCGCGAACGGGCCGTCCCCGAGGGACAGATGGCCCTCGTACGGGCGGTCGTGCGGACCGTCGTACGAGCTGTCCCGCGCACCCCCGTTCGGTCCCTCCCCCGCGCCGCTCCAGAAGGCACCGGCCGGGTCCCCGGCTCGCGCCCGCAGCACCTCGACGTGGGCCGTGCGCACGGCCGGGCCGGGTTCGATGCCGAGTTCCTCGACCAGGCGGGTGCGCAGGTCGCGGTGGACGGCGAGGGCCTCGGCCCGGCGGCCGGTGCGGTGCAGGGCGAGCATGAGCTGGCGGTGGAAGGCCTCGCGCAGCGGATGGTCGGCCACGAGGGCGGCCAACTCCGGCACCAGCGCGGCCAGCCGAGGCCCGCCGAGGGCCAGCTCGGCGTCGTACCGCCACTCCAGCAGGAGCAGCCGGGCCTCCTCCAGGCGCTGGGCGAAGGCGTATCCGCCGAGTTCGGCGGGCAGCCCGCTCAGCGGCGCCCCCCGCCACAGCGCGAGCGCGGCCGTGCAGGCGCGCAGCACGCCCGCCCAGTCCCGGCGCCCGTGCGCGGCCCGCGCCTCGGCGACCCGCGCGTCGAAGACGTGCACGTCCAACTCGCCTTCGCCGACCCGCAGCAGATATCCGGGCGGTACGGCTTTGAGGCGCTCGGGTTCGTCGAGGAGCCGGCGCAGCCGGGTGACGTGGTTGTGCAGCGAGGCCTGCGCGGACGCGGGCGGGGTCCCGCCCCACAGCGCGTCCTTGAGGGAGTCGACGGACACGACCCGGCCGGCCTCCAGCAGCAGCGCGGCGAGCAGGGCGCGCACCTTGGGGCTGCCGATCGCCCGGACCGAGGGGGCGCGACCGCTGCGGTCGCCGGTGTCGCGCGTGCGGGCGTCGTGGATGACCGGGTCCTCGGCGTCACCGTCGGCGTTGTCCGAAATCCCGTACAGCGGACGGTCGTACAGGACGGGTGGTCCCAGCAGTCCGAACCGCAGCTCGTACCGCCGCATCGCGCCGTTCACTGCCTTCCCCCACGGTCATGGCCGACCGTGCTCCGCGGCGGGCGTGCGCCCGCCGTCCGTGGCGGATTTCCGCCCTGTACCAAGTGGTTTCCCGCCACCTTACGTCTGTCGCTCGCAGCCGGAATCCGTTACGGTTCCGGCCTACTGCCGTCGTCACCCCGGCGACTTCACGCCACCCGGTCGGCGGCCCCCGAAAGAACCATTGGCCATATGTTAGCGATCCGTTGGTGTGTCCTGATGTGATCGTTCCATCGGATCCGGCCCGACGACGCGCGTACGACGCGTAACTCGGGGGAGTGTCGCCGCAGGCTGGATCCGGGGACGCAAAGAGGGCCTCGGTCGGCGGAGGTGAACGACCGGGGCCCTTGTCCCGCTTGCTTCTCGGCGTCGGATGACGGGCGGGCGCCCGCGCCGGGTCAGCCGCCGGTCCGATGCGGCACGGCGTGCGCTTGATGCGCGTTGGAAGATCCCGCACGAACCCGAACTCACCCTCCGTCGCCCGAAGACGACTTCACGGTCACGTCCACGATCCCACGGCAGGAAGACCTCCCGCAGCCCGTCCCCGGTGACGTCACCGACGTGTCCGGCCGCCGGGCGTTCACAGCCAGCCGTTGCGGCGGAAGGCACGGTGCAGCAGGGTCGCGGCGGTGATCATCACGGTGACGGCGAGCGGGTATCCGTAGACCCAGCTCAGCTCCGGCATGTGCGCGAAGTTCATGCCGTAGATCCCGGCGACGAGGGTCGGGGTGGCCAGGATGGCGGCCCAGGCGGAGATACGGCGCATGTCGTCGTTCTGCCAGGTCCCGAGCCGCGCGAGATGGGCGTCGAGGGCGGAGTTGAGCAGCTCGTCCAGCGAGCGCACCTCGGTGTCGGTACGGTGCAGGTGGTCGGCGACGTCACGGAAGTACGGCATTGCCCCCTCGGGCCAGCCCGCCTGAGAGCCGGCGAAGTCCTGCGCCACCGGGACCAGGGGCTGCACCGCGTCGCGGAATTCCAGGACCTCGCGTTTGAGCGAGTAGATCTCCTCGGTCAGGTCCTCACGGTCCGGGGAGAACACGCGTCGCTCCAACGCGGTCAGGTCGGCACGCACCTGGGCGGCGGCCTCGGTGTAGGAGTCGACCACCGTGTCCAGGACGGCGTGCAGCACGGCCACGGGCCCGAACCGCAGCGTCTGCGGGTTCTCCCCCAGCCGCCGGACCGCCTCGGTGGTCGGGTCGACCGAGCCGTGGCCGACGGTCAGGACGAACCGGGGACCGGTGAAGACCATCACCTCCCCGGTCTCCACCTCGCAGCCGTCCTCGATGTACCACAGCGTCTTCAACGCCACCGCGAGCACATCCCCGTACCGTTCCCGCTTGGGACGTTGATGCGCCTGGACGGCATCCTCCACCGCCAGCGGATGCAGTCCCAGCGGGCCTGCCAGTTCCTCCAGATCGCCTGGCGCCGGGTCGTCCAGGTGCACCCAGCAGAACTCCCGCTCTCCCACACGCTTCAGGCTCTCCAGCACCGCCGCACGGCCGCCGTCGGCCTGACGGCAGTCCACCTGCTGCGGCGAGCCCGGCGGCTCACGGTAGATAAGACACCTCATCCCTCACACCTGCACCGGCGCGGCGATTGCATGCCTTCGACCCGCGGCCGAGCAGAAGGGCGGGACGCCGCCCGCACGCGATGGTCACACATCCTTCACGCCACGGCCCTTTCCGTCCGACCGGTAGGGGCTACCCGAACGGCAGCATCCGCCTTCACCAGGGAGCCGTCGTGGTCTTCACCGCCATCCTGCTGCCCCCGGGACTGATGTGCCTGCTCCTCGCCCTGGGCCGCTATGAGGAGTGGCTGTTCCGGCAGCCCGCGCCCGTACGGCCCGCGCGTCACGCCCGGAGCAGGCGCCATCTGTCCCTCGTTCCGTCCCCGGGCCCTCGCGCACCGGCGCACCGCAGCGAGTCCGGGCGGCGGGGTCTCACTGACGCGGCGTGAGCGCCGTGTGTCGTCGAAACCGGGGGCGCGAGCCCACCAGGGTCCGTGTCGTCAGGTTTCGCCCATGCGGCGCCGGTCCCGCTCATCCCACTTCCGGGTGTCGCGCGGCTCCGCGTACGGCTCGGCCTCCGGCGGATGGCCTCCGGCGATGGCCCGCTGGCGTACGGTCTCCGCGTCGAACTCCAGGCCGAGGAGGATGGCCAGGTTGGTGATCCACAGCCAGACGAGGAAGACGATGACGCCGGCCATGGTGCCGTAGGTCTTGTTGTACGAGGCGAAGTTGGCGACGTAGAGCGCGAACCCGGCGGAGGCGATCATCCAGATCACCAGGGCGAGGAAGCTGCCCGGGGTGATCCACCTGAACCCCTTCACCCTGGCGTTCGGGGTGGCCCAGTACAGGATCGCGATCATGATCGTGACCAGGACGACCAGGACCGGCCACTTGGCGATCGACCACACGGTCAGCGCACTGTCCCCGATCCCGAGGGCGGTGCCGGCCTGGCGGGCCAGGCCGCCGGTGAAGACCACGATCAGCGCGCTGATCACGGCCAGCACCATCAGTACGACCGTCACCCCGATCCGCACGGGGAGGATCTTCCACACCGGCCGGCCCTCGGGCACGTCGTAGACGGCGTTCGCGGTGCGGATGAACGCCGCCACATACCCGGATGCCGACCACACCGCCAGCGCCAGGCCGACGATCGCCAGGATCGAGCCGGTGCCGCCGTTGCCCTGCAGCTGCTCCACGGCCCGGGTGATGATGTCGCGCGCCGAGCCGGGTGCGAGCTGCTTGATGTTGCTCAGCAGTTTGTCCGTGGTGGACTTGCCGGTGATGCCCAGCAGGGAGACCAGGACCAGCAGCGCGGGGAAGAGCGCCAGGATCCCGTAGTAGGTGAGCGCGGCGGCCCGGTCGGTGAGCTCGTCGTCCTTGAACTCCCGCAGGCTGCCCCTGAGCACCGCGCCCCACGACTGTTTCGGCAGATCGGTCGGACCGTCCGGGGCCCGCCGCTCCACCTGCTCATCGGGGCCGTAGCGCTGCCCGGCGTCACCTTGACGGGGCTCGTGATGTTTGTGTCCTAGTAGCGGTATCCGAACCATGCCGGCCGAGTACCCCTCTGCAGGGGACACGCTCGTGATCGCCGGAAAAGTGAATCCGGTTGCTTCGCCTGCCCTGAACTAACCCGTTGCGGGTACTCGCGGGCTCGACAACAGGTCGGGGCGCAGTGCGCCGCCGGCCGAGGACGAGACGGGGAGGTGACAGGCATGCCGGACGGAACCCTGTCAGGGGCCGGCCCGGACCGCGGGACTCGGGCCTCCGGGTCGGAGCCGGTGAGCGAGCTGGTGCAGCGGGCGTCGCAGCAGCTGACGGATCTGGTGCGCGGCGAGCTGCGGCTGGCGCAGTCGGAGATGAAGCAGAAGGGCAAGCGGTTCGGCAAGGGCGGTGGGCTGTTCGGCGGCGCCGGGGTGGTCGGCTTCCTGACCCTTCAGGCGCTGGTGGCCACGGTGATCGCGGCCGTGGCCGTGGCGCTGCCCGTGTGGGCCGCGGCACTGATCGTCACCGCCGTACTGGGCGTGGTCACCGCGGTTCTTGCCCTGACGGGCAAGAAGGAGATCAGCGAGGCGGCGCCGCCCGCACCTGAGCAAGCGATGGAGAGCGTGAAGGAAGACGTGGCCGAGATCAAGGAGAGTGCGCACCGATGACCCAGCCGCCCCACGACGAGCCCACCGCCGAGAGCCCCGAGGAACTGCGCGAGCAGGTGGAACAGACCCGGCACGAACTGGGTGACACCGTCGAGGCCCTCGCGGCCAGGACGGATGCCAAGGCGCGCGCCAGGGAAAAGGCGGCCGAGGTCAGGCAGCAGGCCGCGGTGAAGGCCGGGGAGCTCAAGGCCAAGGCCGCCGACGCCGCCTCCCAGGTGCAGGACAAGGTCGCCGACGCCGCCTCCCGGGTGCAGGACAAGCTGCCCGACCCGGTCAAGGACAAGGCGGCCAAGGCTGCTGAGCAGGTCCACACGAAGACGGCGCAGGCCGGCCGTGTGTTGCAGGAGAAGGCACCCGAGCCGGTGCGGCAGACGGCTGCCCGGTCGGCCCGGGTGGCGCGTGACAACCGCACCGCACTGCTGGTCGTCGCCGGTGTCGCCGTGCTGTGGCTGGTGGGTCGCCGCAGGAAGGGTTGAGAGGTACGTGAAGGCTTCGAAAGTCGCCTACAAGCCGGTCGGGCTGGCGCTGGGAGCCGTCAGCGGCATGCTCGCCGGCGGACTGTTCAAGCAGGCGTGGAAGACGCTCGGCCACGACGAGGACGCGCCCGACGCCACCGACGAGGACCGCGACTGGGGCGAGGTGCTGCTCGCCGCCACCCTCCAGGGCGCGATCTTCGCCGCGGTGAAAGCCGCCGTCGACCGCGCCGGCGCCACCGCCGTCCGCGGCCTGACCGGCACCTGGCCCGGCTGACCGCCTGGGGGGAACGCCGGTGTCCGCACCGATACCGGCGCCCCGTTGCACCCCGCCCCGCCGTACCCGTCCGGGACGGCTCAGGTCGCAGCAGTACCCCAGAACAAGGGAAGCCCAGGTCAACAGTGTTTGACCTGGGCTTCTCAGAGAGCCGCTTTCGGGATTCGGAGCCGGAGACCTACGCGTTACGAGACCATGAGCGATCATGCTGCCTCGTGCCTCGCCGTGCCACGCGGTGCCGTTCCGCCCGATCAGAGCACGTGTGTCGGCAGCGACCCGGACTGCTGGGTCAGCCTCCTCGCCCTGCACGACCTGGCCCACGCCGAACCGGACACCATGCGCCACCGGCTCGGCCAGTTTCGCGCGAGCCGCCCCGTCACCAGGGCGCTACACCGAACACTGCGGCTCAGCATGCAACTCCCCGTTGTCGTCGGTCCAGCCGAGACTCAGTTCACCGGGCATTACGCAACAGCTTCTTAGGAGTTACCGCAGAGCACAAGCAGCTCTAATTTCCACTAGATTATGGCAAACAGTCATTACCTGCACAGCTGATGGCGCCATTGCCATCAGGTGCGGTATCAGGAGATTCATTCACCGTTCGGGCGCAGCGACCGTCGCGCAGGACAGCCCCAATCAGGCCGCCTCTTCCTCCGACGCCCTGTGGAGAGCCAGTCGGAAACCGACCCCACGCACAGTTTCGATGAGCATCGGCATCCTCAGCTTCTTGCGAAGCCCCGTCATGTGGACGCCGAGCGTCCGCGTGTCCCCCGCGCCGTCGTGGCCCCAGACCTCGCTCATGATCTGCTCGCGTGTGCACACCCGGCCCGGATTCTTCGCCAGCAAAGCCAGGACGTCGAACTCCTTGCGTGTCAGCATGACCTCGCGGCCGCCTCTCAGCACCATTCGGCGGTGCATATCGATGCGGACCGGGCCGAACTCGTGGACCTCGCTATCCGGCGCGGCCCGGAGGCCCCAGGAATTCCGGGCGCGCCGGTGCACCGCCTCTATCCGGGCAGCCAGTTTGCGCAGGCTGCAGGGCCGCACGACGTAGTCGTCGGCTCCCAGCTTGAAACTCAGCACCTGGTCGAATTCGTCATCTTGCAGGCCCATGACAATTACTGGCACGTGAGAGGTGGCACGGAGGGCCCGGCACGCCTCAAATCCGTCGATATCCGAGAGCGTGAGATCGAGCAGTACCGCATCGACCCTCCTGCTCTTTTCCAGTGCCGGACGGATACCGCTTTCCCGCTGGACCTGAAATCCCTTGTTCCCCAGTCCTTCCGCAAGCTCTCCGACAAATTCCAGATCGTCGGCAACAATCAGCACCTGTGTCACAATCCCCCGCTATCTGGTCACGCCGTAGCTTCGCCCTTTAGCGGACCAAACACTCCGTCGTCAATTAGCCAGAAGCACTAACTCTGCCTAGTCTACAGAGGATATTTTTGGTGTCAAGAAAATTGATCTTGGCCGGTATCGGTCATGGTCGATAATCAGCCAATCGACGTTACTGCGGCCCTCCGTCCACGTAGATGGTCTGGCCGGTCAGGTACGCCGCGTCCGCACTTGCCAGGAATGCCACCACGCCGGCGATGTCCGACGGTGAACCAACCCTGCGCAGCGGCACCCTCGATGCCACCTTCTCCCGCAACTGCACCGGGTCGGAGCCCAGTCGGCGGGCCGTGTCGTCGGTCATCGCGGTGGCGATGAAGCCGGGGGCCACCGCGTTGACCGTGATCCCGTGCGGACCGAGTTCGACCGCCAGGGTGCGGGTGAGTCCCTGGACGGCGGCCTTGGCGGTCGCATAGTTGGCCTGACCGGGGTTGCCCAACGCCGCGATGGAGCTCAGGTTCACAATCCGCCCCGAGCCCTGACGCACCATGTGCCGCTGTGCTGCGCGGGCCGTCCGGACGGCGCCGTGCAGATGCACGTCGATGACGGTGTCCCAGTCCTCATCGCTCATCATGAAGACCAGGTTGTCCCGGGTGACCCCGGCGTTGTTGACCAGGATGTCCAGGCGGCCGAACTCCTCGGCCGTGCGGTCGATCGCCGCCTCCACCTGGTCGGTGGCCGTGACGTCGCAACCGATACCGACGCACCGGCCGCCAGCCGCGCGAATCGACGAGACGGTGGCAGCGGTGTCCGCCTCGGACTGTTCGATGACGGCGACGGCGGCACCCTCGAGGGCGAGGCGTTCGGCCGTGGCTGCGCCGATACCCCGTCCCGCTCCGGTGACGATGGCGACTGTGTCGGCGGCGAGGCCCATGCGCGGTCCTTCCTCTGCGGGGCTGTCGGTGGCTGTCGGTGGCGACTGGCTGGATCTGGACACTGTCCGGACCGGTGACCCTGCTACGGGCGGAGCAGACTCTTCGGACGCAGGTCGGTCCATTGGGATTCGATGTGCGTGAGGCATGCCGAGCGATTGTCCGGCCCCAGCACGACCCGCCATCCGGTCGGCACGTCAGCGAATTCGGGCCAGAGCGAGAACTGCTCCTCGTCGTTGCGCAGCACCAGATAGCTGCCGTCTTCATCGTCGAACGGGTTGGCCATGACCTATACCTTTCCGCAGAGGTTCTTGAGGGACCGTCAGGCCGTCTGCGGCATGTGGCTGCCATCGGCCTTGAGGGAGACCGGCAAGGAACTCATTCCTTGCAGGACGCTCGAATAGATCCACTTTTCGGGCGCCGTCTGCTCGAAGTCGGAGACGGTGCGGCGCAATCCGTCCAGCACCGCCTCGACCTCCATACGGGCGAGGAAGTGGCCGAGGCAGTAGTGCGAGCCGGTGGCGAACGTCAGGTGCTTGTTGGGCGTGCGGTTCAGGTCGAACCTGTCCGGGTCCGCGAAGGTCCGCTCGTCCCGGTTGGCCGAGGCGAACCAGACACTGACGATCTCGCCGGCCTTGATGAGCTGCTCGCCGTTCACCACGGTATCCGCGGTGGCGCAGCGGCCACCGTGCAGAGGCGGCACGGTCCACCGCAGGACCTCTTCCGTGGCGGTCTTCAGATCCACCTCCCCCCGCTTGAGCGCCTGCCACTGATCCCGGTGCTCCATCAGCGCGAGCAGCCCGCCGGTGATCGCGTGGCGGCCGGTCTCGTCCCCTCCGATGATCAGCCCGTAGCAGTTGGCCATGAGCTCGGCAGCGTTGAGCGGCTTGCCATCGATCGTGCTGTTGGCCAGCAGGCTCACCACATCCGTCTCGTCGCTGCCCCGGCGAGTGTCTGCCAAGTCGGCGAAGTACAGAAGGATCTCGTTCTTGGCTACCGCGCCCTCCTCCGGCGGAGCGTCGGCGTAGTCCGAACTCAGGACGTGGCCAGTGAGGTTGAGCAGATACTTCCGGTCCGCCTCCGGAATGGCGAGCAGGTCGCAGATCGCCGCGAGCGGGACGTTGCCCGACACATCGGTCGCGAAGTCGCAGTCCCCGCCGGCTGCCGCATCGGCCAGGAGTTGGTCGACCGTCCTCGTCAGGGTGTCCTTGATCTTCATCAGCATCCGCGGAGAGAACGCCCTCGTCAGGATCGCGCGCATCTGCGTGTGCCGGACGCCGTCGGTCACCGCCAGCATCGTACGAGCGGCCGAGTCGCCGCCGGCGACCAACATCGGCAGGACGTTGCCCTTCTCGGCGGTGAAGTTCTCCCGGTCCTTGTACACGGTTGTGGCGTCGGCGTGGCGCGTGACCGCCCAGAAACCGGGTTGCGAACCACGCGGGCGCTGCCAGTAGAACGGGCGCTCCTCCCTCAGGTGGCGCCACACCTCACTGAGATCGTTCTCCGCGTGCAGCCTGGGATCTGCCAGATCGATGTTCTCGAGCTCGTGCGGCGGGACTACCGGTAGTGCGGTCATCGTCTTACCTTCCATTTCCGTCCGTCAGAGCTGCCGCGCGTGCCGGTACTCGGTCGACACTGCCCGCTACTGCGGCAAGCGCTTCGACAGTCGGGTTCATGACGAGATCCTTCGGCGAGATTGCCAGACCGGCCTTCCGCGCCTTCTGGATCACGGCGATGGCCACCATGCTGTTGCCGCCGAGCTCAAAGAAGTTCTTGTCGGCATCCACCGGGGGCACGCCGAGCACTTCGCCGAAGATCTCGCTCAGTGCCTTCTCCTGCGGGGAGACGGGAGCCCGCCCGGTCGACTCGGGCTCGATCGTCGGCGCCGGCAGTGCCCGACGGTCGAGCTTGCCGCTCGGCGTCAGCGGAAGTGAGTCGATCAGGACGTAAGCGCCCGGAACCATGTAGTCGGGTAGGAAACGTCCGGCGTGCCGGCGAAGCTCCGCCGTGGTCGGTATGGCACCGCAGGGGATCAGATAGGCCACGATCTGCCGTGCGCCGGCCCGGTCCTCACGGATCGCTGCGACAGCCCGGTCGACTGCGGGGTGCGCGGCAAGGGCGGCCTCCACCTCCCCGAGTTCGATCCGGAACCCACGCAGTTTCACCTGCTCGTCGGCGCGGCCGAGGAAGTCGAGGGCCCCGTCCGGCCGCCAGGACACCACGTCACCCGTCCGGTACATGCGGGAGCCGTCAGCGGCGAACGGGTTGGCGACAAACCGCTCGGCGGTCAGTGCCGGACGCCCGAGGTAGCCGCGTGCGAGTCCGGCACCGGCAACGTACAGTTCGCCGGGCACTCCCGCAGGCACCGGGCGTAGTGCCTGGTCGAGTACATAGCACGCCGCGCCGGCGATGGGCCCGCCGATCGGCGGCGTTGCCGCGGCGGACAGCGGCTCGCTCATCGTGGCACAGACGGTCGCCTCCGTCGGACCATAGGCATTGATCACTCGACGGCCGGTCGCCCAGCGCCCGATGAGGTCGGCGGATGCGGCTTCGCCGGCGAGCACGAGGGACCGCAGATCCGGCAGTGCCTCGGGGGACACGCTCGCCGCAGCCACCGGCGGAAGGACCGCGTGGGTGATTCGCCGGCTGATGAGGACGTCGGACAAGGTGTCGCCGGCCAGAATGGCGGCAGGCGGAATGACCAGGGTGGCCCCGGCGTCGATGGTCGCGAGAAGTTCCGTCAGGAAGGCGTCGAAGCTCGGAGAGGCGAACTGCAGAATTCTGCTCTCCTGATCGACGTCCATCCGCTCGACCTTGGCCGCCGCGAGGTTGGCGAGACCGCCGTGGGTGACCGCGACACCCTTCGGCTTCCCGGTGGATCCGGAGGTGTAGATGACGTAGGCGAGTCCTGCGGTCGACAGCGGGCCCCTGCCGTCGCCATCCCCGAGGTTCGCATCGGACAGCCGCTCCGTCTCGGCGACGACGGCCGCATCGTCCAGCACGATGTGCTGAGGCTCCTGCGGCAGCCCGGCCGCCGCCGCCCGGTTGGTGCACAGCAGCACGGGGTCGGCATCGGCCACCATGTAGGCGACGCGATCAGCGGGGTAGCCGGGGTCGATCGGCAGGAAGCCTGCGCCCGTCTTGGCCACCGCCAGTATCGCGACCACCATATCGATCGAGCGGGGAAGGGCCAGGGCCACCAGCTGTTCCGGTCCGGCACCTCGGGCGGCCAGCAGCCGCGCCAGCCTATTGGCGCGACGGTTCAGCTCGTCGTACGAGAGGGTCTCACTGCTGGAGACCAGCACGGTGTTGCCCGGGCTGCGCTCGACCCTGCGCTCCACCAGGTCCGCCAGGGTGACGGCAGACACGCTCTGATCGGTGCTGTCCGAGTCGAGCAGGATCCTGTGGCGCTCGTCGCCGTCGAGCATCCGCACCCGGCCGACGGGCTGCTCGGGCTCGTCGGCGATCGCGTCGAAGATCCGGCACAGCACGTCCAGCACCCGCTCGGCTTCGGCACGGGCGAACAGATCCGGCCGGAAGTCCAGCACCAGCCGCAGCCCCTCATCGCTGCGCCGTACGACCAGGGCGAGTGCGGCGCCGAAGTCCTCGTGCTGCTCCACCGAGACGATGCGCAGCTCAGGGAGGGCGCCGAGGTACCGGGCCGGATCGGTATCCGCGTCCTCAAGCACCACGACCGTGTCGAAGAGCCTCTGCCGGTCGGCGAGGGCATCGATCTCCGCCGCGCGGAGGGGCGCGTGTTCGGCGATCCGCGCCTGCTCCCGCTCCAACCGGGACAGCACCTCCACGAGCGGCTCGGCCGCACTCCACCGCACCGGCACCGGCAGGACGTCGGAGAAACCGCCCACCATCGACTCGATGCCGGGGAACCTCGGCGGGTCCGCGTGGATGCCACCGAAGACGACCGCTCGACGGTTGGTCAACCAGCCCAGCAGCAGTCCCCACGCACCCTGGACCACCGTGGCGAGCGACAGCTGATGGGCACGCGCCCGGGTGAGTACGCGGGCTCCGAACTCGGCCGGGAGTTCGCAGACGACTCGCTCCAAAGGCATCGGCTTCCCGGCAGGGACCACCGGCGCCACCAGGGTGGGTTCGTCCGCTTCAACGAGCCTCTTGTGCCAGGCGTGTTCGGCAGCGGCACGGTCCCGCCCGGCCAGCCATGCGTCATAGTCGTCAGTGGACGTCGGCACGGGCAGGTCGGCCACCTCGGGGGGCTTGACGTACCAGTCGAGGAGTTCACCGAGGAGCATGCGATGGGATCGGGCATCGAGCACCGCACGATCACTGGTCATACGGAGCCGATGGGTGGTGGCTCCCAGCCGCACCAACGTCAGGCGGAGCGGGACTCCGGCGACTGCTACCTCCTGCTCCTCCTCCGACGCGAGCCGCTCAAGCTCGGCTCGGCGCCGTTCCTCGTCGAGCTCGCTCAGGTCGACAGCACACCAGGACAGTCCTGCGGCAGAACCGGGGTGACGCTTCGCCAGGACAACGGCGGCGGCGGCGAGCGCTGCTGCATCGACAGAGCCCTCGATATCGACCAACGACACCACACTGCCGGGCGACATGGCCATGTTGTTCTCCGTCATCTCAGGACTCTTCTTCGCCGTGGGTGGCCGCGAGACGCGCCAAGGCATCCGCACGGAGCCGCAACTTGTCCGGTTTTCCGAGGCCGATGAGCGGCAGGCTCTTCCGCAGCTCGATGTCGGTCGGAGCGTGATTGGCGCTGAGAAGGCTCTCGACGTGCTTCCGGAGTTCGTCGGGAGCAACCTCCCTGCCCTCCCGCAGGACGACTGTGGCGCAGACGTACTCAAGGCGGTCAGCGTTCTCCGCCCCGAACACCGCCGCCTCCGCGACAGCGGGGTGCTCCAGCAGTGCACGCTCGACCGAGGCGGGATAGATCTTGATTCCGTTCGCCTTGATCACATCCGCGATCCGGCCGTGCAGGTGGAGGTAGCCCGCGTCGTCGAGATGCCCGATGTCCCCCGTGTGGATCCATCCGTCTCGCACAGTGCGCGCGGTCTGATCGGGATCGTTCCAGTAATGGTCCATCGACCAGGGCGAGTTGACGCATACCTCGCCGGACTCGCCGGGCGGCAGCACCCGGTCGTCCTGCGGATCGCGGATGGTCACCTGCAGCCATTCGAGCGGACGCCCCACCGTCGCGCGCAGGGCGTCATCTCCGTGCTCGTGCGGCAGGAGCCAGCTGATCATGTTGGTCTCGATCGTGCCGTAGACCTGCATGAGCACCGGCCCGAAGACCTTCGCGGCCACCGCCAGTCGCTCGGGCGAGGCGGGCAGGCCGGTGTAGAAGAAGTCGCGCACACTCGACAGATCGGCCTGCGCCGTGTCCGGGTGGTCGGCCAGCGCGTACAGCTGCGGAGCGGACAGCACCAGTCGGTTGACCTGGTGCAGGGCCACCGTCCGCAGGACCTCTGCCGCGTCGAAGCCGGGCAGCAGCACGACCGTGCCGTTGGGAACCATCACATCGTCGGCGGCAAAGCCGCTGGAGTGGGTCAAGGGTGCGGTGATCAGGCTGGTCGCCTTCTGCCCCCGGAGGGCGGACGCCGTGACCATCTCGTTCTTCACCCTGAACGACCAGCTCGCTCCCTTGGGCCGGCCGGTCGAGCCGCTGGAGTAGGTGACCACGGCGATGTCACCGCTGCGCGCCATGTCCGGCCGGAAGGCATCCGCAGGCAGGGCCGTCAGGTCAACGACGTCGCTACCCAGGTCACCGAACCCGGCGAGCAGGGGGCGGTCCGTCATCGTTCCGCAAATCGCCTGGGCGCGGCCGAGATTGGCTTCGTCCACCGTGATCATCGCTGGCGCTGCCTCGGCTACGATGCCGCCCTGCGAGTCCATCGAGAGCTGGTCGGCAGGGTTGACCGCGTTGACACCGGCAAGGTGGACCACGGTGGCGCCGAGCAGATTCGCCGCGTAGCGCGACACCAAGGTCGCAGGGGTGTTGGGATCGGTCAGAATGCCGACCACGCTTCCCACCCCGACACCGTGCGCGCGCATCACCGCGGCTGCCGACGTGACCGAGTCGGCCAGGTCACCGGCCGTCGTGGGCACGTCGCGGTGGACAAGCGGTACGCCGGAGGGGTTGGCCCGGAAGGCGTTCAGGATCTGACGGACATAATGCTCGTTGCCTTGCAAAACACATTCTCCAATCCAGCTGACGGGGCCAGGGTCAGACCATTTCCTCGTCGCCCACATGGACGACCTGACCGGTCACCGATGACGCCCCACCGCTGACCAGGAACGGCACTGCCGCAGCGATCTGCGCCGCGTACCGCGCCCCGGCCGCATCGGCGATTCGTGGGCCGGCACCAGCCCGGATGTCCGCAGCGGGAGGTGCGGGCGCGATGGCGTTCACCGTGATCCCGAACGCCCGCAGCTCCAGCGCGATCGTCCTGGTGAACCCTTCGAGGCCGGACAGCACGGTCGAGTGGTCGTGCGGCCCGCTTGCCACAGAAGCGGGCAAGTGCGCGATGTTGATGATGCGCCCCCACCCCTGCCTGATCATCGGATCGATCACCGACCGGCTGGCGACGAAGAGTCCTCGAAGGGGGCGGCCGGCCACCGCGCGCCAGTCATCATCGGAAATCCGGCTCAGCGAATCGCGGACGGTGACGGCGACATTGTTCACCAGAACATTCGGATCACCCAGTTCGGCGCACACCCGGCCGAGGGCGGCATCGACCGAAACGGAGTCAGCGATATCGGTCTCGACGGCAAGCGCCTGTCGTCCGCTCTCCCGTATTCGATTGACGGTCTCCGCACCGGCGGTGCTGTCCCTACAGAGTATCGCAACGTCCCAGCCAAGCTCCGCCAATTGCATAGAGACGGCAGCATTCGAAACCCGGTTTTCGCCGGCAACAATCGCGACAGGAGCCACGTGCCGATCCTCCTTGAATTTACTGCCGTCTATTATGCGACGACTTTTAAAATAAGGTTCGGCGCACCCTGCAAGAAGCCTCTTCGAAAATCGAGGAGAACTCAAGCGCCCAGCGACTAAGCTTTCGCTAAATCTCTGCTGTGCTACCGGTGGCCATGGTGATCGCCGTGAGGACGAGCCCGTTCCGGACCAGCCAGCGCCCGTCGAACCCCGGCAGTGGAGCCCCGGCGATGACGGGGCCGGCGACCAGCAGCCGGGCCCGGAATGTTCCGGCATCCGGATCGATGGTGACCGAGGCTTCCTCGAGATCCAGCCACCGGTTGGTGAGCGGGAACCATGCCTTGTACACGCTCTCCTTGGCGCTGAACAGCAGCCGGTCCCAGCAGATCTCCGGCCTCCGGGCCGCAAGGTCGGACAGTCGGGTCCGCTCCTCGGGAAGCGCGACGATGTCCAGTTCACTGCCGGGCAGCGGCTGGTGGGGCTCGGCGTCGAGGCCGATTGTCAGCAGGTCGGTGGCGCGCGCGACGGCGGCGGCCCGGTAGCCCGCGCAGTGGGTCATTGAGCCGACGACGCCGTCGGGCCAGGCCGGCGCGCCTTGTGGTCCGGGGAGGATCGGCACGGGAGCGATTTCGAGTCCGGACAGAGCTGTGCGGGCACACGCCCGCACCGTGCCGAACTCCCTTCGCCGGCTGTCCACCGCCCGCGCGATCAGGGCCCGCTCCTCGGCGAAGAGCATGGGCGGATCTACCGGGTCGGTGAAGGCCTGGACAGCCACGACCGGCGGTGCCAGTAGCTGCTCGATCATCCGCGCCTCCGCACCGCCGCCGCCTCGGGAAGGATCCGGACCAGTCGGCCCGGCGCCGTGGAGCGGGGCTGCCACTCACGGGGGTACCCGAGTGAGACCTCGCGGTGCGGCACCCCGTCCTCATGGATGAGGGAAGGGATGTGCAAATGCCCGTAGACGACGGCTGCCGCGCGGAATCTGCGGTGCCAGTCCGCGGTGGCCTCGGTGCCGCACCAGAGCGCGAACTCCGGATGGCGGAGCACCCTGGTGGGCCGACGCACCAGGGGGAAGTGGTTGACCAATACAGTCGGCAGTGCCTTGTCCACAGCGGCCAGCCGCGCCTCGGTGATCTCGACGCGCGCACGGCACCAGGCGGTCCGGCTCGGATACGGGTCGGGGTGCAGCATGAACTCGTCGGTGCAGATCACCCCGGCGTTCTCGGCGAGGGCGAGCGCCTCCTGCGCGTCGCGGGCGCCGACAGGCCAGAAGCTGTAGTCGTAGAGGACGAAGAGCGGTGCGATCACGGCTGGACCGCCCATGCCCTCCCAGAGCGGGTACGGATCCTCAGGAGTGACGACGCCGAGCCTTCGGCACAGCTCCACGAGGTAGCGGTAGCGGGCCTCACCGCGCAGCTGCACCGGGTCGTCGGGCGGGGTCCACAGCTCGTGGTTGCCCGGTACCCAGACCACCTTCTCGAAGCGGTCGGCCAGCAGCGACAGCGCCCATTCGATATCCGCGACGGTGTCACCGACATCCCCGGCGACCAGCAGCCAGTCGTGATCCGACTCGGGGCGCAGCGTCTCGACGACTCTCCTGTTGTCCTCGTAGCGGACATGCAAATCGCTGATCGCCACCAGGCTGCCCTGCATTCTCACAAGCCCTGCCCCCTTCGAACGCTTCGCCGGACATGCGATTCATCGCGGGAGCAGCGAATATTGGCGGGCAACACCGAATCCCGCAGGCGGACCAGCGAGGTCAGTTCACCGACGCAGTCCGCTTCGACGCACTCACCGATATTGCATAACTTCGATCGTAGGGATCGGTAACGCGGCGAACAAGCAGCTCAGTTCTAGCAGCCCGCTAAGTCGCCTTAGCGTTCCGGCACATCGAGCACGGTCTTGCGATGGCTGAAGGCGGCAAGAGAGTGCGCGCCCCGGTAGCTGCCCATCCCGCTCTGCCCCACCCCGCCGAACGGCAGTCCGGGGTCCAGGACCTGCGCCATCGGCAGGCCGAGCACGAGACTGCCCGAGGCCGTCTCCTCGGCCAGCCGGCGCCGGATCTCCGTAGACGCCGTGAAGCCGTACACCGCCAGCGGCTTGTCCCGCTCGTTGATGAAGGTGATCGCCTCGTCCACCCCGGATACCTCGACGATCGGCAGGACCGGACCGAAGATCTCCTCCTGCATCACCGGCGAATCGGCCCGCACCTCGGCCAGCACCGTCGGCGCGATGTAGCGGCTCTCCCGATCGTGACTGCCGCCGACGACGATCCGGCCGGAGTCGAGAAGGCGGACGATGCGGTCGAAGTGCCGCGCATTGATGATCCGTCCGTACCCCCGCGAGGCCTGCGGCTCGGTTCCGAACAGCTTCTCGAGCGACCGGGCAAGCTCAACCTCCAGCGCCCGCGCCGTCTCAGGGTCGGTCAGCACATAGTCGGGAGCAACGCAGGTCTGGCCCGCGTTGGCGAACTTGGCCCGAGCCAACCGTGCCGCCGTGTCTGCGAGACTCGTCCCACGGTCAACGAACACCGGGGACTTACCGCCCAGTTCCAGCGTCACCGGGGTCAGATGCTCGGCTGCGGCACGCATGACGATCCGTCCGACCACGCCGTTCCCGGTGTAGAAGACGTGGTCGAAGCGTTGGGCCAGCAGGGCAGTGGCCTCCGCGACTCCCCCCTCCACCACGGCGACCGCATCGGTGTCCAGGTACCGCGGAATCAACCGGGCCAGGAGCGCAGAGCAGGCGGGCGCCACCTCGCTGGGCTTGGCCACCACCGCATTGCCGGCGGCCAGCGCCCCCGCGACCGGGACGAGCAGCAGCTGCACCGGATAGTTCCACGGTGCCATCACCAGCACCACTCCCAGCGGGTCGTACTGGAGGTGAGCCGTCGAGCCGGGAGGGCACCCGGTCACGGCCACCGGCACCGGCCGCAGCCACTCCGCCAGGTTCACCAGGATGTGGTCGATCTCGCGGATCGTGAACCCGATCTCAGCCGCGTACGCCTCGGTCCGGCTCTTGCGCAGGTCGGTGTGGAGGGCCGCGGCGAAATCCTCGACGTGGTCGCGCAACAGGGCCCGTAGCCGCGTGAGCTGCTCGGTCCGCCACTCCAGTGAACGGTAGCGGCCGGTGCGACAGGCGGCGCGGAGACGAGCGACGATTTCCTCGGACTGCTCCGGAGCAGAGGTGGGTGTCAAGGGACCTTCCGTTCGGTCAGGCCGGGTCAGCGATCCAGCTCCCGTGGAATCCGAGCGGCACTCGGGCGGGCAGGTGCACGGTGGCCAGGGGCTCACCCGTGAAGTCCTGTGCGGACAGGATGACGAGATCACTGGCGCCGCGGTCGGGGTCGTGGACATAGGCGAGCAGGTACCCCTCGTCCTCCGCACCTGCTGACGCGCCGGGGACGAAGACCGGCTCACCGGTGTAGTGGCCGCGGCCCAGGGAACGGACCGCGGTGGTTCCGGCGGAGAAGTCATGCTTGAGCAGCGCATCGCCGTACGCCTGATCAGGCAGGCCCGCCAAGTCGTTGTCGGGACCGAAGTAGGAATGCATGTCGGGAACCACAGCCGCGTAGCCGAAGCGGTGAGGTGCCGAAACCGCAGCCGGGTTGACGCCGGGGAACTCCTGGGCGCGGTCGTCCAGGCGGGTCTCGGTGACCTTGCCGCTCACGGTGTCGATGACCCAGCGATCGAGTGTGGGCAGGGAGTTGCCGTCCAACCGGAGACCCGTGTACATGCGGGGGTAGCGAATGACGTCGACAATCACACGGTCGCCGTCGTCATAGGCGTTCAGGGTGTGGAAGACCCAGCACGGGGCGATCTCGAACCAGCGCACCTCCGTCCCGTGCCTCGGCAGGAGCCCGATCCTGGCTCCCCGGCTCTCCCGCCAGTCGTACACCAGGGGTTCACCGGACGCCGCGGCGACCAGGCTGTTTACCACCGGCAGGTCATAGAGGACGACGTACTTGCCGGTGAGCGCGAAGTCGTGCATCACCGGGCGGTGCGGCGCGGGGATGTTCACGATCCGGGTGACCATGCCGGCGGGAGAAAGCACCGAGTACTGCACGAACTCCGCACGCGTCGCATAGGCGACGGCATGGAGTTCGCCGGTCTGCGGGTCGAGCTTGGGATGGGCCGAATAGCCCGCCGGGAGCGTGCCGCGGAAGTCGCACGGGCCAACGGTGTCAAGGTCCTCGGTCAGTTCGTACGGCCGGAAGCCGTTCTCGACCAGGGTGAGGATCCGTCCGGCGTGCCCGATCACATGGGTGTTGGGGGCGAAGTCCGATCCCGCGAAGCGCGAGCCTCGGCGCACCTTCTCCCCGAAGCCCCTTGCCACGGCGGCGGATCGGACCCACCTGTTCCGGTACCACTCGGCCCGGCCGTCCCGCAGCCGCACCCCGTGAACCATGCCTTCCCCGAGGAACAGGTTGAGGCGCGGATCGTCCAGGCGCAGCGGATTGGGACCGATGCGCAGGTAGCGACCTTGAAGTTCATCCGGGATCCGTCCGGTCACTGGCAGATCGAAAGCGGTGACCTCCTCGCTCACCGGAGTAAAAGCTCCCTGATAGGGGGCCTTGGTGCTCACCGGACAACTCCTCTCGTCGTATCCCCGGCCACGGCGCAGAACTCCAGCTGGTCGGCAATATCGGCCAGGAGTGCACGCCCGTTGGACGGGAGGAAGGGGAAGAAGTGGCCACCGGCCTGGGTCCTGGAGCGAAACCGACCAGTGGTGAAGTCTCGCCACCCCGGCAGCGTGGACGCGGGAACCAGCGGGTCATCGGCACCGGCGTAGGCAGTCAGCGGCAGGTCGAGCCGGATACCGTCCAGCCCTAGGAGGGCACTCCGGGCCAGCACCAGGTCGTGGGCCAGCACATACTCAGCCCGGGAGTGACCGCTGCCGATGTCCAGGGCCCGTAGCGGCAGCCGGTGCCGGGTGAACATCAGCTCCAGCCCTTCCGGTGTGTCCAGAGGAACCGCGAAGTCGAGTGCGTCGGGACCCGGGATCCCGGCCGTCAGGACGAGGGCGTCGCACGAGCCGGGGCAGTGTGCCGCGACAGTCACGGCGAGCAGGGAGCCCATGCTGTGACCCCAGTAGAGGGTGGGGAGCGGCGGAAGAGCCGCCAATTCGCCGCTGATCCCCTCGACCGCGGCGCGGAGCAGGCCGGTCGGCGACTCACCGGCACGACGCTCACGCCCGGGAAGGGTGACCCCGGTCAACTCGACATCGCTCGGCAGTCCGGACAGCAGACGCGCATAGGTCTGCGGCCCCGCACCGGCGTGGGGGAAGGCCACAAGCCTGAGACGGCTGTGCGTCGCAGGACGCAGTTGCCCGGTCCAGACGGACGGTGAATGCATGATAGGCAGTCCTCAGGGACAAGGGGCGGGCGGGCTGCGCGGCTAGAAAGCCGTCTGCCAACTGCGGGGGCACTGGAAGCCGTTGACACGTTCCGGACGACGCCAGCGGGCCGTTTCGCGGTGGCCGCCACCGTCCGCCGCCCGGTCGGGGCCGGCGTTGCGGACCCGGGCGAGGAGGACGGCGGTGATCACCGCAAGCTCTTCGGGTCCGGGCTGTCCTCTCTCCACTCGGATGGCGTTGAGCATGATGTCGGCCATCAAGGCCCTCCCTACATCGGTGGGTTGCCGTGCTTGCGGCTGGGCAGGTCGGCGTGCTTGGTGCGGAGCATGGCCAGGGCCGCGGCGAGGACGGGGCGGGTGTCGGCGGGGTCGATGACGTCGTCGACCAGGCCGCGTTCGGCCGCGTAGTACGGGTGCATCAGCTCGGTCTTGTACTCCTTGATCTTCTGCGCGCGCATCGCCTCGGGGTCCTCGGCGCCGTTGATGTCGCGGCGGAAGATGACGTTGGCCGCGCCCTCGGCGCCCATCACCGCGATCTCGTTGGTGGGCCAGGCGAAGGAAAGGTCCGCGCCGATGGAGCGGGAGTCCATGACGATGTAGGCGCCGCCGTAGGCCTTGCGCAGGATCAGCTGGATGCGCGGGACGGTGGCGTTGCAGTACGCGTAGAGCAGTTTGGCGCCGTGGCGGATGATGCCATCGTGTTCCTGGTCGACGCCGGGCAGGAAGCCGGGCACGTCGAGCATGGTGACCAGCGGGATGTTGAACGCGTCGCACATCTGTACGAAGCGGGCGGCCTTCTCACTGGCGTTGATGTCCAGAACACCGGCCAGGGACTGCGGCTGGTTGGCGATCAGGCCCACCACGTGGCCGTCGATGCGGGCCAGGGCGACGATGACGTTGGTGGCCCAGCGCTCGTGGACCTCCAGGAACTCGCCGTGGTCGACGATCTCCTCGATGACCTTGCGCATGTCGTAGGGGCGGTTGCCGTCGGCGGGGACCAGGTCCAGCAGGACCTCCCCGCGCCGCTCCACTGGGTCGTCACCGGGGGTGGCGGGGGGCATCTCGCGGTTGTTCTGCGGCAGCATCGACAACAGGAAGCGGACCTCCTCGATGCAGGACTGCTCGTCGTCGTAGGCAAAGTGCGACACCCCGGAGACCGCGGAGTGCACGTCCGCGCCGCCCAGCCCGTTCTGGCTGATCTTCTCGCCGGTCACCGCCTGCACCACGTCGGGGCCGGTGATGAACATCTGCGAGGTCTCACGGACCATGAACACGAAGTCGGTGAGCGCCGGGCTGTACGCCGCGCCGCCCGCGCACGGGCCGAGCATCACGGAGATCTGCGGGATCACCCCGGAGGCGCGGGAGTTGCGCTGGAAGATGCCGCCGTAGCCGGCCAGCGCGGTGACGCCCTCCTGGATCCGGGCCCCGGCGCCGTCGTTCAGGGAGACCAGCGGCGCACCCGCCGCGATCGCCATGTCCATGATCTTGTGGATCTTCTGCGCGTGCGCCTCACCCAGCGCACCCCCGAAGATCCGGAAGTCGTGCGCGTACGTGAACACGGTCCGCCCGTGCACCGTGCCCCACCCGACGATCACACCATCGGTGTGCGGCTTCTTCCCTTCCAGCCCGAACCCCGTGGCCCTGTGCCGGCGAAGCGGCTCCACCTCGTGGAACGAACCCGCGTCCAGCAACAGCTCGATACGCTCACGCGCCGTCAACTTCCCCTTGGAGTGCTGCGCCTCGGTGGCCTTCTCGCCGGGGCCGCGCAGAACCTGCTCACGCAGCTGACGCAACTCCGACACCCGATGGCGCGAAGTCCCGGACGTGGAAATCACGGTGGGGGGTGAGACATCAGTCATGGTCGACACTCCTTGGAAACCGGCGCAGGGTGACAGGCAGCGGGGCCTTGGTCAGTACAGCCACAGACGCCACATAACGGTCTTCACACGGCGCGTCCGCCACCGTCCAGCCCGCCGGACCAGCCGGAGCTGCGGGTCCACCCGCCCCCAGGTAGTCGGCGGCCAGCGAACGTCGCAGACCGACGCCGATCCCTTTCAGGTAGGCCTCCTTGCGCGTCCACAGCCAGGTGAAGT
Organism: Streptomyces sp. NPDC051636; assembly: GCF_044453765.1. NCBI lineage: Bacteria > Bacillati > Actinomycetota > Actinomycetes > Kitasatosporales > Streptomycetaceae > Streptomyces > Streptomyces sp. NPDC051636. The sequence continues at coordinate 62,972 of NZ_JBITDA010000030.1, read as the reverse complement.
ACCTCGCCTTGGCGGACTGCGGCAGGGCCGCCAACTCCGCCTGCTCCGCGGGGTGGAAGCGCGGGCTGCAGAGATCGACGGTGGACAGCGAAGGTATCCGCTGGACGTCCACCCCGATCGGCACGGGCGCCATACCCAGCAGCGCGAGCCCGGCGCTGTGGGAGAGCGAGAAGTGAATGGGCGGTGGATCACCGGTGAGAGTCGGCCTGCCGCCTTGCTCCCGAACGAGGCGCACCTCTTGCGGGGTGCTGCCGAGGTGTGCCGCAAGCAGGCGGCGCAGTGCCAGATGCGCCGAGACGTAGAGCGCGCGGTCCGCGGGCCGCCGGAAGGAGTCGGCCCGGCGCCTCTCGTTCTCGTCGAGCGCGACAAGGCCGTCGCGGTCCGAGAGGTATTCGGGCCGCACCAGCCAGAGGTCCACTCTCTCCATCGATGCGCAAGCCGGTGGCAGGCAAGGCATGGTCGGCACTGTCATCGGATCATTACCGATACGGGTGTTCCCGCCGAGCCTGCTGCAACGCAGCTCCCCACCAAGCGAGTTGATCGAGCATGACCTTGGCGGCAGCGGTGCAGCCGACCGGCTCCTGGGGCTCGCCGGCATCGTCGAACAGGTCGGCGGCGTTGTGGAAGCTGACGGTGTCCCGGACCGTCGTGGCATGCAACTCGGCGAAGACAGGTCGAAGCTGCTCCACTGCCCGCAGGCCCCCGGCCAACCCCCCGTAGGAGACGAATCCCACCGGCTTGGCCCGCCACTGGACGTAGTGCCAGTCAATGAGGGACTTCAGGGGTGCCGGAAAACTGTGGTTGTACTCAGGCGTGACGATCACGAAGGCGTCGGCCGCCTCCAGCCGCTCTCCGAGTGCCTGCACCTGCGCAGGCGGCTGCGGCGACAGCGCCACTGGAATGTCCAGGCCGGCCGGATCGACGACGTCGACGTCGAACGCGTCGACCTGGAGGGCCTGCCGCGCGAACCAGGACGCGATCGTCGGACACAGGCGCCCCTCACGAGTGCTTCCGAGGACGACGGCAAGGCGGAGACGTGCTGGTGACATGGCTCTCCCATCACGAGGCGAGGAGGGACAAGGACGCGCGGCCGCGGGGAGTGCGTCCGCACGGGATGTCCGGGCCGACCTCGTCCGGTCGGCCCGTACGTGCCGGGGGTCCGTCCGGCTTCTCAGCCGCCGAGCAGCGTGCCGCCGCTGGCGTCGATGAACGTGCCGGTGATCCAGCGCGCGTCGTCGGAGGCGAGGAAGGCCACGACGTCGCCGACGTCCTCGGGTTCGGCAATCCGCTTGAAGGCGTTCATGTTGGCCATGAACTCGCGGGCCTCCGGAATCTCGAAGACCGGGCTGCCGTTGTTGGTGATGCCGGGCGACACGGTGTTGACCGTGATGTTCCGCGGGCCCAGAAGCCGGGCGAGGTGCAGGCTGATCTGGTCGAGCGCGCCCTTGCTCATGGCGTAGGCGACCTCGTCGGGATTGGCGTAACGCAGCAGACCGGTGCCGACGTTGATGATGCGTCCGCCATCCGGCATGACCGTCAGAATGCGCTGGGTCAGGAAGAGCGGCGCCTTGGCGTTGACCGCGATCAGGCGGTCGAAGATCTCGGGAGTGAGGTCCTCGGGCTTGACCCCGCCCATCACACCGGCGTTGTTCACCAGGATGTCCAGCTCCTCCTTCCCGGTGAACTCGCGCAGTCCTGCCGTCAGGCCCTGGAAGAGGGTGTCGACATCGCCGGGCACACCCAGTTCCGCCTGGACCGGGAAAGCCCGTCCCCCTTCCGCCTCGATGGCGGAAAGCGTCTCCCTGGCCGCGTCGGCGTTGCTCGCATAGTGCACGGCGACGGTCGCCCCGTCACGGGCGAGCCGCATCGCCGTCGCACGGCCGATGCCACGGCTCGAACCCGTCACCAGGGCGGTCTTGCCGGCAAGTCGCTTCACAGGAGTTCTCCTCATCGAATGAGGCCGGCGACCTCGTGCGCAGCGCACGGGAGCCCGGCCGAAAAGGGGGATGTCACCGTCGAGTGGGCTGGGGGAGGCCGAACCAGCGGGTCATCGCGTCCCGCAGTCGCTGCTCGCCGCTGTCGGCCCACACCACGTGCCCGTCGGGGCGGACCAGGACGGCGCGGGCCGCCACCGCGGTGTCACCCGGTAGCGGTTGCGCCGCCACCACGCACACCCGGTCGGCCCAGCCCTGCGCGACGGTCCGCAGGGCTGCGTGGCCGGACGACTCGGGCGCCAGGTCGAGCAGAAGTCCCCGCCCGGAGCGCAGCAGCGCGCCGGTGGTGGATGCGCCTGCCTCGGTGATCAGTTCGGAGTGCGGCAGCCGTGCTCCCAGAAGCGGGTGATCGGCATCCTCCATCGGATACCGGATCCCGACCCCGCTGATCCCCGCGCCCAAGCGGTCGCGCACCGCTTCGAGCCCGAGCAGACCGCTCATGACGGAGCGGATCGCCTCCACTTCGGGCCCGCCGAGCAGCAGCGTGGCCTGGGCCGCTATGTCCGACAGCACCTGGGAGCCGACCAGGTGCCGCTCCTCGTGGTAGCTGTCGAGGAGGCCCGCAGGTGCCCAGCCGCGAATCGTCGCCGCCAGCTTCCAGCCCAGGTTCACCGCGTCCTGCAGGCCGAGGTTGAGGGCCTGACCGCCAACGGGCATCTGCTCGTGCGCGGCGTCACCGGCCAGCAGCACACGGCCGCGCCGGTACTGCGTCACCTGACGGCTGGCGTCACCGAATGAGTTGATCCACACGGGCGTGCCCCGGCTGATGTCCTCACCTGTGATGCGCGCCCAGGCACCGGCCACTTCGCCGAAGTCCGGTTCCGCGCGGCGAGACACCGCGGGCCGGCCGAACTCGTGCACCATCACGCGCGTGACGCCGTCCGGACGGCGCGCCGCGATGGCGAGCCCCCTCGGCAGCCGCTGGAACCTCCTGTTGGGCACGTCAATGCCCGCTACATCGGCTCGGAGCAGTTCCCGGCCGGCGGCGGTCCCGACGAACTCGAACCCGGCCAGCCTCCTGAGAGTGCTCTTCTCTCCGTCGCATCCGACCACGTACCGAGCCCGCAGCCGGGTCTGCGAGCCGTCCTGGTGGCGCAGGACGGCGGTTACGGCGTCACCGTCCTCGTCAAGACCGGTCAGCTCCCAGCCGCGGCGCACCTCGGCCCCCAGGCCTGCGGCCCACACGCCAAGGATCTCCTCCATCCTGGTCTGCGGGACCTTCCACAGCCCGGCGTACCGGCTCGGCTGCCCGCCGAGGGGGAGCGGGATGCCGCCGAAGTGCCCTGTGTCGTCGCGGGCCACCTCACCCAACTCCGGCATCAGACCTCGTTGCTCGACGATCTCCATGGTGCGGGCGTGCAGGGTGGACGCCCGGGATTCCGTGGTCGGCGCGAGCAGCCGCTCGGCCACGATCACCTGAGCCCCGCCGAGCCGCAGCTCACCGGCGAGCATCAGTCCGACCGGCCCGGCCCCGACGACCAGGACGTCTGTCTGCGACTCGGACATGACGGTCAGACCCGACGCTCGGCGTAGTCCTTGGCGTGTCCAAGGGTGGCCCGGCTGTTGGCGCTCAGCGCACCCTGCACGTACTGCCGGGCGTCCGCGACGCCGGCCTTGTCACCAAGGATCGCGGGAATGTTCTCGGTATTGATGACCACCGTGTGCTGGGAGGTCGCGATGACGCCCTCGCCATCCTCCTCCAGCAGCCAGTAGCCGGTGTGCAGGGTCATCAACGCGGGGACGACGGTCTGCTTGTAGACAATCCGCTGGTGGGGGAAGCAGACGCGCACCGAGGAGGTGGTGTGTGTGGAGCCGTCCTTGGCCCGCGTCTCCATCGTCAGCAGCTGCAGCCCGGGGGTGTCCTCGGTCAGCTCGACCTTGGCCACGTGAGGCAACCGCTCGGTCCAGTGGTTCGCCTGGTCCAGGAAGTCGTAGACATCCTTGGCCGATCCGTCGATCCGCACCGAGTCCTGGAAGGACAGCAGCAGGTCTTCCGAGGAGCCGACCACCAGCTCGGCATTGACCTTCAACGCGGCCAGCTCGGACCGGCTGTTGCGGTCCACCGCCTGGTCGATCCAGGCGAGGCCCTCCGCTTCGTCGTCCACAGCCCGATAATCGTGCAGCAGTCGGACCCGGCAGGTGCGGTCGGACACCGGCTCGATGATCCACGCTCCACCCATGGCGGCCACCGGCGGAGCGGAGACCTCCTGACGGAAGTCGATGCGCAGCTCCTCGGGATGGAGCTGCCTGCGGGACGTCCAGCTCTTGGCCTCGCCGTTGGCCGTGGCCCAGATCCGGATCCGCTCGGTGTGCTCACCTCGCTCGACGTGCTCCACATGGATGGTCGGGTGGAAGAGCCGCGGCCAGTTCTCGACCTCCGCGAGCAGGCGGTAGATCTCGGATGCCGGCGCGTCCACCTCGATGGTGTGTTCCACCCGGCTGATTTCTCGGTCGGACATGGTGCCTCCTTGCGCTCGGGTGCCGCTCAGTAGTTGCCAAGCCCTCCGCAGACATTGAGTGCCTGCGCAGTGATCGAGGCGGCGGTGTCCGAGGCCAGATAGCCCACCAGCCCGGCCACCTCCTCGGGGGTCGAGTAACGACCGAGCGGTATCTTGGCCTGGAACTTTTCGAGGACGGCTGCCTCGGACATCTCGAGCGCGGTCGCGTACCCCTGCCGGACACGCTCCGCCATGGGGGTCTCGACATAGCCGGGGCAGACCGCGTTGACGGTGATGCCGGTGGGCCCCAGCTCATTGCCGAGCGCCTTCGTGAAGCCGACGACGCCGTGCTTGGACGCCGAGTACGGCGCACCCAGGACGACGCCCTGCTTGCCCGCTGTGGAGGCGATGTTGATGATTCGTCCGCTCGCCTTCTCGCGCATGCCACCGGCGGTGAGCACCTCGCGCGTCACCAGGAACACACTGTTGAGGTTGGTGTTGATCACGTCGGCCCACAGGTCGTCGGTCAGCTCCGCGGTCACCCCGCCGCCGCTGCGACCGGCATTGTTGACCAGTACGTCCACCGGGCCGAAGCGTGCGACGGCGGCAGCCACGAAGGCCTTGACCTCCTCGGTCGACCGCACGTCGCAGCTGGTCCCGTCGACGTCCAGGCCCTCCGCGAGCAGTTCCTCGACGGTGGTCTTCACGTTCTCCGCGCTGCGTGCGCAGAGGAACACCCGGTGTCCCTGGGCCGCGAGGGTCCGCACCACGGCGAGACCGATTCCACTGGTGGCACCGGTGACCAGGGCCACCCGCTGCTCTTGCTGAGGCATGTCTTCTCCTGTGTCGATCAGCCGGCGTGAGCGGTCACGAGGTGGCCGTGGACGAGCCCGAGCAGGGCACGCGGCGTCCGGGCCTCGGCCAGCGCGTCGTCGTCCAGCGTGACTCCGTACTCGCGCTCGATCCGGCCGCACGTCTCCAGCAGCGCGAGTGATTCATAGCCCAGCTCCTCGAACGCGGTGTCGAGGATGTCCGCGTCGAGGTCGACCCCCTCTTCGGTCCCCGCGCCCTCGCGGAGGATGCGCCTCAGGTCATCGATGGTGAACTCGGTGCTCGGCATGTCCTTGGGTCCTTCCTGAATGTCATTGGGTACGTCATGAGGTCCGGTCCTTCAGTGCGCGTCCGTTACCACCAGCGCCGAGTTGAAGCCGCCGAACCCGCGCGCCACGACCAGGGCCGAGCGCAGCGGTGTCACCCGCTCCTCCCCGGTGACCAGGTCGAGGTCGTAGTCGGCGCGGGGCGAGACGTTGATGGTCGGCGGGATCGCACCGTCCCGGATGGCCAGCAGCGCGGCTGCCACGTCCAGCGGGCCGGCCCCAGAGTTCAGGCGCCCGGTCATCGACTTCGGCGCGGTGACCGGTACGCCCCGGGGACCGAAGACCTCCGTGAGGGCCCGGGCCTCGATGTCGTCGAGTTCGGGAACTGCGGCGGCATCCGCGAAGACCACGTCGATGTCGCCAGGTGTCAGCTCGGCGTCCCGGAGCGCGATCTCGATGGCTCGGCGCAGTCCCGGCTCGCGGCCGCTTCCGGGCCTGGGGTCGAACGTGGTGCCGTAACCGGCGATCCGGCCGTAGACCCGGGCACCGCGTGCGCGGGCCGCCCGTGCGTCCTCCAGGACGAGCAGCGCGCCGCCCTCGCCCGCCACATGGCCACTCGCCCCGGCGTCGAACGGCCGGTAGGCCGTGGCCGGGTCGTCGTCGGTGCTCAACCGCCCACTGGTCAACTGCGCCACCCAGCCCCAGGGGCAGATGGCGGCTTCGACGCCGCCGGAAACGATCACCTGGCTGCCGCGCCGGATCTGGCGCCGTGCCTGCGCGATCGCGTCCAGCCCTCCGGCCTGGTCACTGACCAGAACCCCGCTGGGCCCGCGCAGTCCGTGCCGGATCGATATCTGACCGGTGTTGACGGCGTAGAACCATGCGAAGGACTGGTATGCGCTGACGTACTGGCTGCCCTTGCTCCACAGCGCCCGCAGCTCGTTCTGGCCGAACTCGAAACCACCCGCCGAACTCGCGGTGACCACCCCCGCGGCGAACTCCGGGAGATCGTCCGGCCGGATCCCGGCGTCCAGGAGGGCCCAGTCGGCGCTCACCAGGGCGAGCCGGGTCATGTGATCGGTCTGGGGGAGCAGCCGACCGGGCAGGTGGTCGGCTGCGACGAATCCCGGCACCTCGCCCGCCAGGCGGGCGGGATATGTGGTCGGGTCGAATCGGGTCACCTGGCCGATGCCGCTGCGGCCCGCCCGGGTGGCGGCCCAGTAGTCCGCCGCCCCCAGCCCGTTGGGGGCGGCGATGCCGAGTCCGGTGACGACGGCGGACGCGGTCATGCCGTATTCCTCTCGGGACGGGTGAGCACCATGGCGCTCTGGAAGCCGCCGAAGCCGCTGCCGACGCTGAGCACTTGGTCGAGTTGCGCTTCCCGGGCGGATATCGGCACGTAGTCGAGATCGCACTCGGGGTCGGGGTTGTGCAGGTTGGCGGTCGGGGGAATCACGTTCTCCGCCATGGCCAGTGCGCAGGCCGCGATCTCGAGGGATCCGATGGCGCCGAGCGAGTGCCCGATCATCGATTTGATCGAACTGACCGGAGTGCGGTAGGCGTGCTCACCGAGGCTGCGCTTGAAAGCCGCGGACTCGTGTCGGTCGTTCTGCTTGGTGCCGGATCCGTGGGCGTTGATGTAGTCGATGTCCGAGGGGTTCAACCGGGCCTCGTCCAGGGTGGCCCTGATGGCCTCGGCCATCTCCAGTCCATCGGGACGCAGCCCCGTCATGTGGAAGGCGTTGCACCGGGAGGCGTATCCGCCGATCTCCGCGTAGATGTGCGCCCCACGCCGCTGTGCCCGGCCGAGTTCCTCCAGAACGAGAACCGCAGCACCCTCGCCGAGGACGAACCCGTTGCGGGTCCGATCGAAGGGCCGGGAAGCCTGCCCGGGTTCGTCGTTGTACGGCGTGGTGGCCTTGATCGCGTCGAAGCAGGCCATCGTGATCGGGGAGATGGGCGCATCCGTCGCGCCGGCGATCATCACGTCGGCACTGTTCTCGCGGATCAGTTCCACGGCGTGGCCGACAGCGTCCAGCCCGGACGTGCAGCCGGTGGAGACCACCGTACTCGGCCCCTCCGCCCCGGTCGCCCATGCGACCTCGGTGGCAAAGGAGCTGGGGACGAAGTGCCCGTACAGGTGTGGCACCGCGTACCGGTGGTCGACCAGCTCCAGCCGGCCGTCGTCGCTGACGACCCGGTACTCCTGGTCGAGCCCCGTGGTCGCGCCGACAGCGCTGCCGATGGTGACGCCGGTCCGATGGGGGTCCATAGCGGCCAGATCGAGCCCGCTGCCGGCCACCGCCTCACGCGTGGCGGCCACCACGAGCTGCGCGGCCCGGTCCATTCGGCGGACCTCCTGCGGCGTCAGTCCGTGATCCTCCGGGTGGAAATCGATCTCCGCAGCGACCCGGGACCGGAACGGAGCGGGATCGAAGAAGGTGATCCCCCGGGTGGCGGTCCGACCCTCGCTCAGCAGACTCCAGAAATTCTTGACGCCAATACCGCCCGGTGCCATGACACCGATGCCGGTGATGACGACCCGTCGCCTCACTGCGCGCTCCAGTGGTAGAAGCGCTGTGCCATCGCGTCCGCCGGAGAGCGCCAGGTGTCGGGGTCGTAGGCCTGGATGAAGGGCTTGAGGTCGGCACTGATCTGTACGAACGACGGATGCGACTTGGCCGCCTCGATCGCCTCACTACCGGCCTCGGTGTCGAAGTCCTGCAGGTGGAAGTACAGGCCCCGGTACGAGAACAGCTGGCGGCGGCGAGTGCCCATCAGGTGGGGCATGTCAGTGGCGTCGAATTCCGAGAAGAGCCGGGCGACGTCGTTGCCGTCGCCGGGGCTCATCCGAGCCACGATCAGGGTGCTGTGCATAGTGTTGTCTCCTTGGCTGGGCCCCGATGCGTTGCCGGGGCTGAGGCTCGTCAACGCGAACGTGGAGCGCCGAAGGACCGGGCCAGTGCCTCGGCCGGCGGAACAGATCCGGGGGCGGTCCACGCGATATGGCCATCGGGGCGGACAAGGATCGCGCCGGTCGATGCGAGCGGGTTCCGGTCCGCCGGCCCGTGCACGACCGCCGTGACGACGTCCACCCGGTCCGACCACGGTTCGGCTGCGGCCCGCAGGGCGGCGTCGTCGGCGAGGTCCAGCAGGACGCCTCGTGCCGGGTGGAGCAGCTCGGTCGTGCTGGTCCTGCCAGACTCGCCGACCAGGTCTACGTGGGGGATCCGAAGGCCCAGCAGCGGGTGGTCCCCGTCGCCGAGTTCATACCTGATCGACAGCCCGCTGACCATCCCGGCCAGGTGGCGACTGACGTTGTCGAAAGCGATCAGCTCGCTCATCACGTCCCGCAGCGGCTGCATCTCCGCTCCGCTGAGGAACAGCAGGCCCTGTGCCTGGGTGTTCATCAGCAGTCGGCGACCGACCGGGTGCCGCTCTGCGTGGTAGGTGTCCAGGAGACCCTCGGGGGCGGTTCCGTTCACCGTCGCCGCGAGCTTCCAGCCGAGGTTGACGGAGTCCTGGATGCTGGTGTTCATGCCCTGGCCACCGGCGGGCAGGTGGATGTGTGCGGCGTCACCGGCGAGCAGCACGCGTCCGCGACGGTACTGCGTCACCAGCCGGGCAGCGTTTCCGAACGCGCTGGTCCAGACCGGGGTGCCGCCGCTGATGTCCTGGCCGGTCAGCCGCTGCCAGGCCGAGGAGACCTCTTCCCAGGAGGGCGGCTCGACTCGCCGGCGCGGCGGGGTCCCGCGCTCACACACGATGATCCGGTGCAGGCCGTTCCCCAGCGGGCCGGCCATGACCATCCCGCCGGGCACGGTCTCGCCGATCATGCGCGGGGTGATGTCGCAGTCCCGCACATCCGCCAGGAACATCTCCATGGTGGAGTCGGTACCGGGGAAGTCGAATCCCGCGGCCTTGCGGACGGTGCTCCGCCCGCCGTCGCAGCCCACGAGATAGGCCGCGCGCAGCCGCCGAGGACCGTCGGGGGAGCCGACCTCGACCTCGACGTACTCGCCCTCGTCGGCGAAGGAGAGCAGCTCGTGGCCGCGGCGAAGGTCCGCCCCGAGCTCGACCACCCACTTCTCGAGCATGGTCTCGGTGACCGCCTGGGGAACACCCTTGACACCGCCGGAGTGCGCTGGGCCGAGAATGCTGAAGTCCACGGGCAGTCCGCCGAAGTGGCCCAAGTCGGTGATCTCGATGTCACCCAGTCTGGACAGCAGCCCGCGCTGGTCGAACACCTCCAGGGTGCGCGCCGTGAAGCCGAGACCGCGAGACTCTCCGGTGGGTTCCGCCAGGCGTTCGAGAACGACGACCTCGACTCCCGCGAGTCGCAGTTCACCGGCGAGCATGAGCCCCGCGGGGCCGGCGCCTACGACTATGACCTGCGCGTCCATTCCCATTTCCTTCCATCGTTCGAGCAAGCGAGGTCCCCGGGTGGCGGCGGGCATGCGGAATCGCCATGAACCAGGAATTCAGGGACGACATCGCAGGCAGTTGGCCCCCACCAGCGGCCGAAATTCGGAACGCCTCTGGAATCACGTCAGCGGACGCTGATGAACAGCTTCTTCGGGGGCGCGGATAAGTACAAGCGAGAACTCTCTAAGCTTTCGCTAGGTCGACGTCAGTCCGCACTAAATTCGCGCCGGCCTGCCGTCAGCGGAAGTCGGCGGCATGGTCGGCCGCCCAGGTCGCGAACGTCCGCGCGGGGCGGCCGGTCACGGCTTCGACCGTGTCCAGCACCGCGGCCGGCCGACCGTCGGTCATCGCTTGACCGGCCAGAATGGTCTCCACCACATCGGCCGGATAGATGCCCTCCATCGCCGCTCGGGCCGCATCCACCGGGATCCTCTCGCACCGCACAGCGCGGCCCAGCGCCTCCCCGATGAGCGTCACCTGATCCTGCTGGGTCAGCGTCTGCGGGCCGGTCAGCGAGTAGGCGGCAGATCGGTGGCCGTCTGTGGTGAGCACCCTGACCACCACATCGGCGATGTCCTCCTCGTGGATCGGGACCGTGTACGAGCCCGGATAGGGGCAGCGCACGACGCCATCAGCCCTGATCTCCGCCGCCCAGGCCAGCGCGTTGATGGCGAGAGCCTCGGGCCGGATGAACGTCCAGCCGATCCCCGACTCCCGGAGCGGCCCCTCAACACCGAGGTGCATCCGGGCAATCGGGCTCCGGTCCCGGTCCGCCCAGGTCACGGCGATCGACGAGAGCAGCACCACGTGCCGGACATCCGCAGCGCGGGCAGCGTCGATGAAGCCGTCGATGCCCTGGGGAACGGTGTACAGGAACACCTTCTCGACGCCCTTGAGCGCGCCCTGGAGCGTCTGCGGCCGGGTCAGTTCGGCGTGCACGACCTCAACGCCGTCCGGCAGTCCGGGCGACGCCAGGTCACGCGCCGTACCCCTGACCGGGAGGCCGGCGGCAACGAGCTTTCGGGCCACCCGGCTCCCGACGTTCCCACGGACTCCCGTCACCAGAATCGTCATACAGCCTCGTCCTCATCCCGCCTGATCGAAGCCCGTGTCGCCGCCGATGTTGCTGAGCATGCGCCGCAGCACCTTGACAACGAAGACGTAGTCCTCCTCGCTGACACCGTCATGGATCCGCGCGCGCACTTCGGGCAGCAGGACGAGTACCCGGTCCCGCAGGGTGGTGCCGGCCTCGGTGAGGCCCAGCCGTCCCGCTTCGTCCACACCGAACTGCTGAGAGCCGAGCAGATCGTCGATGGCCGGCTCCAGCATGGAGACATCCACGTACGGCCGCTGCTGCGAGATCAGCGTCAGCAGCTCATCGCGAGTCAACCGCCGGCGGCTCTCCCCCAGCTGGTAGATCGCCCACCAATGCGGCTGCGTCAGACCGAGTTCCCCCAGCCTGTCGTTGATGTACTGGACAACCGCCGTCCGGACGGCCCCGGTCCAGTAGCCGACCGGTTGCTCGGCAAGCTGGGCATCGGTGAACTCCATGGCCCCTCCTTCGCTACTCTGCCGCGGCACGCAGCACCAGCAGATGGCTCGTATCGGAACTGAGCTCGGTGTCGCAGAGGACGACCACCGGATAGGCGCTCTCCCACTGCGTCCAGTGCTGTGCCAGCGCCGACCACACGCCCGTGCCGTAGCCCTCCGAGGAGGCGCGGTGCAGATCCGCGCCCTGCGCCGGGACGGCGCCAGGATCGCCTCCCGGCCCAAGCACCACCAGGAGCCGCCCACTGTCCGGCACCAACTCGGTGAGCCGGGCGGCTAGTTCGACGGAACCGGCGGAGACGACGGTGTCGACGGTCCCAGGTCCGGGGCTGGTGTCGAAGGTCAGCAGGACCCCGGAATCGGCGGGCGAACCGTCCAGTTGCTCCGCCGCGTCGGCCGGCGCGCAGTCGAGGATCGCGAGCAGCGACTTCGAGTTCTGTCCGGTCCGTTCGTACGCGCCGGCCACCCGCATCGCGCTGAAGGGGGCGCCGAGGTCCTGCCCGCAGAGTGCGAAGCTGTGCGCGTCACCGCCGGTCCGCAGGTTCAGATACGAGGCCACCGTCTTGAAGCCGCTGGCCTCCGGCCGCGCGTAGGTGAGCAGCACCAGGTCCGGCCGCATCGCGGTCTCGGGTACCTGATCGACCAACAGGTCGACCAGCCGTGTGTGGCCTGTCGGAGCAGGCTGCCCGTCAGGTTCGTGGTCCGGTGTCTCGCCGACCGCGACGACGGCGTCTTCCCCACCGTCGGAGGCCGCCGGGCGGGACGCCGGCGCGGGGGCGGGTGGCTTGAGCACAGACACAGCGGTGCGCAGTCGCAAGGTCATGACCGGGGTCCCCCCGTGTTCGACGACGGTGTGAAGACCATGGCAGAGAAGGTCATGCCGACTCCGATCGCCACGAACATGGCGGGACGGTCCGGTTCGAAACGCTTCTCTTCCCCCAGAGTGACGTAGTTGATGAGGACATCCGAGGCAAGGCAATGGCTGTAGCGCGGGATGTTGTCGAAGAAGAACTTGCTGCGCAGAGCCTCATCCTTGATCGTGTCCTGCCACAGAGTGGTGTTCGGATTGGGCGCGATGATGACCTGGATGTCGTCCAGCGTGCAGTCCGCCCGATCCGCCGCCTCCCTCATCACCTCGAGCATGAGGCGCGGCCGCATCTCGGACTCGGCCCTGATCAGCGCGGGGGAACTCATCATGCCGTCCGAGAACTCGCCCCTGGTCCTCGTCACAAAGGAGCGGACAGCCGTTCCTGAGCCGTTCCAGGCCACCAGGGCGGAAGCGGATCCGTCCCCGACCACGCAGGTGTTCATCACCAGCTGCGCCGCCCGGTGGCGGGGCTTGTCGCCTGTCACCACCAGCGCTCGGGCCTCGGGATCCCCGTCCGCCTGGAGCAGGGCGCCGGCGACATCGATCGCACTGAGTGTGATGGCGCAGTTCTGCTGGGTCAGTGCAAACGTGGTTGCGTTCTCCAGGCCCAGAAGCTGCTTGATGTTCTGTGCGGTCTCCGGCCCCACGCTGCGGCCGCCGTGGAGCGCGTGGCAGTAGATCAGGTATCGCACGGACCGAGGATCGGTCTGCGCCAGGATCTTCCTGGCCGCCGGCAGCACCAGGTCGTACAGACTCAGATCCGGGTCGTAGTGCATCCGATCGAGCCCGTGGATCCTGCGGAACATGTGCTCCTGCGCGGGGTTGAGCCCGAGTTCAGCCGCTCGCTCCTCCACCGTGACCGTGCGGTCGGGGAAGAAGGATTCGACTGCTTCCAGGGTGATCATTTCCAAGAACCTCCTTCACTCACCAGTGCCAGCAGATCGGCCTGGCGTATGCAGCTGTGAACCACCGCGTCGTCCGCCTTCCTCGTGCGCACAGCCGCGGTGAACGCCTTGAGGCTGTTGCGCACCTGATCGTCCGGTGCGAGTGGCAGCTCCCGGCTGTCGGTGCCGCTGTCGACCCGGATCACCGGAATGTGGTCGGCGGGCGGTGTGAAAGCGCGATCCACCTGGATGCGCCCAGTGCTGCCGCACAGCTGGTACCGGGAGGCATAGGCGTGCTCAAGCCCGAAGGTCAGCTGCGCCGTGACGCCGTTCCGCCGCCGCAGCAACACGGCTCCCGAGGTGTCGACCCGACGTCCCGGACTTGCGCCGAGCACCGCGCCGACTACCTCCAGGTCGTCGCCGAGGAAGTACATCGCAGCCCGGACCGGGTAGAGACCGACGTCCCACAGCGCCCCACCGCCCAGCTCCGGCTGGTACCGGATGTCCTGGTCCGGGAGTCGTGGGATGGTGAAGTCGGCATGGAACGACCGCAGTTCACCGATGGCTCCACGCTCCAGCAGGCGACGGACGGCGTCGTGCCGGTGATGATGGACGAACATCACATTCTCCATCAGGACCAGTCCTCGCGAGGAGGCCAGGTCCAGCAGCCGACGGGTCTCCCGGGGATCCGCGGTCAACGGTTTCTCCACCAGGACGTGCTTCCCGGCGCGCAAGGCGGCCTCGACCCATCGGGCGTGCAGGGCCAGGGGCAGCGGAATGTACACGGCGTCCACCTCGGGAAGCGCCAGCAGCCTGTCGTACCCGGTGACCGGGCGGCAGCTGTACACACCCGCCAGCTCCTCCGCCGTCGGGCCGGTCCGGCTGGCGATCGCGACGACTTCGATGTCGTCCGCCGCCGCCATCGCCGGGAGCATCCGTCGCCGGGCGATGTCCGCACAGCCCATGATCCCGATCCGTACCGGTGACGTCACGGGGTCGGCTCCGCGCTGCCCCGCGTCCCGGCCAGGTAGCCGTCGAGCACTGTCCGGTAGTAATCGGGGCCGAAGCCGAACCCGCCGACCTCGGGCAGCAGTGAGTGCAGCTTGTCGACCGACACGAGGTGCGACGTCCCGGTGTCCTCGTACCGCCTGTCGGCCGAGAGACCGAGCCGGAACTCCAGGTGGTCGACGATGTGTTCCACGGGCACGGCCGTGCCCGTGGCCACATTGACAGTCTCCCGCCGGATTCCGCGGCGCAGCAGCAGATCGATGACGGCGACCACATGTCCGACGTCGATCACATCACGGGTAGCACGGCGCTGAATCGCGATCCGCCCGGCGTCGAGGGACTTCACCAGCGTGGGAAGCAGCTGGTGAGCGGGCTGGCCGGGGCCGACGAGATGGCCCAGCCGCAGTACCAGGAAGTCGACCCCGGAGTCGAGCAACTCCCGTTCCATGCCGAGTTTGTGCTCCCCGTAGGCGCTACGAGCCATGACCACGTCGTCCTCGCGGCCGGGTCGATCGGCGCCGTAGACGCCGGCCGAGGCCGTGGAGAAGAAGATCAGCGTCCGGCCCGACGCCCGGCAACGCTCCAGCACCTGGCGGAACAGATCGCGTTCGCGTTCGAAGTCGGTGGTGGACGTGCCGCTCGCCCATGAGACCCCTGCGGCCAATGCCACCGCGTCGGCGTGCTCGTGGGCGAGCGGCGCAAGGTGCCCGGCGAGGAATCCCCGGCCGATGATCTCCATTGCTATCTCCTAGACCAACTCGGCTATGGCGTCCACCGCTTGGGAGGGCGGGGCGAGTCCGGCGATCTCCCGTGAGAGTGCGCGGGCGCGGTCGGCGTACGAGGGATCGCCCAGGATCTCCCGGCACGCGTCGACGATCGCTTCTGGTGATCCGTCAGTGCCGAAGAGAGTGATGGCGGCCCCGTATCGGGACAGCCGTTGCGCGCCCAGATTCTGCACGGCGCCCTGGGGAATGGCGACCTGCGGCACAGCGGCGGTCATCGCCGTCAGGCTCGTGGTGCCCCCTCCGTGGTGCACGATCACGTCACATGTAGGTGCCAGCACATCGAGCGGTACCCATCCGGCCCGCACGCCCGGGACCTCCGCCCGCAGGGCCGCACCGACCTTGTCTGGCGCGGCCACCACCAGGTCGATGTCCAGCTCCTTGAGGGCGACCGCCTGGGAGCGCAGGAATTCGTACGAGCGGCGCCGGATGTCGTGGTCGCCCACGTCGTGCGCCACCCGGCTGCCGGTGGTCAGGCACAGCCGCGGCCTTTCGGACCGGGCGAGCATCCAAGGCTCCAGCCGTCGCTGCCCGTTGACGGGGACCCACCGTATCCCCATGGTGCGCTTCGCCGGATGGGACTCCGGAGGCCGCAGACTCGGCGGACAGACGTCGATGAACAACTCCGGCTCTGGCAGCCACTCCAACCCCAATCCGGCCAGCTCCGGCTCCAGTTCCTCAACCGCTCCGCGGTCGATCGCGGTTGCCTCGATCGCGTCCCAGGCGTGGCGTACGTACGGGATGCCGAGCCGAGCGGCGAGGAGGCCGGCGGCGTACGACATCGTGCCGCCTACGATGACATCGGGCCGCCAGGCACGGGCCAGCTCGCTGAGCGGATCCAGCCAGGCGGCAGCCATCCGTCCGAACCAGCGTCCCGTGAAGGGGATCTGCTCCTCCGGCACCGTGGGGATCTCCGCCGGCCGGCCCGACCTGTCCGTGTTGACGAAGTGGCCGATCGGCAGCGACGAGACCGAGAACGCGGGCAGGCCCACGCCCGTGATCGCCGGTATGACATCGTCGTTGGCGGCCATGATGACGGCATGGCCCGCGTTGCGCCCGGCCGTCGCGACCGGGGCGAGCGCGAACGCGGTGGCGAGGCTGCCGGCGGCAACGAAGAGGATGCGCATCAGTACTCCTGATTCCGTGGAGCTCGTCCCGCCGGAGCGGCTTTCGCGTTCTGCTCCTCAGCGGATATCTGCCAGCCCCCGGCCATGCAGATCGGCGATGTCCTGCCAGCGATCGCTGTAGCAGGACGTCGTGAACTTGGGGAGGCGCAGCTGTTCGTGAGGGGCGCCGAGGTCGATCCGGCTCATCTCGTCGAGGCGGGCAAGTTCCGCCTCGCCCAGCCGTACTTCCAAGCACGCGAGGTTGTCACGCAACTGGTCCTCGGTGGTCGCGCCAAGGATCGGATGCACCGCTCCGGGACGACTGCGCAGCCAGGCGAGAGCGACCTGGGCGGGCTTCCACCCTCCCTCGGCAGCGATCTTGACCACCTCGCGGACGATCTCCTCGTCGCGCTGGGCCTCTCCTGCCCAGTTCTCCGCGCTGAGGCGGCCGGCCTCGCCTCGCAGATACTTGCCGGTCAGCCGTCCTTCCGCCAAGGGCCCCCAGGCGAGCGAGCTGACCTCACAGCTTCGCGCCATCGGAAGGAGCTCACGCTCCGGGGTGCGCTCGAGCAGGTTGTACCGGATCTGGAGAGCCGCGAAAGCCGACCAGCCGCGGAGGTCGGCCAGCATGTTGGCCCTGGAGATCTCCCAGGCCGGCCAGTTCGAGGCGCCGACGTACAGCACCTTTCCGGCTTTCACCTGGTCGTCCAGGGCCCGCATGACCTCCTCGACCGGTGTGAAGCCGTCACGCGCGTGCAGCCACAGCAGGTCCACATGGTCGGTCTTCAGCCGACGCAAGCTCGCCTCGATCGAGTTGACCAGGTTCTTCCGGTGGTTGCCTGCCGAGTTCACATCTCCCGGTCGGGTCATCGCGTTGTACTTCGTTGCCAGCACGAACTCATGCCGGCGCCCGGCCAGCAATTCGCCGAGGTACGCCTCTGACTGACCGCCCCCGTACACATTGGCAGTGTCCAGGAAATTACCGCCCGCTTCGGCGTACAGATCGATCAGTCGGCCGGCAACCTCCTTCGACGTTCCCCAGTCGCCGGCGCCGAAGGTGCCGGCGCCGAAACAGAGTTCGGAGACCCTCAGACCGGTCTTCCCCAGTACGAAATACTTCATCGGGCATGTCCTTCTCTACCAGTCGACCGGAAACTCGTCGGCGGACATCACGCCGAAGGCTGATGCTTGCCCAGCACGACAACCGCATTGTTGCCCGCGAAGGCCAGGCCGTTGTTCTGCACGACCCGCAGATCGGCGGGGACGGACTCGTTGGGCACGCAGTCGATCTCGCACTCGGGATCGGTCTCCCGGTGGTTGATCGTCGGCGGGATGAATCCATGGGTGATGGCCAATGAGCAGGCGATCGCCCCCAGCGCGCTGGCTGCTCCCATGGTGTGGCCGAGCATGGACTTCAGCGAGACGGTGCGCGGCGGCATCCCGGAGAATACTTCGCGTATCGCCCGGGACTCGGTCACGTCATTGGTCTTCGTTCCGGTGCCATGGGCGGAGACGAGGTCCACCTCCTCGGGCCGCACACCGGCGTCCGAAAGGGCCGAGCGCATGCAGCGCGCGATACTCGACTGCTCAGGCTGCACCGGGTGGTAGGCATCGCAGCTCAGGCCGTATCCCAGTACTTCGGCATAGATCCGCGCCCCCCGGGCGAGGGCGGAGTCCAGACGCTCCAGCACCAGCACGCCGGCACCCTCGCCGGTCAGGATTCCCTGACGATCCCGGTCGAACGGTCGACAGAAGTCCGGTGCGATGGTGCCCAGTCGGTAGAAGGCGGTGAAGGACTTTCGGCACATCGCATCAGCCCCACCGCACAGTGCGATGTCCGCGTCACCGACCCGGATCGCGTCAAAGCCCATGCCAATCGCGTAGTTGCCCGCCGAACAAGCCGTGGCCAGGGTCAGCGCCTCGGCGTCGGACAGCCCCAACTCCCTGGCGACCGCAGCCGACAGCCGTCCGGCTCCGACCCGTCGCGTCACCTCCGGATCCCAATCCTGCGGCCCGGACTCCACCCAGGTCTGAGCCAAGTGGTCCAGGTCCTGCGACTCTCCATCGGTGGTGCCGATCGAGATCTGCACCCGCCGCTCGCGCAGACCGTCGTCCGTGAGCCCGGCGTCGCGCACCGCCATCCGGGCCGCCGCAACAGCGAACTGACTGGTCCGCCCGAGTTCGTCCACGGAGCATCGCTCGAGCCACTCCTCCGGCTTGAAGCCGGGCACCTCACAGCCGTTGGCATGCGCAAACCCGGCCGTGTCGAACACCGAGATCGACGAGACGCCGTTGCGGCCCTCCCGCAGCCCTGCGGCGAATTCCTCCACACCGATACCGATACTGGAGAACACGCCGAGCCCGGTAATCACCACCCGGTCACTGGCAGGCCGCGAATGCGCGGCAAGCACATCACCCATGTCCGTTCCAACCCTCCAATGCCTGCCCCGAGCAGGGCCCTTGGGCATCTGAACTACGCGATACAACAGGACACCGCTGCAGGACCCGGCCACCGGCACAGGAACAGCTCAGGACAGCCTCACCAGGCAAACCACCACAGTGCCGCTCTCGTCGGTCGAGGTGACCACAGCCAGCCGCTGGGCAGATTCCGGGTTCTGCTCGGCCAGGCTGAGCACGGCCGCGAGCTGCAGAGCCCCCGACGCGGCGTGAGTCTCTCCGATCAGCTCGGTGAGGGAGACCAGCCGATCACCGACCTCGAAGAGATCACCTAGCGCGGCACGCTCGGCCTGCCCACCCGCACCGACGGCGCCGGACGGGCTGGCCATCCACACGTCAGAGGGCTGCACGCCGGCCGCCGCCATCGCCAGCTCGGTGCATCGGCGGACGGTCGCATACCAGTCCCCGTCACTGCAGGTCATCGCCTTCACCGCGAGCAAGGTGGCGAGCGGCGGCTCGTCCGTGGGCTCACCGGTCAGCGCGAACATCGCGCAACCTTCACCGAGCACAGCGCCGGGGGCATCGTTTCCGGCACTGCGCTCGGCGATCCAGGCACGGGCCGCCGAATACTCCTCGGCGGCACCGCACAGTACAGTTCCCGCCCGGCCGGTGAGCAGGAGTCGGCGGGCGTAGTTGAGCGCGAGCAGGCCGGCCGACCGACCGGCGGCCAGCGTGGCGTTCGGCCCCTTGACCCCGTGCCAGATGGCACACTGTCCGGCCGCCCCATTCATCACCGCGTACGGGATGAGGCCCGGCTCGACATGGAAAGGCCGCTCGCCGGTGAGCGAGCCACGCGTGAAGTCGATGGTGCTCTGCGCACTCCCGACCGTCGTCCCGACGACCAGTCCGGTCGTGTCCGGATCAAGCCGGTCGCTGTTCAATTCCCGGAGCAGATCCCCAATGGTCGAGACCGCCATCCCGGTAACCCGGTTCATCATCCGGGTGCCCTTCTTTCCCAGGACGGCCCGCGAGTCGAAATCCGGAACCAGGCAGGCCGTCTCGGTCGGCCCCTGCCCCTGCTCGATCGCCCGCTCCGTGAAACGCCCGGCGGCCAGTCCTTCGGAGAATACCGACCGACCGATGCCGAAGGGCGAGGTCACCGCCCACCCGATGATGGCGAGGCCGGAACCCGCCGAATCGACCTTGCTCATCGATCGATGTTCCCGATGACCTCGTAGACCCCCTGGAGGTTCACCATTCGGGAGAGTTCCGACTGCTCGATGGTCACCCTGAGGTTCAGTTCGAGAGAGGAGAGAATCTCGATAAGCCTCATCGAATCGGCGTCGTGGTCCTCGACGAACAGACTGTCATCAGCGATCTCATCGCCCTCGAGCTCCAGAATATCGCAGACGATCCCCTTGATGAGCTGCTTTTCGTCTGGCGTCACAACCGCCATGCCCGCCTCCAGTTCTAATCACTGAAACCACTTCACCGGATGTCATCCGACAGCTTCTTCGGAACTCCAGCAAAGTTCAAGCTGAAGAATTCTATGTTTTCACTAGCTTGCAGCGCGCGAACGCTAAATCCGGCTGTCGCTCGCCGTCAGATGACATCTGGCGCGAGCACGGCACGGGCCGGACGTTCCGCTGCCGGATCGCCGAAGCGGTGGATCGCCGCCCGGCCCTCCGGACTCCGCAGGTGTTCGGCGAGCCGTGCCGGGACCACTGCGGTGAGCAGGAACCCCGTATCACCGAACCCTCTGTTGAGGAAGCCCAACCACGACAGCGGAGCCCGGGAGCTGACGACCGGGCTGAAGACGGCCGGGTACTGCCCGTCGAATGCGACGTCGTACACGCCCATGCGGGTCCAGTTCGTCACAATGAATGTCCGGTGCGCAGGGTCGAAGGCCACCGGAGCACAGCGGTGGAAGCGGGAACGCCCGACGGGTCCGACAAAGGCGCGATCGGAACGCATGCAGAGATGTGACTGCATGAAATCATCCAGCCCGGACCGAATGTGGGCCGCGAGTACGCCGGCCGTTCCCGTCGGCGGACACGGGAGGAACATGGACTGGACGAGATTGCCCAGAAACCCAGTCGGAACGCCGAGACGAGGACGGAGGTCGACGGGTATCGACAGGTTCCAAGGGACGGGATGCGCCTCCATACCCCGGAACGCGGTCACCAGGTGCGCGCAGAGCACGTCGTTCGTTGAGAGGGGTCGCGAGGACTCGCCGCCGAACAACTGCCGCATCCGGCGCACCTCGTCATCGCCGAAGTAGATCTGAACGGTTCCGTTGGCCTCCCGCATGGAGGGCATCCTGCGTACCTGCCCCGCCGACTCGTCCCGACTCAGCGGCTGACAGATCGGCTGTCCGGAGTCCTCCTGCGGCAGGACGCGGTCCAGATAGCCTTCCCGGTCATCAACTGTGAGTACCTCTGGGGGTGTTGTCCCTTCGACGAGTGCCGACCAGACGCGAATGAACTGCATGAAGCTGCGCATGTCGCCCACTGAGTGGTTCCACGTGCACCCCAGAGTTGTGGCACCGTCGGCCAACCGGCACACCCGCACCGTCAGGAGCGGGCGCATTTCCAGGGGTTCGCTCATGACATCGACCCGGTCGGTCAGACCCCAGTCCGGATGCGTCGCCTCCCGGATGGCGTCACCGAGGGACGCATCGACATCGAGGACCGTCATGGGCACTCCGGCATCGGAGCAGACGATCTCGAGCGCGTCGCCGCCGGCTCGGAGCCGACCCCCGAAGACCGGCACCAGGTCGAGCGCACGGCGAAGCCCGTCCGCCAGGCGCTCTTCATTCACGGTTCGCTCGAAGAAAAACGCAACCGCCACATAGCGCTCGACGTACATCGTGTCGGTCGAGCCGCACTGTACGACGGCGTCCCGCGCTTTACCCGATGTGATCGTCCATGCTTCACGCAGCCGCACCCGAGTGCTCATATATTCTCCGTTCATAGACGAGTACGCCTATGCGGTCAGCTGCGATCCGCTCCCGCAGTGGCCGGAACCGAATCTCCTTGAATTGCCCGACGCCCGGATTATGCGGCAAATTCAAACAAAGATTCGGCGCACCCTGCAGAGCAGCCTCTTCGAATATGCGAAAGAACTCAAGCACTCGTTGACTAAGCTTTCGCTAAATCTCCGCTATTCAGTCGGCCGGCCCGGCGGTGGCCGGCCGCAGGCGTCCGTCCCGGACCGGCCGACAGCCCTCGTCGGCGCCGGGGCAGACCGGGCCGGGCCGGGCCCCGCGGCGTCGCCCTCCGCAAGAAGCACGTACTCCCGTCGTAGATCGATCTACGACGGGAGTACGTGCTCGGCTTGGCGCGCCAACGGCTATCCGGCATCGGGCGCGGACGGCGCATCATTCCGGTCACGGCTTCCACCGGGCTGGCCGGGCGTGTTCAGGCGGCGACGGAAGAAGAACGACGTCACCAGGGCCAGCACTCCGATCACGGTCATCCCGATGGCCACGCTGTGCAGGCCCGCCACGACGGCAGCCTGGAACGCCTCGCGGGTGCGCGCGGGCAGGGCACGGATCTCGGCGGGAGTGCTCTGACCGCTGGCCGCGGCGAGCGCGTGGCCGGCCTTGGCACCGAGTCGGCTGGTGAGGACGTGCTCCAGTCGGTTCGTGTAGAGCGAACCGAGCAGGGCGACGCCCAGCGATCCGCCGACCGCACGGAACAGGTTGATCATTCCGCTCGCCGCTCCGAGGTCGCGCTGATCCGTCTGGCAGGCGAACGAGATGATCAGCGAACTCTGCATCAACACACCGATGCCGAGCCCGGCCAGCAGAGGCAGCAGAGTGGCGGTGACGAGGCCGGTCCCCGTACCCAGCAACAGCAGCAACAGGACGCCGGCCGCCGCAACGATGGCGCCGACGACCGGATAGAGCCTCAGCGGACCGGTCCGGACGACCAGTCGGGCGACGACCAGCTCCATGATGATCATGCCGATCAGGAACGGCAGCAGCAGCAGTCCACTGGTGGTGGGTGAGACGTCCAGTACCTGCTGCAAGTACTGCGGAAAGTACACCAGGGCACCGAGCAAGCCGGCGCCCACCAGCAGACCCAACACCTGGGAGAGCGTGAAGTCGCGGGTATGGAAGAGCCGGGACGGCAGGATCGGCTCCACGGCCCGGCGCTCGACCAGCGGCAGCGTGGCCAGCAGCACGGCGGCGGCCACGCCCAACCCGATGATCGGGGCCGAGTCCCACGAGTACCGGGTACCCGCCCAGCTGAGCAGCAGGGTCAGCGCCACGACGCCGCCGGTGAGTTGCACACTGCCGAGCAGGTCGATCCTGACCTTCGGACGGCGAGGGCTGCGCGGGATGCCCACAGCGCTGGCCGCGAGCGCGACCAGGCACAGCGGAACGTTGATGAAGAACGACCAGCGCCAGCCGACGTGTTCGGTGAGCAGGCCGCCGAGCATCGGCCCGGTGCCCATGGCAAGCGGCATGACGATGCCGATCATGGTCTGCATCCGGATCCGGTCAGCCGGACCGGTCGCCAGATGACCGATGAGCGTGAAGGTACCGACCATCAGGCCGGCCGAGCCCAAACCTTGCAGCGCACGGAAGACGATGATCTGGGTCATGCTCTGCGCCAGGCCCGAGAGCAGAGAACCGACCAGGAAGACCACGATCGCGGTGATGAAGGTGCCTCGACGACCGTAGAGGTCACTCAGCTTGCCCCAGATCGGGATCACCGCCGCGCTGGCCACCAGATAGGCCGTCACCACCCAGGACAGCTCGTTGAGTCCCCCGAGTTCACCGACGATCGTCGGCAGCGCCGTGCCCACGATGACCTGATCCAGCATCGAGAGCGTCAGGCCGATCAGCACCGCCAGCACGCCGAAACCGCGGTGCTTCGGCACCGGCCTGGCTGACGCCATGGCGGGAGCCCCGATCGCAACGACATCTCCGTCTGACATGGCGCCTCACATCCTTGATCCCAGCATCTTCGTACACCGTACGAAGTCGAGCGTAGCATAGTTGGTACGCTGTACGACAGATAGGGAGTGGAGCGTGCGATGAACGAGAACAAACCCGTGAGCATCTGGATGCGTCCGGAGCCGGCGGACCGGCGGACCGCGCGGGCACAGCGGACGCTCAGCCGCGACCAGATCGTGCGAGCGGCCATCAAGATCGCCGATTCGGAGGGCCTGGAGGCGGCCTCGATGCGCCGGATCGCGGCCGAGATCGGCGCCGGCGCGATGTCCCTCTACTACTACGTCCCCAGCAAGGAAGACCTCATCGAGCTGATGGTCGACGAGGTGATCGGCGAGACCCAGCTCCCGGAACAACCCGGCCCCGATTGGCGGGCCTCGCTGGCGGCAGCAGCCAACGAGAAGCGCGCCCTGTGGCTCCGCCACCCCTGGCTCGCCACCGCCTGGACGCACGGCCACCCGATCTGGGGGCCCAACTCGCTGCGTCAGCAGGAGTTCGTGCTCGGCGCGCTCGCCGAGTTCGACCTTCAGGTCGACGAACTGCTCAGCCTTATCGGCCTGTACAACAGCTATGTCGAGAGCTTCGTACGCAACGAAGTCGGATGGCTGGAGGAAGCGCGCAGGACCAAGATGGACATGAAGGAGTGGATGCGACAGAGCAAGCCGTATGCGAAGCAGCTGGTCGCCACCGGCAAGTACCCGATGTTCACCCGGGTACTCACCGAGACCATGACTCCGCACATGGAGCCGGACGCACGCTTCCAGTACGGCCTCGCCCGGGTGCTGGACAGCATCGCGGCCAGTCTCGCCCGCCTCGCCTGACCGGCCACAGCCCGCAGATCAACGCATCGGGCGCGGTCCTGCGACGGCCAAAGGCAAGCAGCAAGTGCCCGTAGTCGGGGCTGGCGGCGGCCCACGCCCGATGGACGCTGGGGATTTCCCGATCGGTGAGCCGGCCGGGGCGGGTTGGCAGGAATCGGGCGGCGGTTGATCACCCGGCGGAGCTTGGCGACCATGTCGGACAGTAACGGGTCAGTCTTGGTGGTGTACCCGGGGGCATGTTCGCGGCGATCGGCGGCGTCGGCCTCCGCAGCAGGTACTTGCCGTCCAGATTCTCCTCGGCGGCGATCTTCTTCTTGTGATCCTTAGCAGACGGACGGGCGCGGCGGGAGCCCCACCGTACCCGGCCGCCGGCGCGCGGCGGCTCGTGCGGTCAGACCCCCGCCAGTTCCTGCAGGTACATCCCGTAGTCGGACGCCGACGAGGCGACGAAGGCCTTGCCGAGCACCACCAGCTGGCCGGCGTCGATGAAGCCCATCCGGAAGGCGACCTCCTCCACGCAGGCGA
Source organism: Streptomyces sp. NPDC051636 (assembly GCF_044453765.1). NCBI lineage: Bacteria > Bacillati > Actinomycetota > Actinomycetes > Kitasatosporales > Streptomycetaceae > Streptomyces > Streptomyces sp. NPDC051636. Next base: position 38,116 of record NZ_JBITDA010000030.1, on the reverse strand, counting down.
GGCGGATGCCCTGCCGCTTGGCGAGGATCTGCACGAACAGGCCCGCGTCCATCAGGCTGTCGTGCGTACCGGTGTCGAACCAGGCGCTGCCGCGGCCAAGGTCGATCAGCCGGGCCCTGCCCTGGTCGACAAAGATCCGGTTCAGATCGGTGATCTCCAGTTCGCCGCGCGCCGACGGTTCCAGGCCGGCCGCCAGGTCCGCCGCCTCGTTGTCGTAGAGGTAGAGGCCGGTGACGGCGAGATTGGACCGGGGACGGGCCGGCTTCTCCTCCAGCGAGGTGATCCGTCCCGCCCCGTCCACGGTGGCGACGCCGTAGCGCTCGGGGTCCGAGACCGGGAAGCCGAACAGGGTGCACCCGTCGAGCCGGGCTCGCTCCCGGCGAAGAATCTCGGTGAGTGCGTGGCAGTAGAAGATGTTGTCGCCGAGGATCAGGGCGATCTGCTCGTCGCCGATGAACTCCCGCCCCACTCTGAGCGCGTCGGCGAGCCCGCGCGGCTGGTCCTGGGCAGCGTACGTGATGTCGATTCCCAGCTGTCCGCCGTCGCCCAGGAGAAGCCGGTAGCTCTCCAGGTGCTCGGGATTGCTGATGATCAGGATCTCGCGGATCCCGGCCAGCATCAGGACGGACAGCGGGTAGTAGATCATCGGCTTGTCGTAGACCGGGAGTAGCTGCTTGGACGAGACGGTCGTGATCGGCTGCAGCCGGCTGCCCGTTCCCCCGGCCAGAATGATTCCACGCATGTGCTACTCCTCGTCACTGGTGTACGGGTGGGACCCTGCTGGTGGGGCGTCCGGCAGCTGCGGCCGGTCACGACCTGGCCACGGCGTCGGCCCCGCGCAGCGGGCGCCACCACTGCGGGTTGTCGCGGTACCAGGCGACGGTCTGCTCAAGACCCTCCCTGAACGGGACCTCGGGGACGTAGCCCAGAGCGCGCAGCCTGCTGTCGTCGAGGGAGTAGCGGCGGTCGTGACCGAGCCGGTCGGCGACCATGCGTACCTGCTCGGGCCCGGCTCCGCAGGCCTCCAGCAGCAGCCCGGTCAGCTGATGGTTCGTCAGTTCCTCGCCACCGCCGATGTTGTAGACCTCGCCAGGGAGGCCCTTGTCCAGTACCAGCTGGATACCGCGGCAGTGGTCGTCCACGTGCAGCCAGTCCCGGACGTTGAGACCGTCCCCGTACAACGGGACCGTCCCACCGTCGAGAAGGTTCGTCACGAACAGCGGGATGACCTTCTCCGGGTACTGGTAGGGCCCGTAGTTGTTGCTGCACCGGGTGACGCTGACGTCGAGCCCGTGCGTGCGCGCGAACGCCCGGACCAGCAGGTCGCCACCGGCTTTGGATGCGGCGTAGGGGGAGTTGGGCCGCAGCGGGCTGTCCTCGGTCCACGACCCCTCGTCGATCGAGCCGTAGACCTCGTCCGTGGAGACATGAACCACGCGCGGGACGCGCGCCGCCCTCACCGCCTCCAGTAGGACGTACGTCCCCATGACGTTGGTGTGCACGAAGTCGGCGGATCCATCGATCGAGCGGTCGACGTGCGTCTCCGCTGCGAAGTTGACCACCGCGTCGTGGCCGGGCAGCACCTCGGCGAGCAGCGCGGCGTCGCAGATGTCGCCCCGGACGAATGTCAGGCCGGGGTGCGACCGCACGGGCGCGAGGTTGTCCGGATTGCCTGCGTACGTCAGCTTGTCGAGTACCGTGACCTGAACACCGCGCATGGAGGGATAAGCGGCGGACAGCAGTTTTCGTACATAGTTGGAGCCGATGAATCCGGCAGCACCGGTAACGAGAATGCGCATGGAGGTACCTCTCTCAAGTCCTGACAGGTCCGGAACGGCCGTCGCCGGCCCCTGCGAAGGAGAATGCGTGGAACATGCACGGCTCAGGGCGAAATGGCACACGCGCGAGACTGCCCGCACCGGGGAGTTCCCGGCGGGACGGGGCGTCTTAGGCCGGGGGCGCGGGGTGCAGGTGGGTGACCCAGGACCGGCCTCTCAGGTCGGCAAGCCTCCACGATCCCCAATTTCGGGGCCAACGCGTCGACACCGGAGGCCAGATGGTCGTCCGCAGGCTTCAGTCCGCTCTCTCGGAGAGCATCTCCAAGAGCGCGCGTGTTTTTCCCAGCACCTCAAGCGCCGTGTCCCGCTAGGCCACCTCCTTCTCGAGGTGGGCGACCTTGCGCTGGAGCCGTTCGAGCTCCGAGGGCTGGGGTGACTTCTCCGGCCGGGCCGGGGAGCTCCGGCGGTCGACCTGGCGGCCGGCGCGCCGACGCCCCGGGCCGCGCGCCACTCCTTGATGTGCGAGTCAGGCAGCCGCTCGTGGTGTAGCACGGTGCCCTTCTCGCCCTTGGGCGCGGCATCACACGCAGCCACGATCCGCAGCTTGGACTCGGGGCTGAAGGTGCGGCGCTTCGGCTGCGCGGCCGGATCGAGGTCGGGCGCGTTCTTACTGGTCATACGAGGCGGACTCCTGTCGTGCCCCTAACCCGACAAAGCGGGATGTTTCGCGCCACGCCGTCACAGAGGGAAGAGATGGGGGAGTGAAGTTCCCCTGATCTCGGCCGGGAGGTGCTCCCATCGACCGGAGCCAGTGGGCGCCCTCCAGGGCCTCGCCTCGGACCGCGTGACCGCATCGGAACCGCCAGCCAGTCCCTCGCGCCGACGTACGCGTCGGCCGGCGCGGTGTAGCGGTCACCAGATGGTGTGCAGGCCGGCCAGTAGGCTGCGGGTCTGGATGTTCAGGTAATTGCTGTGCGGCAGCAGCCGGGTCACCTGATCCACTGTCATCCATCGATATCCCGGCGCTTCTTCGAGCTCGAACTCCTCTCCGACCTCGATGATCTGGTAGCGGTTCTCGGCGTGGTAGAAGCGACCGCCCTCCTCGGACTGCACCACGTCGTAGCGCAGCTGTCCCGGTTCGGCCGTCAACACCCGGTCGAGGTAGGGCGGGCGTTGCTCCTCCGGGAGGTCGCGGAAGTTGCCCGGCAGGCACTGCACCGTCGGGCCGAGCTCCGCGACATTGAGCACTCCAGCTTCCAGTCGGGCCCGGAGCAGTAGGTGCAGTACTCCGTCGATCCGCCGGACGATCATCGCGACCCGGCCGCACTCGACGGGAGCCAGGAGTGGCTGAGTCCAGCTGGTGACCTCCCGGTTGGGGGCCCGGACATCGGCCGCGATGATGGTGAAGTACTTCCCCGTCTCATGGCCGATCTCGTCGGCCGATACATGCCAGTGTTCGACCTCGTGAAGCGGCACGCTGCGCTGGACCAGCGCGTGCCGGGTCTTGAGGTCGGTCAGCCAGCTCAGGATCTCGCCCGTACTGTGCAAGGAGCCCTGGTCGGCCGACATTGACCGCACCAGACCCTCCCGAAACGGGCTGGCCGAGCCCCACCGGGCAGGACCGTTGGGTGCGTCGAACGGGATGCAGGACAGCACAGTCCGGGCGTCCATGTTGACGATGTTGTCCTGGGAGAGGAGCTGATGGATCTGACCGAGGGTCAGCCAGACGAAGTCCTCGTGCGGCGGAACCTCCTCGGTGACCTCGACGATCATGTTCCGGTTGCGCTTGCGCAGGAACCAGGAGGCCTGCTCGGACTGCAGCGAGTCGACGATTACCCGACCGCGCTCCGGGTCCCTGAAGTACTCGATGAAGGTGATCCCGCGTCCGCCGTGCACTCCGGTGAAATTGCTGCGAGTGGCCTGCACCGTCGGTGAGAGCTGGATGGTGTTGAGATTCCCGGGTTCCATCTTCGCCTGCATCAGGCAGTGCAGAACACCGTCGAATTCCTTGACCACGATTCCAAGGATGCCGATCTCGGGCTGATTGATGATCGGCTGCGCCCACGAGGGGTGATGACCCCAGTTCGTCTCGACACGGAGGCCCTCGACGGTGAAGAACCGACCACTGGTGTGGCCCAGGTTTCCGGTCTCCGGGTGGAACTGCCAGCCACGCAGGTCCTTGAACGGTATGCGGTTGACCTCGAACCGGTTGCGAACCCGCTGGTCGGCGAACCAGCGATCGAAGACGTCGTTCGAGGTCACCGTGGAATCGAGAAGGGACGCCGACCTCGTGAAACGGCGGCCACTGTCCACGGACTCGCTGGCGGAGCGCTCTGTGCGCAGTGTCTTGGTGGGGCTCATACCTGTACTCCTCGTGTAAGGACGTCAGATCGAAAGGCCGCCATCGATCTGGAGCACCGAGCCTGTGACGTATTCCGCCGTCACCAGGTACGCGACTGCGTCGGCCACCTCGTCGGGTTGTCCCATCCGGCCCAGTGAGACGCCGGCCACGGCTTTGCTCAGCAATCCGTCGGAAATCCCGGCGACCATATCGGTCTCGATGAACCCGGGCGCCACCGCGTTGACACGGATCGCATATCGGCCGACCTCTTTTGAGAGGGCCTTCGTGAATCCAATGATTCCGGCCTTCGAGGCGGAGTAGTTCGCCTGGGTCGAATTTCCGTGGACGCCCGCCACCGAAGATATGTTGACAATGCATCCGGATTTGCGCTTCAGCATTCCGAAAACCGCGGCCCGACAGACGTTGAATGTGCCGTTGAGATTGACATCGATGACGTCCTGCCAATCCTTGTCCTGCATCATAACCAGCGGCCCGTCGCGCACGATTCCGGCGGAGGTCACCACCACGTCGATCGGCCCGAATGAGTTCTCGACGTCGAGCACCCATTCCCGTACCAGCGCCGCGTCTGCTACATTCACCCGACGGTGCGACACGCGCCCGCCGAGTTCAGTCACGGCTTTCTCCAGGTCGGTGACCGCCTCCGATTCACGCTGATAACAGAACGCTACATCGAATCCATCGCGGACCAACCGCAGTACCACGGCTCGGCCAATTCCGCGCGAGCCGCCCGTCACCAGGGCGATACGCCGAACACTGTGGCTCATCAAGCAACTCCCCGTTGTCGTCCATCCAGCCGAGACTCAGCTCACCGGATATTACGCAACAGCTTCTTAGGAGTTACCGCAGAGCACAAGCAGCGATCCTCTAATTTTTCGCTAGATTATGACAAGCAGTCATCCTCGATCCGTCATCCGCCTGAGCTCGGTAATCGCCCCGGCGGTTCGCCCGTAATGTCCCCGATGCCTTAGTTCCTCAATGCGGCCTCGTGGTCGGCGGACGCGCTGCTGGACGAGGTGCGGGCGTACGTGCCCGGGCATCTGGGTGACCGGTCCGCGTCGCTGGTGCACTCCGGGCCCGTGGAACCCGGCGGACCCGCAGCGTCACGCGACGGCCCACCCGAACTGCCAGGGGACACAACGGGCGAACCGCCGAGCCGCTCAGCAACCAAACCCCACTGACGAATCGAGGCTATTCGGAGTTAGCGTTTGCGCGCTGCAACCTAGTGAAAACGTAGAATTCTGCGGCTTGAACTTCGCTGGAGTTACGAAGAAGCTGTTGGATGACATCCGGTGAAGTGGTCGTGAACAAGATGAGGAACACCGCGGTAGTCAGGCAAGGCGGCGGCAGGTGCCCGGCAGTCGGCGGATCGGCCGCCCCCACGCCAGGCAAGTAGGAGCGGCCCGTACTCGGCTTGAACGCTGCTTGCCCAGCGCCGGTCACACCAGGACGCCACTTGGATAAATGAAGGGTGAGTTTGTGACTCAGGTAATCGTGGTCGGCGGCGGTCCGGCTGGTTCGACCGCTGCCGCGCTGCTGGCCAGGGCAGGAATATCGGTCACCCTGCTGGAGCGGGCTACATTCCCGCGTTATCATATCGGGGAATCCTTCTCGACCTCCTGCCGCGTGATTCTCGACTATCTCGGGGCACTCGAAAAGGTCGACGCCCGAGGCTATACGTCGAAGACGGGTCTGCTGGTGCGATGGGGGCAAGAGAAGGATTGGGCCATCGACTGGACCGAACAGTTCGGCCCCGACATTCGGTCCTGGCAGGTCGACCGCGACGATTTCGACACCGTGCTGCTGGATCACGCGAGTGAAAGCGGCGCCCAGGTCGTGCAGGGGGCGCATGTCCACCGGGTCGTCTTCGAGGGCGACCGCGCGACCGGTGTGGAGTGGACAGCGCCTGGCGACAAGGCCAAACAAATCTCGCGGGCCGACTTCGTCCTCGATGCCTCGGGCCGGGCCGGCCTCATCAGCGCTCAGCACTTCAACAACCGGCAACCCCAAGAGATCTTCCGCAATGTGGCGATCTGGGGGTACTGGGAGGGCGGTGAACTGCTGCCCGGCAGCCCGTCCGGCGGTATCAATGTCATCTCCTCACCCGAGGGCTGGTACTGGGTCATCCCGCTGCGGGACAACCGCTTCAGTGTCGGGTTCGTCGCACACAAGTCGATTTTCGTCGAGCGCCGCAAGGAGTTCGGCTCGCTCGACGAGATGCTCCTGAAGATGGTCGACGAGTCGCCCGCCGTACGAGAGATACTGGCCAAGGGCACCTTCCAGCCCGGAGCCCGGGTGGAACAGGACTTTTCGTATGTCGCCGACAGCTTCTGTGGCCCCGGTCACTTCCTGCTGGGAGACGCGGCGTGTTTCCTCGATCCGCTGCTCTCCACCGGTGTTCACCTCGGCATGTACAGCGGGTTGCTCGCGGCGGCCTCGGTCGTGGCAATCGCCGACGGCGAGGTCAGCGAGCGCGAGGCGCTTGCTTTCTACGAGTCGTTGTTCCGCAACGCGTACCAGCGACTCTTCACTCTTGTCGCCGGGTTCTACCAGAAGCACGCCGGCAAGGACCGCTACTTCGCGCTGGCCGAGACCCTGGCCCGGCAGGAGCCGGAGCACTGGCACTCCTCAGCGCAGTCGTTCGGTGAGATCACCGCGGGCCTGACCGACATGCGTGAGGCGGCGGACGCAGCGGGCCGAGGCGGGCGACCGATCCATGAGATCATCGAGAAGGCGACGACCGGAGAGCCCTCACCGGTGCAGCAGTTGCTCATCGCCGCGGCGGTGGCGCAGGCACGGGCGCAGGGTGACACCGCGCCCGGCGCGCGTCTCACCGCGGCACCGGGGGTCATCGACGCCAATGACCTCTATGACGCCGTGAGCGGCCTGCATCTGGTCATGCAGCCGCGGCTGGGGATTCGGGCCGTGACTTCCCAGGAGCAGGGTCACGAAGCGGCGTCGGTGCTCCCGTAGTCGGCCACCGGTGGGCGAGGGGTTCGGCGCGGTGATCGACCGATCCGCGCCGGCGGCCCGCTCGCGCTCCTCCAGCCGCCGGCGGCGCTCCGACGCCGGCACGTAAACCTGCTTCTCGATTGACCAGTTGCCCTCCGCGCCCGCTGGCCTGGGCGCGGAAGGCAGCGCGGGGGCCGGGGGCAGCTGCGGGAGGAGGCCGAGCCAGTAGCCACGGTAAGGGTTCACGGGATCTCCAATCCGAGGTCGGTCGGCTGCCCGTCGGCGCCCTGCTCGTTCGACGGCACTCGGGTGCGCTGCATCAGCAGCCGCGCCCCAGCGCACCGACCAGCAGCACGATCGCGGCGGTCACGAAGGCGAAGCGGTAGCCGCTTGTCACGGTCTCCATCTGCGGGGTCCCCGAGGTGGCGAGGTCCGCGATGCGCCGGACCGCCAGTTCGACCATGACGGTGAGCCCTAGTCGGATTATCTGAGCGAGGCATACGGGATATGACCAGTCATCAGGTGCAGTTGCTGTTCGTCGACATCGCGCTGATCCTCTTCCTGGCCCGCGGCCTCGGCCATCTGGCGGTCCGGATCCAGCAGCCGGCCGTGGTGGGCGAGATCCTCGCGGGCGTGCTGCTCGGCCCCACCCTGCTGCACGGGGCGGTGTCGGACGCGCTCTTCCCGGTCGGCATCCGCCCGCTGCTCACCGGGATGGCCGACGTCGGGGTCGCCCTGTTCATGTTCGGGGTCGGGCTCGAGCTGGAGAGCGGCAAGCTGCGGGGCCGGGGCCGGGTCGCCGCCGGAGCGGTGCTCGGCTCCACCCTCGTACCCTTCGCGCTCGGCATCCCGCTGGCGTTCTACCTGCTGCACGGCCACGGCAGCCACAACCACGCGGCGTTCGTCGTCTTCATCGGACTGTCCGTCTCGGTGACGGCGTTCCCGGTGCTCGCCCGGATCCTCACCGACCGGGGTCTGGGCAACACCGCGGTCGGCAGCCTCGCGCTGGCCGTAGCCGCCGCGGTCGACGTGGTCGCCTGGACGGCGCTGGCCGGCGTGCAGGCGGCGGTCGGCGGCGGCTCGGAGCACTGGCTGGTGGTGCTCACCGTGCCGTTCCTCGCGGTGATGCTGCTGGTGGTGCGCCCGCTGCTGCGCGCTCTGCTGGCCCCGGGCGGACAGGCCGTTCCGCTCGGCCCGCAGAAGTTCGCCGTGGTGCTGATCGGTGCGCTGCTGTCCGCGGCGGCCACCGAGGCGATGGGGATGCACTTCATCTTCGGCGCGTTCCTGTTCGGCGTGGTGATGCCCCGGGCCGGCGCGGACGCCATCCGCACCGAGATCCACGGCCGGACGGGCCAGGTCACCTCGCTGCTGCTGCCGGTGTACTTCGTGGTGGCCGGCCTCAAGGTCGACCTGGGCGGGCTCGGCTCCGGAGAGTTCGCCCAGCTGGGCGTGATCCTCCTGGTCGCGCTCGTCGGTAAGTTCGGCGGCACCTACCTCGGCTCCCGTAGCCAGGGCCTGCCGCCCCGGCCGGCCTCGGCGCTCGCCGTGCTGATGAACACCCGCGGGCTGACCGAGCTGGTGATCCTCGGTGTCGGACTCCAACTCGGGCTGCTGGACGGCTCGCTCTACTCGCTGATGGTCGTGATGGCCGTGGTGACGACGGTGATGACCGGGCCGCTGCTGTCCCGCGTCTACGCAAAGCCGGTCGACCTCCCGCAGCCGGCCCGCGAGCGGGAGCCGGAACCCGTGGCCACGAGCTCCTAGTGTCCTGCGCCAGTAGTTGATCGTTAGTACTTGTGTGACTTCTGCTGCTGTGCGCCAATTCCTCGTCGGGCCCGAAGCTGGAGCCGTTGCTGCTGTCTGATGGCGAGCGGGCGGTGTTGGAGCGGTGGACGCGGCGGGCGTCGTCGGCCCAGGCGCTGGCCCTGCGCGGGCGGATCGTGCTGGCGTGCGCGGGTCCGGAGGTACCACCGGTCGTCGTGGTCGCCCGCGAGTTGCGGGTGGCCGCCGACACCGTCCGCAAGTGGCGGCGCCGGTTTCGGCGGAGCGGCTGGACGGCCTGGTCGACGAGCCCCGGCCGGGCCGGCCGCCCACCATCAGCGTTGATCAGGTGGAGGCGGTCGTGGTCACGACGCTGGAGGAGATCCCCAAGAACGCCACCCGCCGCGGCGCCCACAAGACCGCCGAAGAGATAAGTCCGCGTGGAGGTTGAGCCGGGTCAGGCACGGCTCAACCTCCACGCGGTGACACCTTTATCAGAGTCCTACAGTCCCACCGCAGACCACTTGCCCGAGGATCGCCGGGGCTTGGCCGCACGGGTGCAGTGCAATCGGCACTGATGGCCACGCCTCGACCTCACCCGAGGCCGAGCCTGCACTCCAGCGCCTCCGTAAGGTGACGCGAAAGGTTAAGAAAAGCAAAAAGGACCAGGTCAGATAGTCTCTGACCTGGTCCTCGACTGAGCCGCTTTCGGGATTCGAACCCGAGACCTACGCATTACGAGTGCGTTGCTCTGGCCATCTGAGCTAAAGCGGCGCGCTGTCCGCACCATGGTGCGATCAGCAACGTCGGTAAGTCTACACAGTTTCCCGGGGTGCTTCGTACACGCCCCGGAGCGGGGACTCCGGGGCGTGCGCCGGGGCGGTGGGCCGGTTATGTGCAGCGCTTGCCCGGGGCGGGGGGTGTGCCGTGGAGGAGGTAGGTGTTGATCGCGGAGTCGATGCAGGCGCTGCCCCGGCCGTAGGCGGTGTGGCCGTCGCCGACGTAGGTGAGCAGGCGGGCCGAGGTGAGCTGGCGGGAGAGGGACTGGGCCCAGCGGTAGGGGGTGGCCGGGTCGCGGGTGGTGCCGACCACGACGATCGGGGCCGCGCCCTTGGCCTGGATGCGGTGGGGTTCGCCCGTGGGCTTCACCGGCCAGTACGCGCAGTTCAGGGAGGCCCAGGCCAGGCCTTCACCGAAGACCGGAGACGCCTTCTCGAAGGCGGGGAGGGCTTCCTTCACCTGCTCGGGTGTGGAGAACGCGGCCGGCAGGTCCAGGCAGTTCACGGCGGCGTTGGCGAACATCAGGTTGGTGTAGCGGCCGCCGGAGTCGCGCTCGTAGTAGCTGTCGGAGAGTGCCAGCAGGCCCGAGCCGTCGTTGCCCTTCATCGCCGAGGTGAGCGCCGCCCGCAGCTGGGGCCAGGCCTCCTCGTCGTACATCGCGGCGATCACCCCGGTCGTGGCGAGGGCCTCGCCGAGCTTGCGGCCGTCCCGGTCGCCGGTCGGGACGGGGTGGCCGTCGAGCTTGTGGAAGAAGGCCTTGAGGTGGTCGCCGACCTGGGCGGGCGTCGTGCCCTTGTGGCCGAGCGGGCAGTCGCTGTGACGGACGCAGTCCTTGGCGAAGGCCTGGAAGGCCGTGTCGAAACCCGCCGTCTGGTCCAGGTTCAGGCGGCGCGCGGAGAGGGAGGGGTCCATCGCGCCGTCCAGGACCATCCGGCCCACACGCTCCGGGAACAGGCCCGCGTACGTCGCCCCGAGGAATGTCCCGTACGACGCCCCTACGTAGTTCAGCTTCCGGTCGCCCAGCACGGCCCGCAGGATGTCCATGTCCCGGGCCGCCTCCACCGTGGAGACGTGGCGCAGCAGTGCAGGCTCGTGCGCCCCGCAGCCCTCGGCGAACTTCCGGTACTCCTTGACCAGGGCGTTCGTCTCCTTCTGGTCGTCGGGGGTGACGTCCGTCTGGGTGTACGCGTCCATCTGCCGCCCGCTGAGGCATTCGACGGGTTCGCTGCGGGCGACGCCGCGCGGGTCCATCGCGACCATGTCGTAGCGGGCGCGGACCCCGGCCGGGTAGCCGACGCCGGCGTACTGCTGCAGGTAGGCGACCGCCGAACCGCCCGGCCCGCCCGGGTTGACCAGGAGCGAGCCGAGGGGCTTTCCCTTGCCGGTGGCCTTCTTGCGGGCGACGGCGAGCCGGATGTCACCCGAGGCGGGCTTTGCGAAGTCCAGCGGGGCTTTCAGGGTCGCGCACTGGAAACCGGGGACACCGCAGCTGCGCCAGGCCAGCTTCTGCGCGTAGTACGGCGCGAGGGAGGAGGGGGTGGAGCGGGGCAGCGCGGCGAGCGCCGCCTCGGCCGCACTCGACGCGCTACCGGAGGAGCAGGCGGAGACGAGCAGCGCGGCGGCCGCGAGGAGGGGTACGGCCACCCTTCGGGGCCGGGCCCAGGTCGTGGTTCGGGCGGTCGGGCGGAGGATTCGCCTGAGGTGCATCAGGCGATCGTAACGCTGTGTCATGGTTCGAATGCCCTATGTGTGCGCCGTGCCTCTTACGTGTGAGGCCCGTCAACCTGTGTGCGCTGGTTCACCCCGCTCTCAGGGCCATCGTCATCGCCTCCACCGCCAGCAGCGGCGCCACGTTGCGGTCGAGGGCCTCCCGGCAGGCGGCGATCGCCTCGATGCGGCGGAGCGTGGCCTCCGGTGAGCTGCCCCGGGCGATCCGCTCCAGGGTGTCCTCGGCGTCCGCGTTGGCGATGGCCACGCGGGAGCCGAGCTGGAGGGCGAGGACGTCGCGGTAGAAGGCGGTGAGGTCGCCCAGGGCGACATCCAGGCTGTCGCGCTGTGTACGCGTTCTGCGCCGCTTCTGCATCTCCTCCAGGTCCTTCATCACGCCCGCCGTGCCGCGCGGCAGCCGCCCGCCCTGGGGCGCGCCGAGGGCCGCCTTCAGCTCCTCGGTCTCCTTGCCGTCCATCTCCTCGGCGAGCTGCTTGGCGTCCTCCGCCGCGGCGTCGACGAGCTCCTGGGCGGCCTTGAGGCAGGCGCCGACCTCGTCCAGCCGCAGCGGCAGCTGCAGCACGGCGGCGCGGCGCTCACGGGCGGCCGGGTCGGTGGCCAGGCGGCGGGCCCGGTCGACATGGCCCTGTGTGGCGCGAGCCGCGGCGACGGCCACGTCGGGCTCGACGCCCTCGCGTCGTACGAGCATGCCGGCGACGGCGTCAACCGCCGGCGTACGCAACGTGAGGTGGCGGCAGCGGGAGCGGATGGTGGGCAGGACGTCCTCGAGCGAGGGTGCGCACAGGAGCCAGACCGTGCGAGGGGCGGGCTCCTCCACGGCCTTGAGGACGGCGTTGGCCGACTTCTCGTTCAGCCGCTCGGCGTCCTCGACGAGGATGATCTGCCAGCGGCCGTTCGCCGGCGCGGTGAACGACTTGCGGACGGTGTCCCGCATGTCCTTGACCAGGATCTCGGCGCCGACCGCGGCGACCGTGGTGACGTCCGCGTGGGTGCCGACCAGCGCCGTGTGGCAGCCGTCGCAGAAGCCGCAGCCGGGGGCTCCGCCGAGGGCGCGGTCGGGGCTCACGCACTGCAGCGCGGCGGCGAAGGCGCGCGCCGCCTGGTTGCGGCCCGCGCCGGGCGGGCCCGTGAACAGCCAGGCGTGCGTCATCCGCGAGGTCTCCGGCACGGGCGTGTCGGCGGCGGCCGCGGTGACGAGGGCGTCGGCGTCCCGAGCCGCGCCGTCGAGCAGCTCGGCGACCTTCTCCTGCCCGACGAGGTCGTCCCACACGGTCATGGGTCACGCCGCCCTTCCGTCACGTTCACCTTGCGCAATCCATTGTGCGGGGCGGCACTGACAACGGCCGGGCCGGCGGGCGAAGGGGGCTCAGCGCCCCCGGCCCTGCCAACGCCCCTCGCCGGGCTCCTCGTCGTTCCCGTGCGGTCCGAGCAGTTCGTCCGCCAGCGTCGGCAGGTCGTCCAGCGGTGTCTCCTCGGCCCAGTCGGGCCGCTCCCGCCGCCGGGGCGCCCCGTCCTCGTCGACCTGCGGCAGCTCCCGCGTACGGCCCTCGGAACCATCGGGCCCCGCCGCCCGCTCGTCCCGGAAGAACCCCGGCGGCACCCGGTTCGCGGGATCGTCGCCCCGCACCGGGGGGAGTACGGCGGTCTCGTCCGCCGCGCCTGGAGCCACCGGTGGCAGTGCGGCCGTCTCATCCGCCGCGCCGGGCGGCACCGGCGGCAGCACCGCCGTCTCGTCCGCCGCGCCGGGGGTGACCGGCGGCTGCGGCAGTTCCGCCGTCACCTCGGCGTCGGGGCCGGAGCCGGGTCCGCCCGCGGCGTCCCCGTCCCGGACGGGCCGCAGTACGGCCGTCTCCTCCACCGGTCCGCCCGAGGCGTTCGTCGGCGTCACCACGGGCGTGGGAACGGTCGCCGCCTCCGGCGGGACCGCGGCGGCGTCGGGCACCCCCGGACGCGGCCCGGCCTGTGCCTCTGCCGCTGCCCGCTCGGCCGCTCTGCGGGCCTCCTCGGCGCGCAGCAGCGCCTCCTCGGCCTTGCGCTGCTTCTCCAGGCGCAGCGCCTCGGCCTCGGCGCGCAGCCGGGCCTCCTCCTCGGCCTGCCGGCGCCGGCGCTCCTCCTCGGCCTTGCGGCGGGCCTCCTCCTCGGCGCGGGCCTTCTCCTCGGCGAGGAGCCGGGCCCGCTCCTCCTCGGCACGCCTGCGGGCTTCCTCGGCCCGCTGCCGGGCCTCTTCCGCCTGCCGTTCGGCCTCGCGCCGCTGCGCCTCCTCCAGCTCGCGCCGCTTGCGCTCCTCCTCCTCGGCGCGCAGCCGGGCCAGCTGCTCCTGGCGCTCACGCTCCAGGCGCTCCTCCTCGGCCTTGCGGGCGGCCTCTTCCTCGGCCTTGCGGCGGGCCTCCTCCTCGGCCTTCTTCCGCGCCTCCTCCCGGGCCTTGATCTCCGCCTCGGACAGCGGCAGGACGGTGTCGAGCCGGTGCCGGATCACGGTCGTGACGGCCTCGGGCTCCTGCCCCGCGTCCACGACCAGGTAGCGGCCCGGGTCGGAGGCGGCGAGGGTGAGGAAACCGGCCCGCACGCGCGCGTGGAACTCGGCGGGCTCCGACTCCAGCCGGTCCGGCGCCTCCGTGAACCGCTCCCGGGCGGCCTCCGGGGAGACGTCCAGCAGGACGGTCAGGTGCGGGACCAGTCCGTTGGTCGCCCAGCGGTTGATGCGGGCGATCTCGGTCGGGGACAGGTCGCGGCCCGCTCCCTGGTAGGCCACCGACGAGTCGATGTACCGGTCGGAGATGACGACGGCCCCCCGCTCCAGGGCGGGCCGTACGACGGTGTCGACGTGTTCCGCCCGGTCGGCGGCGTACAGCAGCGCCTCCGCGCGGTGCGACAGGCCCGCCGACGACACGTCCAGCAGGATGGAGCGCAGCCGTTTGCCCACCGGCGTCGCCCCGGGCTCGCGCGTGAGCACGACCTCGTGGCCCTTGGCCCTGATCCACTCGGCGAGGGCCTCGGCCTGGGTGGACTTGCCGGCGCCGTCGCCGCCCTCCAGGGCGATGAAGAAACCCTTGTCCGCGGGGACCGTCGCGGGGTCGTCGCCGCCGAGCAGCGCGTCCCGCAGGTCGTGCCGCAGCGGCACGCCGGAGCGGTCGTCGACCTTGGCCAGCACCAGCGCGGCCACCGGCAGCAGCAGCGCGCCGACCAGCATCAGTGTGAAGGCGGCGCCGCCGTGCGCGAAGACGAACTTGCCGTTCTCCAGGCGGTGCGGGCCGATGAGCGCCGCCACCAGGGGCGCGATGAGCGCGCCGAGCGCCACGAAGACCCGTACGACCGCGTGCAGGTGCTCGGTGGTGCGCGGCCGGCGGTAGTCCTCGGCCTCCTGGTCGAGCAGCGTGTGCCCGGTGTTGGCGGCGACGCCCGCGCCGACGCCAGCCAGCGCGGCGATCAGCAGCACGGTGGTGACGTCCGGGACGAGACCGGCGGCGAGCAGCGCGATACCGGCGAAGGCGATCGCCAGCGCCAGCAGCCTGCGGCGGGAGAGGGAGGGCAGGACGGCGGGCGCCGTACGGATGCCGAGGACGACTCCGCCGGTCAGCGCGAGCACCAGCAGCCCGTACAGCACCGGGCCGCCGCCCAGGTCCTTGGCGTGCAGCACGGCCACGGCCACGGCGGCGGAGACCGCCGCGGCGACGGCGGCGCAGGCCAGGACGAGCAGCGGAAGCGCCCCCGTACGGCCCTTGTCGACAACCGTGCCGGTCCTGGGGCGGCGCAGTCCCTCGAGCGGGGACCGCGCGCGGGGGGTGCGGGTGGCGGGCAGCTCCAGGGAGGTCAGCACGGACAGGGATGCGGCGAACATCCCGGCCGCCACGTACGACCCGAGGGCCGCCTGGTGCTGGGCGAACCAGGCGATCCCGGCGCCCAGCAGGTTGTTGAGCAGCGCCGCGACGACGAGGGCGGCGGCCGCGAGGGGGATCGCCAGGAAGCCGGTCCGCAGTGACAGGCGGCGCAGGGCGTCCATGTGGTCGGGCAGCGGCCGTACCGTCGCGCCCTCCGGGGGCGGCGGGGGGAGCAGTGCGGGGGCGGCGCTCTCCCGGCACACGGTCCAGAAGCGCTCGGCGACCCCGGTGACGAAGGCGGTGACCAACAGGACCGCCAGCGCGTCGGCCGGGGTCCAGTCGATCCACAGCGGGGCGACGATCAGCAGCGCGGCGCGCAGTCCGTCGGCGCCGACCATGGTCCAGCGTCGGTCGAGCGGGCCGTCCGGGGAGGTGAGCGAGGTGAGCGGTCCGAGGAGGACGGCGCCGAAGAGCAGGGTCGCCAGGATGCGCGCCGCGAAGACGGTCGCCACTGCGAACGCCACGCCCCGGTAGCCGCCGCCGAAGGAGCCCTCGGCGATCGCCGCCTGGAGGGCGAGCACGACCAGGACGAGGAGGGCGAGGGTGTCGCCGACACCGCTCACGAGCTGCGCGCTCCACAGCCGCCTCAGCCGCGGCCGTCGCAACAGCGCACGGACGGCGCGCTCACGGGAGTCCGCCACCAGGGCGTCGTCGGGGGCCGGGTTGTGGGCCGTGGGCTGCTCGGCTCGCGTCATGCTTTCAGCCTATCGGCAGCGGCTGACAGCCCGACGCGACCGTCCGAACGTGCGCACACCCCGACACCAAAGTGATGCCGGGGCGTGCGTTTCGCGAAGCCGACGTGAAGGATCAGCGGGTGCCGGATCCTCGGTCCTCAGCCCCGCTCAGTCCTCCGCCGCCTTGGAAGCCGTCGCCTTCTTCGCGGTGGTCTTCTTGGCGGTGGTCTTCTTCGCTGCCGTCGTCGTCTTCTTCGCGGCCGTCTTCTTGGCAGCGGTCTTCTTCGCCGGGGCGGCCTTCTTCGCGGTCGCCTTCTTCGCCGTCTTCTTGGCGGGCGCCTTCGCCCGCTTCTCGGCGAGCAGTTCGAAGCCGCGCTCCGGGGTGATCGTCTCGACGCTGTCGCCGGAGCGCAGCGTCGCGTTGGTCTCCCCGTCGGTGACGTACGGCCCGAAGCGACCGTCCTTGACGACGACCGGCTTTCCGCTGACCGGGTCCTCGCCCAGCTCCTTCAGCGGCGGCTTGGCGGCGGCACGCCCACGCTGCTTGGGCTGGGCGTAGATCGCCTGCGCCTCCTCCAGCGTGATCGTGAAGATCTGGTCCTCGGACTGCAGCGAGCGCGAGTCCGTGCCCTTCTTCAGGTACGGGCCGTAGCGGCCGTTCTGCGCGGTGATCTCCACGCCGTCCGCGTCCGTGCCGACGACACGCGGCAGCGACATCAGCTTGAGCGCGTCCTGAAGCGTGACCGTGTCCAGCGACATCGACTTGAACAGCGAGGCCGTACGCGGCTTGACGGCGTTCTTGCCGGTCTTCGGGGTGCCCTCGGGGAGCACCTCGGTGACGTACGGGCCGTAGCGGCCGTCCTTGGCGATGATCTGGTGGCCGGTCTCCGGGTCGGTGCCCAGTTCGAAGTCGCCGCTCGGCTTGGCCAGCAGCTCCTCGGCCAGCTCGACGGTCAGCTCGTCCGGCGCCAGGTCCTCCGGGATGTCGGCGCGCTGGTGCTGCTCGGTGTCCTTCTCGCCGCGCTCGATGTACGGACCGTACCGGCCGACGCGCAGCACGATGCCGTCGCCCACGGGGAACGAGGACACCTCGCGGGCGTCGATCGCGCCCAGGTCGGTCACCAGTTCCTTGAGGCCGCCGAGGTGGTCCCCGTCGCCGTTGCCGGCGTCGGCGGCCTCGCCCGCGGCCGTGCCCTCACCGAAGTAGAACCGCTTCAGCCACGGCACGGCCTGTGCCTCGCCGCGCGCGATGCGGTCGAGGTCGTCCTCCATCTTGGCGGTGAAGTCGTAGTCCACGAGCCGCCCGAAGTGCTTCTCCAGGAGGTTGACCACGGCGAAGGACAGGAAGGACGGCACCAGGGCCGTGCCCTTCTTGAACACATAGCCGCGGTCGAGGATCGTGCCGATGATCGACGCGTACGTCGAGGGGCGGCCGATCTCGCGCTCTTCCAGCTCCTTGACCAGCGAGGCCTCGGTGTAGCGGGCCGGGGGCTTGGTGGCGTGCCCGTCGACCGTGATCTCCTCGGCGCGCAGTGCGTCGCCCCGGGAGACCTGCGGAAGCCGGCGCTCGCGGTCGTCGAGCTCGGCGTTCGGGTCGTCGGCGCCCTCGACGTAGGCCTTCAGGAAGCCGTGGAAGGTGATCGTCTTGCCGGACGCGCTGAACTCGACGTCCCGGCCGTCGGCCGCGGTGCCGCCGATCTTCACGGTCACGCTGTTGCCGGTCGCGTCCTTCATCTGGGAGGCGACGGTCCGCTTCCAGATCAGCTCGTAGAGCTTGAACTGGTCGCCGGTCAGGCCGGTCTCCGCGGGGGTGCGGAAACGATCACCCGAGGGGCGGATCGCCTCGTGCGCCTCCTGCGCGTTCTTGACCTTCGCGGCGTACGTGCGGGGCGAGTCCGGCAGGTACTGGGCGCCGTACAGCTGCGTGACCTGGGCGCGGGCGGCGGAGATGGCCGTGTCGCTCAGGGTCGTGGAGTCCGTACGCATGTACGTGATGTAGCCGTTCTCGTACAGCTTCTGCGCGATCTGCATGGTCGCCTTCGCGCCGAAGCCGAGCTTGCGGCTGGCCTCCTGCTGCAGCGTCGTCGTACGGAACGGGGCGTACGGCGAGCGGCGGTACGGCTTGGACTCGACGGACCGCACGGAGAAGCTGGTGTTCTCCAGGGCGGCGGCGAGGGCGCGGGCGTTGGCCTCGTCGAGGTGCAGGGTGCTGTCGCTCTTGAGTTGTCCCAGGGAGTCGAAGTCGCGGCCCTGCGCGACCCGCCTGCCGTCGACGGTCTGCAGACGGGCGACCAGCGACGACGGGTCCGACGGGTCCCCCGCGCGGCCGGTCGCGAAGGCGCCCGTCAGGTCCCAGTACTCAGCGGAACGAAACGCGATGCGCTCGCGTTCCCGCTCCACGACGAGACGGGTGGCGACGGACTGGACACGGCCCGCCGACAGGCGCGGCATGACCTTCTTCCACAGGACCGGCGAGACCTCGTAGCCGTAGAGGCGGTCGAGGATGCGGCGGGTCTCCTGGGCGTCGACCATGCGCTGGTTGAGGTCGCGCGGATTGGCGACGGCCTCGCGGATGGCGTCCTTGGTGATCTCGTGGAAGACCATCCGCTTGACCGGGACCTTGGGCTTGAGGACCTCCAGGAGGTGCCACGCGATGGCCTCGCCCTCGCGGTCCTCATCGGTGGCGAGGAAGAGCTCGTCGGAGTCCTTCAGCAGGTCCTTGAGCTTCTTGACCTGGGCCTTCTTGTCGGCGTTGACGACATAGATCGGCTCGAAGTCGTGGTCGACGTCCACGCCGAGGCGGCGGACCTCGCCGGTGTACTTCTCGGGCACCTCCGCGGCGCCGTTGGGGAGGTCGCGGATGTGCCCGACGCTCGCTTCGACGACGTAGCCGGGGCCGAGATAGCCCTTGATCGTCTTCGCCTTGGCAGGCGACTCGACGATGACGAGTCGGCGGCCGCCCTGTGCGGTCTCGCTGGTCGGGGACAACTTCGCTCTTCTCTCCGGTCGACGCTGGGGCCTCCCCAGGCCTTGCTCCCGGGGTGAGGTACTGGTGACGCTGCGGAGTGTGACGGTACATCCCGCCCCCGTGTCAAACGGGAAAAGCCCGCAACGGCCACTCGAACGGTAACCCGACTACCGCCCTTCCTGCCGCCCGGAGTCCTCAGCCACCCGTCCGCCCCTGTCCGGAGCGTGACGCTCCCCTTACTCGCCGGTATGGCGCGCGCCGCCTTCAGATGCGGGTCAGGCAGTACGTTCCGAGGCTCAGCGCGATCACCGCGGCGAGCCCCGCCAGGGTCGCCGATGCGACCTGGTTCACACCGAGAGCGACCGGCTCGCCGCGCCGGACCCGGGTGGCGGTCCACACCAGCAGTGCGGCCCCGAGCAGGGCGAACACCGCTCCCGCGAAGATCGCCGGTCCGCTCTCCATGATCCTTTGTGCCCCTTTTCCGCCGTCCGCGAGTCCCCAGCGCGGGGAGACTGACACGCGCGGGCGGCGGGCGGGCGAACCCGAGGTGAACGCCGGGCCGGCACCCCTGCGCACGCCCCTTCGAGCGCCCCCGGGTGATCGGTGGGGTCCCGGTATTTTTCCGGTCGATTTCTTGCGATCGGCGCGTCCGACGGGCGTGCGCATCCGGTTCCCGCGCTTCTTGGCCGGTTTCCGACGCCTGCGGACGCGGTGGTGGGCGGGCGGGCGGTCGCCGGTGCGTGGCGGGCTACCGGCCCGAACCGAGCGGCCCGGCCGGGTGGCCGTGAGCCGTCGGGCTTCAGCCCGGTCGCCCCGGCCAGGCGCCCCTCGGACAACGGGCTTCAGCCCGGTGCCCGCACGCCGACGGCACGGTCCGTACCCTCGATCCGGCCACCGCCGGACCTGGCGCCCCTCAGCCGGGTGGCCCGGCCCGGCGAACTCAGGCCTGCCGACCCCGGCCTGCGAACCCAGGCCTGCTGGCCCCCGGCCCGACGGTCCAGTCCGACGACTTCGGCCGGGGACCCAGCCCCACAGAACTCAGCCCGGGCGGCCTCACCCCAGCCGCCGGCCCCGTAACCCCAGCCCGACCACCCGGACCCGGTGTGAACCCGAGCCCGGCGGCCTCGGCCCGGCACACGGCCCCGGGTGACCTCCTCCCGGCGCTCCGAGGCCGGCGCCCGACCACGTGGCCTCGTCCCGACAGCCCTGGGCCGACGGCCCCCGCCCCTGCGCGCCTCAGTCCACCGGTTCCAGGAATCCCTGTTCCACCAGCAGCCGGATCTGCGCCGGTGTGCGGTCGCGGAGCACCACCGGGTCCTCGCCCAGCAGCTGGGCGATGGCGTCCAGGATGCGGCCCGCGCTGAGCGTGCCGTCGCAGACGCCCGCGAAACCGGCGCCGACGGTGTCGACCTTGGTGGCCCGGCGCATCCCGCGGTGCTGGCGCAGCACCACGTGCTCCGGGTCCTCGGCGCCGGGCAGCCCGACCTGCTCCTGGACCACCTCGGCGGCGAGCCTGAAGTGCCCGGTGAGCAGGGCCGCGTCGTCGTGCTCCCGCAGGTAGTCGAGGCGTTCGAAGTGGGCCCGGACCGTGTCACCGAGCGGCTGTTCGATCGAATGCGGCCACTCCTCCACGGTGACCGAGGGCTCGGCGGCATCGGTCCTGCGCAGTGTGATCCAGCCGAAGCCCACCCCCTTGACCTTCCGCGCCTCGAACTCCTCCAGCCAGGCGTCGTACCGCGCCTGGTACTCGGCCGGGTCACCGCGGTGGTCGCCCGCGTCCCTGAGCCACAGTTCGGCGTACTGCGTGACGTCCTGCACCTCGCGCTGCACGATCCAGGCATCGCACCCGCGCGGCACCCACGACCTGAGCCTGTCCTGCCAGTCCTCCCCTTCCACGTGCTGCCAGTTGGCGAGGAACTGCGCGAACCCGCCCACGTTCAGCCGTTCCCCCGCTCCCTGAACGAGCGAGCGGCACAGATCGTCCCCGCCCATCCCGCCGTCGCGGTAC
The DNA here is from genome assembly GCF_044453765.1 of Streptomyces sp. NPDC051636. Lineage (NCBI taxonomy): Bacteria > Bacillati > Actinomycetota > Actinomycetes > Kitasatosporales > Streptomycetaceae > Streptomyces > Streptomyces sp. NPDC051636. The sequence goes on along the minus strand of NZ_JBITDA010000030.1, from coordinate 17,230 downwards.
GTCAGCCGGGCGCCAGGCGAGATCACGAAGGGGGGGTTGGACACGATCAGGTCGTACGTCTCCCCCTCCTTGACGGGCTCGAACAGCGACCCCTGGCGCAGGTCGGCGGCCGGGGCGCCGGACAGCGCGAGGGTCAGCGCGGTGATGTGCAGCGCGCGCGGGTTGAGGTCGGTCGCCGTCACGCGCGTGGCGTGCCGTGAGGCGTGCAGCGCCTGGATGCCGGAGCCGGTGCCGAGGTCGAGCGCTGAGGCGACGGGCGTACGGACGGTGATGCCCGCGAGGGTCGTGGATGCCCCGCCCACGCCCAGGACGACCCCCTCGTCCCGGCTGCCGATGCCACCCGCGCCGCCGACCGCGCACCCGAGGTCGGACACGATGAACCAGTCCTCGCCCCCGGGCCCGCCGTACGGCCGTACGTCCACGGTCGCGGCGACCTCGTCACCGCCCGTGCGCACCAGCCAGCCGCTCTGGAGGCACTCCTCGACGGGCAGAACCTCGGCCACGTGCGCGTGCGGCACGGGCTGCTGGAGCAGGAAGAGCCGTACGAGCGCCTCCAGGGGTGTGTCGCCGCGGGTCGCCCGGAGCGCGGGCACGGTCTCGCTGCGGGCCAGCGCCGCGTACGCGGGCGCGCCGAGCAGCTCCAGCAGCCCGTCGGCGGTGAAGGAGGCGCCGAGCAGGGCGTCGCGCAGCCGGGCGGCGACGTCGGGGCGGTCGGCGGACGGAAGGGAGGGCAGAGTGGCGTTACTCACGCCCCCCATTGTGACCCGCGAGCCGGGCTCAGCTGCTTGTCGCCGAAGCCGACGCCGACGCCGAGGTGGACACCTTCTTGCAGCTGGCCTGCTTGGCGATCGCCTCCTTGACGTCGCCCTGCTCCAGGTTCTTCAGGGCGGCGGTGCCGCTCTGGCTCTGCTTCTGCAGGTCCGTCATCTGGGTGGCGATGTCGTGCAGACCGGTGGCGAACTTCCCCTGGTTCTTCGTGTCCAGACGGTCGACCTTCTTCTTCAGGTCGGCGTAGGCCGCGGAGAGGTCGTTGAGGTTCTTGACGGCGTCCTTCTGCCGCTTGGCGCCGTCGTCCACGCCGGGCGGCGCCCCGGCGTTGTTGATGGCCGTGGCGAGCGCCTTGTAGCCGTCGGACATGTCCTGGAACGCCTGTGAGTCCGTTTTCTGGATGGTCTCCGGCGGGTTGGTGGTGTCCGAGGCCGTCTTCGTGATGGCGGCGTTGGCAGCCTTGATCTTGGCGTCCTGTGCCGGCACCGCGTCGCAGACCTGCTTGGCCCAGGCATCCAGCTTGGGGTTGCCCTTGTCGCCGCTGCTGCATCCCGTCAGCGCCACTGCCAGTACCGCACCGCCGGACAGCGCGGCCGCGAGCTTCTTGTTCACCGGTTTGGTCCCTTCCATGGCTCTCGGCCCCCGGAATCTACACGCAGTACGGAGTACACCCCAGGCATAACATCCGTTAAGAGCAGTATTGACACCATTTGAACCATGCGAGAGAAGGCTCACGATGAGGCGGCACCCGCACGCGAAAGCGGGCGGGAGCACGTCAACGCGCGCCACCCGCCCGCCCCTTGAACAGGGCATCCCTGCGACCGCCTACGAAACCACCGCAGGATCAGCCGACTTGGACACCCGTTCCGCGTTTCCCTCCTCGTCCCCCACGGCGATGCCGCGCCGCTTGGAGACGTACACCGCACCGACGATCACGACGAGCGCGAGGACCGCGATCACGATCCGAACGCCGATGTTCTTGTCGTCGCCGTAGGAGAACCGGATGACCGCGGGCGCGATGAGCAGCGACACCAGGTTCATGACCTTCAGCAGGGGGTTGATCGCGGGGCCGGCGGTGTCCTTGAAGGGGTCGCCGACCGTGTCGCCGATCACCGTGGCCGCATGGGCCTCGCTGCCCTTGCCGCCGTGGTGGCCGTCCTCCACGAGCTTCTTGGCGTTGTCCCAGGCACCGCCGGAGTTCGCGAGGAACACCGCCATCAGCGTGCCCGCGCCGATCGCGCCCGCCAGGTACGCGCCGAGAGCACCGACGCCGAGCGTGAACCCGATGAAGATCGGCGCCATCACGGCGAGCAGACCGGGCGTGGCGAGCTCGCGCAGGGCGTCCTTGGTGCAGATGTCGACGACGCGCCCGTACTCCGGCTTCTCGGTGTAGTCCATGATCCCGGGATGCTCGCGGAACTGCCGCCGCACCTCGAAGACCACCGAACCCGCCGACCGCGACACCGCGTTGATCGCCAGCCCCGAGAAGAGGAAGACGACCGCCGCGCCCGCGATGAGGCCGACGAGGTTGTTGGGCTGCGAGATGTCCATGATCAGGGTCATCGGCGCACCCTTGCCGGAGAGCTTCTCGCCGACGTCCTGCGCTCCGGTGGTGATCGCGTCGCGGTACGACCCGAAGAGCGCCGAGGCCGCGAGGACGGCGGTGGCGATGGCGATGCCCTTGGTGATCGCCTTGGTGGTGTTGCCGACCGCGTCCAGGTTGGTGAGCACCTGCGCACCCGCACCCTGGACGTCGCCGGACATCTCGGCGATGCCCTGCGCGTTGTCGGAGACCGGCCCGAAGGTGTCCATGGCGACGATGACACCCACCGTGGTGAGCAGGCCGGTGCCGGCCAGCGCGACCGCGAACAGGGCCAGCATGATCGACGTACCGCCGAGCAGGAACGCCCCGTAGACGCCGAGGCCGATCAACAGAGCGGTGTAGACGGCTGATTCGAGGCCGACCGAGATACCGGCGAGGACGACGGTGGCCGGACCCGTGAGGGAGGTCTTGCCGATGTCACGGACCGGACGGCGGGTGGTCTCGGTGAAGTAGCCGGTCAGTTGCTGGATCACGGCGGCGAGCACGATGCCGATGGCGACCGCGACCAGTGCGAGGATCCGCGGGTCACCGCTCTTGCCCGTGATCGCCGTGTCGGTGACGCCGTCGAGGTCGGCGTACTTTCCGGGCAGGTAGATGAAGACGGCCGCCGCCACCAGCGCGAGCGAGATCACCGCGGAGATGAAGAAGCCACGGTTGATCGCGGTCATGCCGCTGCGGTCGTTGCGGCGCGGGGCGACCGCGAAGATGCCGATCATCGCGGTGATCACGCCGATCGCGGGCACCAGCAACGGGAAGGCGAGCCCGGAGTCGCCGAAGGCCGCCTTGCCGAGGATCAGCGCGGCGACCAGGGTCACGGCGTACGACTCGAAAAGGTCGGCCGCCATGCCCGCGCAGTCGCCGACGTTGTCGCCCACGTTGTCGGCGATGGTCGCGGCATTGCGCGGGTCGTCCTCCGGAATGCCCTGTTCCACCTTGCCGACCAGGTCGGCGCCGACGTCGGCGGCCTTGGTGAAGATGCCGCCGCCCACACGCATGAACATGGCGATGAGGGCGGCGCCGAGGCCGAAGCCCTCGAGCACCTTCGGCGCGTCGGCCGCGTACACCAGCACCACACAGGAGGCGCCCAGCAGGCCGAGCCCCACCGTGAACATGCCGACGACGCCGCCCGTGCGAAAAGCGATCTTCATGGCTTTGTGCGAGACGGTGGTGAGATCCTTTTCCGGCTCACCCTCCGCCGGAGTCGCTTCCCGGGCCGCCGCGGCGACGCGCACATTGCTGCGCACGGCGAGCCACATGCCGATATAGCCGGTGGCCGCCGAGAACGCCGCTCCGATCAGGAAGAACACGGACCGTCCGGCACGCTGATTCCAGTCGTCCGCGGGCAGCAGCATGAGCAGGAAGAACACCAGGACGGCGAATACGCCGAGCGTGCGCAGCTGCCGGCCCAGATAGGCCTTGGCTCCTTCCTGGACCGCCTCCGCGATCTTTTTCATGCTGTCGGTGCCCTCGCCCGCCGCCAGCACCTGGCGCACCAGGACGCCTGCGACCACGAGCGCGGCCACCGCGACGGCCGCGATGGCCGCCACGATGATCCGATTGTCGTGGGTCAGTACTGCGGCTGCGAAGGTTGTGGGTTGGCCCAACTGATGAGGGGTAGAAAGCCCCGCCATTCGTCCTCCTTGACGCTTGGGCTGAGCTCAAGATGTGGACGGATTCTAGGTACCGGAACGTGATCTAAACAGAGCGCGGTAAACGGAATCGGCCTTCACGTGCTCTTCAGCAAATGATCGACGTCACGCCACTGAACCCGAAAGCGGTAATGCCTCAAAGGCATTGACGCTTGATCAAATTATCGGGTGATCGATCGTGAATTCCTTCACGAATTCTGCGGGCGTGCGGACAATAAGACAAAGGGCCCTGCTGGGCAGGGCCCTTTGGGTGAAGCAGAGGGTGGGTGCAGGTTCAGGCGAGTGCGGTGGCAGGGGGTGTGGTCGGCCAGGTCATGCGGATCAACCCACCATGTTCCCCGGTGGTGACCTCCACATCGTCCACCAGGCCGCTGATGACAGCGAGGCCCATCTCGTCCTCCTCGGCCTCCACATCGGCGTCCGGGGCGGCTCCGCCGGCCGCGGCAGCGCCTGGGACCGCGTGCGGCGCCTCGTCGCCGACCTCGATGGAGAACTGTTTCTCCTCCTCGATCAGCGACACCTTCACCGGCGCCGTGATGCCGACGCTCTGGTGCAGTCCGACGGCACGGGAGCAGGCCTCACCCACGGCGAGCCGGACCTCGTCGAGTACGGCCTCGTCCACTCCGGCCCTGCGCGCCACCGCTGCCGCCACCAGCCGGGCGGTCCTGACGTGCTCGGGCAGCGCGCTGAAGCGGAGTTCAACGGTGGCCATGCATCCCCCTCGGAACTACGGGCGTGCGGTCGGGGGCCGGGCCGCCGAACCCGGGCCCCCTGATGAAATTCTTCCGCCCGGACGATCGACGCCCGGGACACGGGCCGACCGGACGACCGGGCCGCCGGTCGACGGCCGGGGTTCGCCTCGACGGCACGGGCCGGTCGGCAGCCGGGGTCGCCTCCGCCACCCCGGAGCTCGCCTCAGCGAGACCGGAGCGCGTCGGCGGCCCGGGATCGGTCGGTGACCGAGGTCAGCCGGGTGGCCCGAGTCAGTCGGTGGCCGCCACCGCTTCCTCGACCGAGGTGTGGATCGGGAACACCTTGGTGAGGCCGGTGATTCGGAAGATCTTCAGAATGCGCTCCTGGTTGCAGACCAGGCGCAGCGAGCCCTCATGGGCGCGCACCCGCTTGAGGCCGCCGACCAGCACGCCGAGACCGGTGGAGTCGAGGAAGTCCACGCCCTCCATGTCGACGACGAGGTGGAAATTCCCGTCGTTCACCAGCTCGACCAGCTGCTCGCGCAGCTTGGGCGCGGTATATACGTCGATTTCGCCACCGACCTCGACGACCGTACGATCGCCGACGGTACGGGTCGACAGGGACAGGTCCACGGATCCTCCAGCACCTTGCTATCGAGCGGTCGTCCCTTAGGCACCTCGGCTTGAAGCCCCTGGGACGTATCGCCAGCCGCGATGGCATTCAATCACTTACCGGCAGGCGTGCACGACGCCTTGGCTCCATTGTCCGTCACGCCAGTGACACACTCGGTGCCGATGGCCAAGAATCACCGATCCGATCGACCCCCGGCGCAGCCCGCATCCCGGTTCTCGCCGGGCACGGTCCTGGACCGGCTCGCCTCGGGACCGAGCCGGGCTTCGCGCATCACTCATACGGAGCACTTGCCCCCGCGCGCGGGTCGCCATGCCGTTTGGCCTGATCGAATTCGCTCGGAAGTGATCGCGGCCGTGCGGGCGTGCGGCATCGAGCATCCCTGGGCCCACCAGGCACTCGCCGCCGAGCACGCCCTGGACGGCGACTCGGTGGTCGTCGCCACGGGCACGGCCTCCGGCAAGTCCCTGGCCTACCTCGTCCCCGTCCTGTCCACCCTTCTGGACGGCGCCGAGGCGGCGAACGGCCGAGGGGCCACCGCCCTGTACCTGGCCCCCACCAAGGCCCTCGCGGCCGACCAGTGCCGCTCGGTGAAGGAACTTTCACAACCTCTGGGCACCGCGATTCGCCCGGCCGTGTACGACGGCGACACTCCGTTCGAGGAACGGGAATGGATCCGCCAGTACGCCAACTACGTCCTCACCAACCCCGACATGCTGCACCGCGGCATCCTGCCCTCCCACCCCCGCTGGGCCTCCTTCCTGAAGACGCTCAAGTACGTCGTCATCGACGAGTGCCACACCTACCGTGGGGTCTTCGGCTCCCACGTCGCCCAGGTCCTGCGCAGGCTGCGCCGCCTGTGCGCCCGCTACGGCGCGTCGCCGGTGTTCCTGCTGGCCTCCGCGACCGCCGCCGAGCCGTCCGTGGCCGCCCGCCGGCTCACCGGCCTGCCGGTGGTCGAGGTCGCCGACGACGCCTCCCCGCGCGGGGAGCTCGTCTTCGCCCTCTGGGAGCCCCCGCTGACCGAACTGCACGGCGAGAAGGGCGCCCCCGTCCGCCGTACCGCCACCGCCGAGACGGCCGACCTGCTCACCGACCTCACCGTCCAGGGCGTCCGCTCGGTCGCCTTCGTCCGCTCCCGGCGCGGCGCCGAGCTGATCTCGGTGATCGCCCAGGAACGCCTGGCCGAGGTGGACCGCTCCCTGGCCCGGCGTGTCGCCGCCTACCGCGGCGGCTACCTTCCCGAGGAGCGCCGCGCCCTGGAGCGCGCCCTGCACTCCGGCGAACTCCTGGGCCTGGCCGCCACCACGGCCCTTGAGCTCGGCGTGGATGTCTCCGGACTGGACGCCGTGGTGATCGCCGGGTACCCGGGCACGCGCGCGTCCCTGTGGCAGCAGGCGGGCCGGGCGGGCCGGTCCGGCCAGGGTGCCCTGGCGGTGCTGGTCGCCCGCGACGACCCGCTGGACACCTTCCTGGTCCATCATCCCGAGGCCCTGTTCGACCGGCCGGTGGAATCCACCGTCCTCGACCCCGACAACCCCTACGTCCTCGCCCCGCACCTGTGCGCGGCCGCCGCGGAGATCCCGCTGACGGAGGACGACCTCGAGCTGTTCGGCCCCGCCTGCGCGGAGCTGCTGCCGCAGCTGGAGGCCGCGAAGCTGCTGCGCCGCCGTACGAAGGCCTGGCACTGGACCCGCCGGGAACGGGCGGCCGACCTGACCGACATCCGCGGCGAGGGCGGCCGCCCGGTGCAGGTCGTCGAGGCCGCCACCGGACGCCTCCTCGGCACGGTGGACGCCTCCGCCGCGCACTCGACGGTGCACGAGGGCGCGGTGCACCTGCACCAGGGCCGTACGTACCTGGTGCGCGCCCTCGACCTGGAGGACTCCGTCGCCCTGGTCGAGCAGGCCGACCCGCCGTACTCGACGATCGCCCGCGACACGACGTCGATCTCCGTTCTGGAGACGGACATCGAGGTCCCCTGGGGCGCGGGACGGCTGTGCTACGGCTCGGTGGAGGTCACCAACCAGGTGGTCTCGTATCTGCGCCGGCGTGTCATCACCGGTGAAGTGCTGGGTGAGACGAAGCTCGACCTCCCTCCTCGTACGTTGCGTACGCGCGCGGTGTGGTGGACGGTTACCGAGGACCAGCTGGACGAGGCCCGGATCAGCCCGGAGATCCTCGGCGGCGCCCTGCACGCCGCCGAGCACGCCTCGATCGGCATGCTGCCGCTCTTCGCGACCTGCGACCGCTGGGACATCGGCGGCGTGTCGGTCCCGCTGCACCCCGACACGCTGCTGCCCACGGTCTTCGTGTACGACGGCCACCCCGGCGGCGCGGGCTTCGCGGAGCGCGCCTTCCACACCGCCCGCGAGTGGCTCACCGCCACCCGCGAGGCCATCGCCTCCTGCGAGTGCGACGCCGGCTGCCCGTCCTGCATCCAGTCCCCCAAGTGCGGCAACGGCAATGATCCGCTGCACAAGCGGGGGGCGGTGCGGCTGCTCACCGTGCTGTTGCGGGGGGCGCCACAGGAGAAGCCGGCCGAAGGGGGGACGGGAGACTCTGTGGAGGACCCGTCCCCGCCGGCTCCGCAGGACCCGCCCGCGATCTGACCTCCGCCGCGAACGGCCCCCGGCCCGACGCCGCCGTCACGTCCGACGTCTCGCCCACGATCGCGCACCGCACCAGCCGCGCCCCCTGGGCCCGCGCCACCCGGTCGGCCCTGGCACAGGCCGCCGTGGTGCCGTCGGCCCAGTGGTCCGCCGCGGCGAGCGCCGCGAGGTCGGCGCCGCCCGCCGCGCGGTGCCGGGCGACCACGGCCTGGCCCAGGGCGAGGACGACGGCGAAGACCACGCACAGCACGGCGATCGCGACGACGCTCCAGACGGTGGCGGATCCCCGGTCGGAGCGGCGGTCTGGGAAGCGGCCGCGGAAGGGACCCGGGAAGCGGCCTCTCATGGCCCCGCCCCCGCTCCCTGCCCTGCGGGCGAGGCCGTCGCCCCGGCGCCCACCGTCTCCTCCGCCGCGGCCACGGCCTCCTCCCGCACCTCGAAGGGCAGGCCGGTCAGCACCGGCGGCTTCGCCACGACCGTCACGCGCACGTGGTCTCCCTCGCGGGCGACGGTGACCCCGGCGCCGTGCGGTGCCGCCTCGCGGGTCACCGCCACGACGGCGTCGGGGGCGTCCTGGCGGGCCGCCGCCCGGGCGCCGGTGCGCGCGGCGTCCACACACTGGATCTGCGCGGCCACCACGAACAGCCCCCAGACCAGCGTCATGGTGAACGCCACCAGCACCGGTAGCACCACGGCGGCCTCCGCGGTCACGAACCCCCGGTCCGCCGCCCGTCCCCGGACGCGCTCACATCCGCGCACTGAGGGCTCGCTTCACGATGGCCTGCAGTTCCGCCCGGACCTGCCCGCTCGTCACGACCTCGTAGAGCAGCAAGGCGAACCCCACCGCCGCGACGATGCCCATGGCGTACTCCGAGGTGACCATGCCCGCGTCCCGGCCCCACCGGGCCCGCAGCCGTCGCCTTGCGTGCTTCAGTTTCCTGCTCATCCCAACCCCTGTCAGGTTCTGGTTCGTTGGTCTGTTCGTGCGACTACTTCCACTGGTCGCTCGTCTGATCGCTCGGCTGATCACTTCGCCGGTTTCATCCATTCGGCCGCCTCCGTCACCCACCACCTCCTGCCACCACTCCGCTCGCCAGCCCGATCACCACGGGCAGGACACCGACCACGATGAAGGCGGGCAGGAAGCACAGCCCCACCGGCGCGCTGACCAGGACGGCCGCCCGCCGGGCCCGCGCCGTCGCGCTCCGCGCCCAGTCCGCGCGCGCGTCCGCCGCGAGCCGGGCGACCGGCGCGGCCGCCGGGAGCCCCGACTCGTCCGCCCGCTCCAGCAGCCGGGCCAGGGCACCGGCGCCCGGCAGCAAGGCCAACCGGCGCCACGCGTCGGCCGGTTCGCCGCCCAGCCGCACCTCCGCAGCGCCCCGTGCGAGTCCCTCCCCGACGGGTCCACCGAGGGACTCTCCGACGGCCTGGGCGGCGACCACCGGTCCGGCCCCGGCCGCGATGCAGGCGGCCAGGAGGTCGGCGGCGAGAGGGAGTTGGCGGGCGGCCAGCGCGGCGTCGGACTGCGCCGTCCTGCCCGGGTCGTCCCCCTGCCGGCGCCGCCATCGCCACAGCCCCACGGCGGCGCCCAGACCCACCGCGACGCCGGTGACTCCGCCGACCAGCACCCACCCGGCGGCCACCACGCCGGTGAGGGGCAGCCACCGCCGCATGAGACCCCGTACCTCGACGGACGGCCGGGGTGCCGCGGCCTCCCGGGCCAGCAGTTCGGCCAGCCGGTGCCGCGCCCGGCGGTTGCGCCGGGCCACGTCGATGCGCCAGGCCGGCCATCCGAGAGCCAGGACCGCCGCGACGGTCATCCCCAGCCTGTGGACGACATCGGTGCTCATACCGCCTCCGCCCCGCGCACGATCCGCGCCGACCACCACAGCCCGGCGGCCTCCAGCAGCCCGCTGACCAGCAGACAGCCCAGCCCCGCCCCGGTGTGCAGCAGTACGTGCAGCGGGTCGGCACCCATGGCCGTACCGAGGAGGAGCCCCAGAACCGGCAGGGCGGCGAGCATCACCGTCGTGGCCCGCGCCCCCGCCAGCTGGGCACGCAGGTCGGCTCGTTGGTCCCGCTCGGCGCGCAGGGCCGCGTCGAGCCGGTCGAGGCCGGCCACGAGCCCGGCGCCCTGGTCCACGGCCACCCGCCAGCAGGCCGCGAGCCCCAGCAGCCCCTCGGCGCCCGGTAGCCGGGCCGCCCCGGCGAGCGCGCCCGGCACGTCCCCGCCGAACCTCGCCGCGGCGAGCACGGCCGCCTGGGCCTCACCGAGCCCGCCGGAGTCCCGCGCGGCGCACAACAGCGCCTCACCCGGCTGCCGTCCGGCACGCACCTCGCCCGCGAGCACCCCGCACAACGCGATCACCGCGTCCCCGCGCCGCTCACGTGCCCGCCGCGCCTCCCGGGCCAGCCGCAGCCGTCGCAGCACCGGCACCCCGGCCGCCCCCGCGACGACCGGAACGACCGAGGCGCCCAGCAGCGCCAGCACCAGCCCGGCGGCCAGCGACCACCACTCGCCCTCCAACCGGCCGCACAGGCGCCGCAGTTCACCGACGACCTGCGGGACGGAGGGCGGTCCGGTCCCCACCACCCCGCCGCCCGCGAGCAGCAGCCGCGCCCGCCGCGCCCCGCGGTGCCGCCCTCCGGTCAGCCACACCGCCGCGCCGACGCAGGCCAGGGCCGCACCCATCGACATCTGCGCCGTCGGCACAGCTCCCATCGACACCTCACCCATCGCACCGGCCTCCTTCACCGCTGTCGCCACTCGCCTCGCCACCGGCCTCACTCCGCAGCAGCCCCCGCAGCCGCTCCCACCCCCGCTCCCGCGCGAACGCCTCCGGGCCCCAGCGCAGCGCCGGCACCGTGCGCACCAGCCCCGAGGGATCCCGCTCCAGCACGTGCACCTCGGAGATGCGGCGCCGGCCGGTCCGGTCGCGCACCAGGTGCAGCACCACGGACAGCGCGGCCGCCAACTGGCTGTGCAGCGCGGCCCGGTCGAGCCCGGCGGCCGTGCCCAGCGCCTCCAGGCGGGCGGGGACGTCCGCCGCGGCGTTGGCGTGCACGGTGCCGCAGCCGCCCTCGTGGCCGGTGTTGAGCGCGGCCAGCAGGTGCACGACCTCGGGGCCCCGCACCTCGCCCACGACCAGCCGGTCGGGACGCATCCGCAGTGCCTGCCGCACCAGGTCCTCGAGGGTGACCAGGCCCGCGCCCTCCTGGTTGGCGGGTCTGGTCTCCAGCCGGACGACGTGCGGGTGGTCGGGGCGCAGCTCCGCGGAGTCCTCGGCGAGCACGATCCGCTCCTCCGGTCCGACCAGCCCGAGCAGTGCGCTCAGCAGGGTCGTCTTGCCGCTGCCCGTGCCGCCGCTGACGAGGAAGGACAGCCGCGCCCGCAGCAGTGCCCGCAGGATCCGGTCCCCGCCGGGCGGCACCGTGCCCGCGGCGACCAGTTCGCCCAGCGTGAACGCCCGGGGCCGTACCACCCGCAGGGAAAGGCAGGTGCAGCCGACGGCCACCGGGGGCAGCACCGCGTGCAGCCGGGTCCCGTCCAGCAAGCAGACCAAAACACACGTGCGATTCGCGGAGGAACCCGACATCATGGATCGAGTGATCACCACGGAGTACGACGGTTGCGGGCGGTGCCTGGTGGGTGTGCGCCGGCTCTCGCGGAAGTCAGACGCGTCTAACAGCCCTGAGAAGCAGTTAGAGCAGGTCCTCAAGGCCACAGAGGCTGTGGGTGGTCACGTCATCGCATGGGCGGATGACTGGGAAGTATCCGGCGCTACCGACCCCTTCACGAGGCCAGGACTTGGCCCCTGGCTCCGTGGCGAGGCTGGCCCTTACTCGGGCATCGTCGGAGCAGCAGTCGACCGGATCGGCCGCAATCAGCGAGACGTACTCAACACCGCGTACGCGATTCACGAGTCTGGCCGCCTGCTCGTCACCTACGGCCACGATGGCCCGTGGAACCTCGACGACACCAACGACGAGATGCGTCTTTCCATGGAGTCATTTGGCGCGCAAATGGAGTTGCGGGCCATCCAGAAGAGAAACCGCGAGGAGACCGTACGGGCTCGCGCCGCTGGGCAGCCCAAGCAAAAGAACCGCTACGGATATCGCTTCGTGCGCCTGACTCCGACCGGAAAGGTTGATCGCGTAGAAATCGACCCCATTCCGGCCAAGATTCTCCGGAAGGTCGCAGAAAGGATCTTGGCCGACGAAACCGGAACGATAACCGTGCACACGGAAGCCGGACGACTGAGCCGTGAGGGAATTCTGTCGCCGGCGGATTACCGCAACAAAGCCAACGGTCGTGAAGTAAAAGGAAGCCCATGGAGTACGGACACACTAAAGGAGTTGCTGACAGGAGAGGGATCTCTCGGTTACCTGATGCATAAAGGACGCCCCGTAATCGGACCTGACGGGCATCCTACGCGACTCGCTCCCCCTCTATGGGATCGCGCAACTCGCGATGCATTGATCAAGAAGACCACCCCCAAACAGGATAAGCCTCGAACTCCGAAAGGAACATACCTCCTTACAGGGATTACATTCTGCGGAAATTGCGGCGAGAAAGCCCACATTAGGAGGACCAAGCAAAGCATGCAGAAAAGTGCATACTGCTGCAATGCTCGTCTTCGCGGAGTGCCTGCCTCAAAGGATTGCAAGCCTGCGCCTGTAATTACTTGCGAGCGGCTCGACCAGGAGGTCACCAATTGGTTTCTTTCCAGGTACGGCAGCGGGCAGCTCATGAAGCGTCAATACGATCCTGGCACCGGGTACGCCGCTCGCATCGCAGGGCTAGAGGCGGACCGTAAGCGTCTCCGAGACGACCGGTCAGCAGGCCTGTACGACGCCGAAGACGACGCGGAATGGTACCGGCAGGAGTACGCACGAATGGGGCGGGAAATATCCGAATTGAAGAAGCTTCCTGAACGGCCAGCAAGCATGCGCTTGGTACCCACGGGAAAGACAGTCGCGGATGAATGGAATAACGCCAAGGATAACGTAGCCCGGCGCGAACTCTTGAATGGTTTTGAGGTACGCGTGGAGATTTTCCCCACGAGCGCTGAAAAACGCGTTCTGATTACAGGCGCCGACATCCGCTCTCAGGCCGCCTAGCGCCGCACAAGTGAGCCCCGGCAAGGATACGGACTTGCCGGGGCTCACTTGCAGCCTTAGAGCCTAAACGCCCGAAGCGGTCAATTGGATCGACGGCAGAACGTAGAGGATTGTCAAGCCCGTTCGCGTCTTGAATTCCACAGGCTCTAGCTTCAATTGGCAGGGCCTATAACGCAAATCACCATCGGCTGACACCTTGGCTATATCTTCAGGATTCCACATCTCAGACCTGAAGAAGAATTCTCCTATCGCGGTTTCTCCAGGCAGGGTGAAAGCTATTCCATCGCCGGTAACCTCCCTCACCAGGATCTCAACGGCAGGAGATTTGGTCAGCACTTCCCATCGGCCCTCCGGCAAATCCTTACTGCCCCTCACCTCACCGCCCAGTTTGCGAGAGGTTACCTGCGCTACGTCTCGACAACCTGTCGTCACGCGCCATGCGTGCAGTGCCTCTGTTCGACCATTGAATATGAGGTCCGAGTGGAAGTAACCTGCGTATTCCTTACGCAGCATAGTCCCACCCCTCACCAGTCAGTTCCCTTTTGATATCTCTCAGTGCTGCGATATCTTCGGCTATGCCGTATGCGATTTCTGCCTCTGCCGGCGAGTGTCCCGAGCCGACGTAGCGCCAGGCCGATTCCGTGACGGTCTCTCGGTCCTCCAGGGCGAGCACGCCGCCGCCCTGATAGTCCGCCCGCACTGCGCGCAGCGCCCCATAAGTGGTGGAGTACTGGCGTGATTTGGTGAGCACGTGGCCCCGGTAGCCGAGCGTGTGAGCCCAGGCCCGCAGGTTCAACGCCTCCAGCTCTGGCAGGCCGCCCAGACGCCAGCAGGTGGCCATGAGCGCCCGCAGGTGGGCATTCACAGGGGCAAGCCGGATGCTGTCGAAGTCCTGTATCCGGTAGTCGATGCCACCCGAGTCGCCGACGCTCTTGGAAACGTATTTCGCTACATAGGCCGCAACTGCGCTATCGGTCACGGCCGATTCCGTGAATGCGTCGCTGCGGATCGCGTGTACGTCGCGCTGTTTGCCCCACTTGATGACCCGCTCACCGGTGGCAGGGGAATACGGAGTGTGTACCTCGACTTGATCCGCAGCCGACCGCACGGCATCTGACAGCAAGTCAGTTGTAGCCCAGAGGGGCGGGGGCGACGAGGGACCGTCGGGCCCGTCGAGCCGGATCACCGCATGGAAGTGAACTGCGCCCCGATCCTGGTATTCGGCGACTTTGGCAAAGGAGAGGGTCAGGTGTTCGCGCAGGCGGGTTTGCGTGATTCCTGCCGTCGTCGCCAAATGCCGCCTGAGCATGTGGCAATAGCGATTCCATAGCTTGCCGGCCAAGGCGTGCCAGAGGACGTGTCCGGGGTAGTCGTAGCAGTCCCGGCACAAGGGTTGGCCCACTATCGGGTCAGCATCCGAGTGCCGTTGCCCGCAGCCCAGAGACCGCCCGTGTTCGCAGACTCCGCCGTCCCGACGAGGACGGCAGACCTGCCCGTCGCCAGCACGGTGCACAGCGCCGAACGAGGGAGCCGTCAGGGTGACGAAGAGCCGGGGGTGATGCCGAACGCCGTCCGTGACGCCCTTGCCGCCGAGCAGGCCGGAGCGGACCAGGTGGAAGGTGTCGCCCGCGTGCAGGTACGAGCAGGGCTCACAGCGCGTCTCGCGCCGGTTGCGGCACCGTACCGGCATCCGGCCGCCGGGTTCGTTGCTGGTGTCGTAGTGCCGCAACACTTCCCCCGTGACCGCATCACGGGTCGTAGTGTGCCCGGCAAGGTAGATCGGGTGAGCGCACCCGCCAATGGACTTGATCTGATCGAGCCAGCGCGAGAATCCGGGTTCATGCACGAGCCGGATAAGGTCACGCTCGGTAGAAGAAAGAAGGCGCAGACGCTCAGCCTCATTGAGAACTGAGCGCCGCGCCTCATCCGACATCACAGACATTCGGAGGCCCCCTTTCACGAGGAATAGGCGCGGCGTTCATGGATTGGCTCCGCCTTTGTCTCTACTCGGGCTATGGCTTCAGCTCTGCTTGATTATCTGTGAAGTGTGTTGTGTGTTTTGAGGGGCCCGTAGGCAGTGCGACACGACCGATGCCATCAGGGCCAGAGATAGGAGCGGTTCACCCAACCCCACCGTCCCTTGTTCGGTCCGCTGGTGACTTTGCCGTATCCCCAGTCGAATTTCTTGTTGCAGTACTCGGTGAAGTGCACGCCCTTATACAGGGTTCCGAGGGACTTGTATTTTGTTCCCGGACCACTGCGCAGGTTCACGGCCGTGGTGGTGTCCTCCTTCTGCGGGTAAGCCCATTCCCAGTCGCATGCCTTGGGAAGGGACGACACCGAAGCGCTCTGGGACGCTGCCGAAGCGGTCGGGGCAGCGACCAGGGCGCCTCCGATGAGAAGGGCGGTCGAGGCAGCGGCACCCACGATGCGCGTAGTGATGTTCATTCTTGTTCTCCTTCTTGATTCAGGGTTCGTCAGCCGAAAAAGAGGCTTCCGATGGCTTGGACGATTGACCACACGGGATATGAGAACGGCGTTCCTGCCAGCAGGAATCCGAACAGGGAAATCAGGGTTGCCTGATACCATTTAATTTCCCGTGACCGTGCGGTAAGGACCACGTACAGGAACAGGAATGAGTCGATGACCCATATATGTGTCTGTGTCATGTTGCTTCTCCTCCTTTCTCGAAGGTCACGGGGTCGGGCTGGGTCAGGAACGGGTCCGCCGGGGGGTCCATCCGGGCGATTCCGGCTGCATCGGCGGTCGTGACGAGGCGGGAGCGGGCGCGCATCCACCGGCCGCCCATGGCGACCACGGCCACGCCCTGTTCGTCCTCGGTGATGCTCAGGGCTGTGATAACGGCGTCCGGGTTGATGTCGCCCAAGGTCATCTCTGCTGACGCCTCGTCGTGCGCGCGGTGGGCGACGCGTCCGCCGAGCTGGGCCCGCAGCGCGGTGACGCGGGTGCCGATGTCGGAGCCGACCCGCTGTCCGGCGATGACCAGGTGAACGCCGAGCGCCGCGCCGAGCTGGGCGACCCGCAGCAGCAGCGTTCCGCACTGCTCCGCTTCGTCCTTCGAGGCCCGAGAGCCATCGGTGAGGTACAGCTCTGCCAGCTCATCCACGAGCACGACCAGGGGCACTGGCCGCTGTTCCTCGGGCAGTTCCCAGACGGACCGCTTGCCCCACGAGCGGCAACGGCTTATGCGTGCCTGAATCTCTTCCACCACGCCGGACAGCAGGTGAGCCGCCTGTGTCCGGTCGGTGGCGAGCGCCGAGAGGCGACCGCCGAACAGGCCCAGTTCCATGCCGCCCTTGCAGTCGATGCCGACCAGGGCGACCCGCTGAGGTGCCAGCGCAAGCACCAGCGCCGCTAGCAACGACGACTTCCCGGACTGTGTCGCCCCCGTGATCAGCCAGTGCGGCACGCGCCGCAGGTCGATCACCCACGGGTCGCCGTCCTCGATCCGGCCCACGTTGGCCGACAGCAGCTCCGCAGCCGGCGAACGGACCGACGCAAGGTCACCGGTCAACGGGTCCAGGGCCGTGACATGGATGAGGACCTGTCCCCGACGCGGGGAGGTGACCCGCACACGGTGCACGTGCCAGGCGTGTTCCATGGCACGGGCCGCCGTGAAGTAGGCCGCCGGGGTCTGCCCCGGATGTAGGAGCACCCGCAGCGTCAGCCCGGTTTTCGTCGGCACCGGCCAGGACAGCCGAGGAGGCTTGGGCCGCAGCGCCTGTCCCTGCACCACGAGATCACGGCCGACGATCCGGCGGTCCGGCGCAGTGCTCACCGACAACCCGTTGAGGTGGGTCAGTCGCCGCCAGGTCGTGAAGATCCGCAGCGCGGTGCCGGGGTAGCCGACCAGCCACCACCGCCACGGCCAGCGCCGCACCGGGATGCCCCGAGTCGCAAGACGCGGTTCCCACCAGCGCTGTGTCATCACGCCGACTAGGAGCAGCGCCGTCAGGACCCAGACCACCAGAGAGGCAGGCATCAGCCGTCCCCTTCCTTGGTCCGGGCGAGCACGAGCCGGGCGCGCATCATGGCCGCCTCGGCGTGACGTGCCGTCAGCCCCAGGAGGAAGCGAAGGGTGGCGATGTCATCGGACGTGGCGAGCAGCGCCTCAGCACCGGCCAGCGTCCGCA
>NZ_JBITDA010000029.1:0-105235 GCF_044453765.1 Streptomyces sp. NPDC051636 | reverse complement strand
CTCCACTGGACCCGCCGCATGATCGAGATCCGCAAGCAGAATCCTGCCTTCGGACTGGGGTCCTACACCGAACTGCAGTCGTCGAACCCGGCGGTCCTCGCCTTCCTGCGCGAGTACGAGGACGACCTCGTCCTCTGTGTGCACAACTTCTCGCGGTTCGCGCAGCCCACCGAGCTGGACCTCAGGCGGTTCACCGGACGGCATCCGGTCGAGCTGTTCGGCGGGGTGCGCTTCCCGGCGATCGGCGAGCTGCCGTACCTGCTGACCCTGGCGGGCCATGGCTTCTACTGGTTCCGGCTGCGCAAGGAAGGCGCATAGAAGCCCGGGTGGGGCGGTTTCCCCCGCCCCACCCGGGGCACGCAACAGTAACCACCCCGACGACCCGGGGAAAGGACGTGACGCCATGGCGGATACGGTCACCCCATCCGGCACCACCACAAGTCCCGGCCAGATCCTCGCGTCGCTCGATCCACTGCTGCGCGAGTGGCTGCCGAGGCAGCGCTGGTTCGCGGGCAAGGGACGCCCGGTCACCGGCTTCACACCGGTCGCGGCCACCGAGTTGCTGCCGGCCGGCGGCCGGCTCGGCCTGTACCACCTGCTGGTCCAGGCCCACCAGCCGCCCACGCTGAGCTCCCCGCCCCACCCAGGTGACTGCTACCAGCTCCTCATAGGCGTGCGCGAGGCGCTGCCGCCCCGGCTGGCGCCCGCGCTGATCGGACATGTGGCCGAGGGGCCGCTCGCCGGGCGCACGGTGTACGACGCTCTGTACGATTCCCGGCCCGCCGAGGTGCTTCTGGAAGCCCTGCGTTCCCAGGCCCGCATCGGCGGGCTCCGTTTCGAACGGGACCCGCGCCAGGAGATCCGCGAAGGACTCGTGGCCCGCCTGATGACCGCCGAGCAGTCCAACACCTCGGTGGTCTATGGAGATACGTTCATTCTGAAGCTCTTGCGCCGGGTCGTGCCCGGCGTCAACCCCGACCTCGAGATACCCCTCGCCCTGGCTCGCGAGGGCTGCGCCCGGGTGCCCGCGCCGACCGCCTGGCTGCACGCCCAGCTGGACGGCGACTCCTATGTCCTCGGCGTTCTCCAGCCCTTCGTGCGGGGCGCGGCCGACGGCTGGGAGCTGGCGCTGCGCGAGCTGGCCAAGGGCGAGGACTTCGCCGCCGACGCCCGCGCGCTGGGCCGGGCCACCGCCGAGGTGCACACCGCGCTCGCCCGCGCCCTGCCCACCGTCACCCTGGGCCACAGCCAGCTGCGGGTCCTGGTCGACGGCATGGTGGAGCGGCTGGAGGCGGCCGTACAGGCGGTGCCCGCGCTCGGGCCGTACGAGACCGGGCTGCGCTCCGCCTTCGAGGCGCTGGCCGACCTGGCCGCCGAGGGCCGCACCTGGACCGCCCAGCGCGTCCACGGCGACCTGCACCTGGGCCAGTGCTTGCGCTCGCCGTCCGGCCAGTGGTCGCTGATCGACTTCGAGGGCGAACCGGCCCGGCCGCTGGCCGAGCGGCGCATGCCGCAGCCGCCCGTGCGGGACATCGCCGGGATGCTCCGCTCCTTCGACTACGCGGCGCACTCCGTGACCCCGCCCGCGCCGGGCTGGGCTACGGCGTGCCGGGCCGCCTACTGTTCGGGTTACGCCGAGGTGGCGGGCACCGACCCGCGCACCGATCCCGTAATGCTGCGCGCCCACGAAACCGACAAGGCGATCTACGAGGTCGTCTACGAGGCCCGGCACCGCCCCGACTGGCTGCCCGTACCGCTGTCGGCGGTCCACCGCCTCGCCACGTCCGACCTGACCTGACCCTCGCCCGGGAGACGCGTCCGTGACGTCCAAGAAGTCAGCGCCCGACAAGACCAAGTCCGCCAAGAACAAGACCGCAAAGCCCGCCACGCCCGCCAAGAAGCCGGCCGCTTCCCAGACCACACCGCCTGAGGTCAAGAAGGTGCCCGCGCCCGCGCTCTCGCCCGAGGCCGCCGTCTCCCCCGCCCTCGACGCCTCCGACCGCGAGCGGCTGCTCAGCGGCACCCATCACGACCCGCACGGGGTCCTCGGCGCCCACCCGGTGCCCGGCGGGATCGCCTTCCGGGCCTTCCGCCCGTACGCCCGGTCCGTCACCGTGGTCTCCGGCGACCTGCGGACCGAACTGCACGACGACGGCGAGGGTTTCTTCTCCGGGCTGCTCCCGCTGCGCGAGATCCCGGAATACCGGCTGCTGGTGGCGTACGAGGGGAACGTCCACGAGACCGAGGACGCCTACCGCTTCCTGCCCACGCTCGGCGATCTCGACCTGCACCTGATCGGCGAAGGCCGGCACGAGCAGCTGTGGCAGGCGCTGGGCGCGCACCCGACCACCCACCAGGGCGTGACCGGCACCCGCTTCGCGGTGTGGGCGCCGAACGCACGGGGCGTGCGGCTGGCGGGCAGCTTCAACTTCTTCGACGGCACCGGCCACCCGATGCGCTCGCTCGGCTCCTCCGGGGTGTGGGAGCTGTTCGTGCCGGGGCTCGGTGAGGGCGAGCTGTACAAGTTCGAGATCACCCGCCCGGACGGCTCCCGTACGCTGCGCGCCGACCCGCTGGCCCGGCGCACCGAGGTCCCGCCCGCCACCTCGTCGATCGTGACGGCCTCGCACCACGAGTGGGGCGACGAGGAGTGGCTGGCCCACCGCGCGGACACGCCGGTGCACGAGGCGCCGTTCTCGGTGTACGAGATCCACCTGCCCTCCTGGCGTCCCGGCCTCACCTACCGGCAGCTCGCCGAACAGCTCCCCGCCTACGTCAAGGACCTCGGCTTCACCCACGTCGAGCTGATGCCGGTCGCCGAGCACCCCTTCGGCGGCTCCTGGGGCTACCAGGTCACCGGGTTCTACGCGCCGACGGCCCGCCTGGGCACCCCGGACGACTTCAAGTACCTGGTGGACGCGCTGCACCAGGCCGGGATCGGCGTGCTGATGGACTGGGTGCCCGCGCACTTCCCGCGCGACGACTGGGCGCTGGCCGAGTTCGACGGCCGCCCGCTGTACGAACACTCCGACCCGCTGCGCGCCGCGCACCCCGACTGGGGCACCCTGGAGTTCGATTTCGGCCGCCGCGAGGTGCGCAACTTCCTGGTCGCCAACGCCGTGTACTGGTGCGAGGAGTTCCACATCGACGGGCTGCGGGTGGACGCCGTCGCCTCCATGCTCTACCTCGACTACTCCCGCGAGCCGGGCCAGTGGACGCCGAACGAGCGCGGCGGCCGGGAGAACCTGGACGCGGTGGCCTTCCTGCAGGAGATGAACGCCACCGTGTACCGGCGCTGCCCGGGCGTGGTGACCGTCGCCGAGGAGTCGACGGCGTGGGACGGCGTGACGCGGCCCACGCACCACAAGGGGCCGAGCGGCTTCGGCGGCCTGGGCTTCGGGCTGAAGTGGAACATGGGCTGGATGCACGACTCGCTTCAGTACATGAGCCACGAGCCGGTCCACCGCACGTACCACCACGGCGAGCTGACCTTCTCGATGGTGTACGCCTACAGCGAGAACTACGTCCTGCCGATCTCCCACGACGAGGTGGTCCACGGCAAGCGGTCCCTCGTGTCGAAGATGCCGGGCGACTGGTGGCAGCAGCGCGCCAACCACCGCGCCTACCTGGGCTTCATGTGGTCCCACCCGGGCAAGCAGTTGCTGTTCATGGGCCAGGAGTTCGCCCAGGGCGCCGAATGGTCCGAGGCGCACGGCCCCGACTGGTGGCTCCTCGACCCCGCCTACGGCGCCGAGTCCGACCACCGCGGCGTCCGTGACCTGGTCCGCGACCTGAACACGGTGTACCGGCACACCCCGGCCCTGTGGCAGCGCGACACCGACCCGTCCGGCTTCCAGTGGATCGTCGGGGACGCGGCCGACGACAACGTGCTGGCCTTCCTCCGGTACGACGCGGAGGGCACGCCCCTGCTGGCGGTCTCCCACTTCTCCACGGTCGGCCGCCACGACTACCGGCTCGGCGTCCCCGACGACTTCCCGGCCTGGCACGAGGTCCTCAACACCGACGCGGCCCGCTACGGCGGCAGCGGCGTCACCAACCCCGACCCGGTCAAACCGGAGGCCACCGCGTGGCACGGCCGCCCGGCGAGCATCCGGCTGACCCTGCCACCACTGGCCACGGTGTGGCTGCGGCCGGCCTAGACGGGGTCTGGTGACCCTGCGTGGGCACGTGCACGCAGGATCACCGGACGTCTGTTGAATCTTGGTGAACCCGTGTTACGAGAGCGCCGCAGCGAGAGGCTTCGGCAACTCCTCGGTGTGCAGCACGCCGAGCCGCTGGGTGGCCCGGGTCAGGGCCACGTACAGGTCGCTGGTGCCGTACCGCCCGGGCTCGACGACGAGTACGGAGTCGAACTCGAGCCCCTTGGACTGGCGGGGGTCGAGCAGGACGACCGTGCGGGTGAGATCGGGTTCCGCGCCCGCCGTGACCCCGTCCAGCCGGGCCGCCAGCCGGCGGTGCAGCTCGCGCGGGGCGATCACCGCCAACCGGCCCTCGGCGGGGGTGAGTTCGGCGACCGCCTCGGCCACCGCGCCGGGCAGGTCGTCGTATGCGCGCCGTGCCCAGGGCTGTACTCCGGTCGAGCGGACCGAGCTCGGCGGGTCGAAGTCCGGGTTCTCGGCGCGGACCACGGCCGCCGCGACGTCCATGATCTCGGACGGGGTGCGGTAGTTGACGCCGAGGCGGGTGTGCTCCCAGCGGTCCTCGACGTACGGCTGGAGGATGTCCGCCCAGGAGCCGACGCCCGCCGCCTCCGCGGTCTGCGCCGGGTCGCCGACCAGGGTCATCGAGCGGGTGGGGCTGCGGCGCATCAGCAGCCGCCACGCCATCGGCGACAGCTCCTGCGCCTCGTCGACGATGATGTGCCCGAACGCCCAGGTCCGGTCGGCCGCCGCGCGCTCGGCGGCGCTGCGGTGGTCGTCCTCCTCGTGCCGCTCGGCGAACCGCTCGGCGTCGATGATGTCGTGCGCGGACAGCACCTCGGACGACTCCGGGTCGCTGTCCTCCTTGTCCTCGAACTCGTACGTCCGGGAGGCGTACGACACGTCGAGCACGCCCTGCGCGTAGGCGATCTGCGCCTCCCGCTCCCGCTCCGCGCGGGCCCGGGCCACCCGGTCGTCCTCGCCGAGCAGTTCGGCAGCCTCGTCCAGCAGCGGCACGTCCGCCACCGTCCAGGCCCGCGTCACCGGGCGCCGGATGGCGTCGGCGTCCGCTTCGGACAGGTACCCGTCCGGCTCGGCGAGGAAGTCCGCGACCAGCCGTCGCGGAGTCAGCCGCGGCCACAACCGGTCGATGGCGGACCAGACTTCGGGGTTCTCGGCGAGTTCGTCGCGGATCTGGGTGATGTCGCCGGCGTCGAGCAGGTTGGTGCCGTCGTACGGGTCGGTGCCGATGCGCTCGGCGACCATGTCGGTGAGCGTGTTGAGGATGTGCCCCTCGAAGTGCTCGCGGGCGGCGTTGTGCGGCAGCTTGGCGGCCCGGGTGCGTTCGCGGGCCATGTTGACCAGGCCGTCGTCGAGCATCAGCACCTCGCGGTCGTGCTCGATGGCGATCACCGGGTCGGGCAGCGCCTGCCGGTCCCGGACGACGGCGGCGAGCACGTCGGCCATGTCGGCGCGGCCCTTCACGGCCGCCGCCTCGGGAGTGTCGGCGGCCGTCGCCTTCACGCCGGGGAACAGTTCGCCGACCGTCGCCAGCAGCACGCCGGTCTCGCCGAGGGAGGGCAGCACCTCGCCGATGTAGCCGAGGAAGGCGGGGTTGGGGCCGACGATCAGCACGGCCCGCTTGGCGAGCAGCTCCCGGTGCTCGTAGAGGAGATAGGCCGCCCGGTGCAGGGCGACGGCCGTCTTGCCGGTGCCGGGGCCGCCCTCGACCACCAGAACCCCGCGGTGCGGTGCCCGGATGATGCGGTCCTGGTCGGCCTGGATGGTCTGCACGATGTCGCTCATGCGGCCGGTGCGGGCGGAGTTGAGCGCGGCCAGCAGCACGGCGTCGCCGCTCGGGTCCTCGTGGCCGGTGCGGGTGGCGTCACCGAGGTCGAGGATCTCGTCGTGCAGGGAGGTGACGCGCCGGCCGTCGGTGGCGATGTGCCGGCGCCGGCGCAGCCCCATCGGGGTGTGGCCGGTGGCCAGGTAGAAGGGGCGGGCGACGTCGGCCCGCCAGTCGATGAGGACCGGGGTGCGCTCGGCGTCGTCCTTGCGCAGGCCGATCCGGCCGATGTGGTGACTGGTGCCGGAGGTGAGGTCGATACGGCCGAAGCAGAGCGAGCCGTCCACCGCGTTCAGCGCGGCGAGCAGCCCCGACCGCTCGGCGACCAGGATGTCCCGCTCCAGGCGGGCCTGCATGGGCTTGTCGCCCTGGGCGAGCGCGTCCGTGACGGAGGTCTCGGTGTCGCCGCGCAGGGCGTCCACGCGTGCGTACAGTCCGTCGATGAATTCCTGTTCGTGCCGCAATTCATCGTCTGGAAATTCGGTGTTTGACAATTCCGCTCCCGCCCGGATATACTGTGCTCACTGAACTTCTCCGTGACCTCATTCACCTGAAGTCGCGAACCATTGAATATACGCAAAGAAATCCCCCGAGCGCAATTGCTCGGGGGATTTCTTCTTGGCCCGGACCGGGGTTACAGCACGTCGGACAGCTCCTCCAGGAGCCTGCGCTTCGGGCGCGCCCCCACCATCGACTTCACCGGCTCCCCGCCGCGGAAGACCATCAGGGTCGGCGTCGACAGCACGCCGTAGGCGATCGTGGTCTGCGGATTCCGGTCCACGTCCAGCTGGACGATCCTCAGCCGGTCGCCCTCCTCGAAGGCGATGTCCTTCAGCACCGGCGCCAGCTGCCGGCACGGCCCGCACCAGTCGGCCGTGAACTGCACCAGCACCGGCAGTTCGGCGCCGATCACCTCGGTCTGGAAATTGTCGTCCGTCACCTCGTCGAGGCCGCTCACTTTGGTCACCGTATCCGCCCTCCCAGTTCGCACCCGGGTTCCGGACCCCCCGGAACCAGCGCCTCGGCGGCCAGCTCGTCCCTGGCCCGCTCCGCCCGCGCCAGCTGCCCGGCGACCTTCTCCCGGACCGCCGTCAGCTCGCCGATGAGCCCGTCGAGCTCGGCCAGCTTGCGCCGGTAGACCGCGAGCGACGCCGGGCACGAGTCGCCCTCCGGGTGACCGGCCCGCAGGCACTCCACGAACGGCCGCGTCTCCTCCAGCTCGAACCCGAAGTCCTGCAGCGTCCGGATCTGCGTGAGCAGCCGCAGGTCGTGCTCGTCGTAGGTGCGGTGGCCGTGGTCGTCGCGGCGCGCGGGCAGCAGCCCGCGCGCCTCGTAGTACCGCAGGGTGCGCGTGGTGGTCCCGGCCCGTGCGGCCAGCTCGCCGATTCGCATACCTGCGACCGTAGGCCTTGACGCCGACGTCAACGCAAGCACCTCCAGGTGCACGGTGTCGGTGACGGCCACCTAGAGGATCCAGCAGTCCTCACCGACGACGTGGTGCGCCCCGGTGATCTCCGGGCGGTCGAGCAGCGCCAGGGTCCGGGGGTGTTTCAGTGTGCAGCCGCCGTGCGGGTTGACCCGTACGAACGCAGCCTGATCCGCCCGCCGGTCTGCAGGAGGTCGAGGATCTGCCGGCCCAGCGCGTCGAAGGCCACCCGCGGTGATCGGCGGCAACGCGTGGGCGGGCCCCCGTCAGATCACCCCCGCCGACTCCTCCACCTCCAGCAGCGACGCGCTGTGCCGCTCCTCCTCGAAGACCTTCCGGCCACCCCGCAGCCCGAACAGCCGCTTGGTGAGGGCGATGTAGAGGACGGCAAGGATGTTGAGGACGAGGGTGGCGATCTTCAGCCAGCTGATGTGCTCGGTGAGTTCGTAGATCTCCAGGGGGAGGAACGCGGCGGTGGCGACCACCGTGAGGTACTCCGCCCAGCGCTTGGCGTACCACAGGCCGACCGCCTCGACGAGCTCGATCAGCGCGTACACCAGCAGCAGCGCGGCCACCAGCACCAACGTGGAGTGCTTGTAGCCGAAGACCTTCTGGATGGAGCCGACCACCGGCGAGTGGTCGAGGTCGTAGTGGAAGTGCCTGAAGACCGGGCGGAAGACATCCAGGTACTCGTTGAACAGCCGCCGCACCGCGTCCTGGCTGTTGCTGAACTTCCACACCGCGACCGCGACCAGCACGATGAACACGCCGCGCACGGCCCGCTCGACCGCCAGGAACCGCAGGACGAACAGATCCCGCAGCACCTTCCCGCGCGGCACCAGCGGAGCGTCGGCGGCCGGCCCCGAGCCGTGCGGCTCGCCGAGCACGAAGTCACCGCAGCGCAGACAGCGCCACACGTCCCCCAGTGCGGTCTGGGCGTGCAGCCGCAGCCGCAGCCGCGGGTCGTCCGGCGCGTACGTCACATGCCCCTTGCGGGAGCAGGTCCGCCGGTCCCAGTCGATCTTCATCCCCCGTGCCTCCATACGAACTTGAGCGGCTCACGAACACCAGAACGTGCCGCTCCGGTTGATCCGGACACGGCACGTTAGTGGATGCGGATGAGCGACGGGCGTGGGGGCCCCCGGTCAGCGCGCCCCGCTGCCCACCAGCTCCTTCTCCTCATCGGCCGGTGCCTCCCGCGCGGCGGCCTCCCGGCGCGGCGGCAGCACCGCCACCAGGACCGTGCCGACGCCCAGGATCACCGCGCCGGGGAGGCGAGCTGAGCGGCCTGCCCGGGGTCGCTCGCCCGCGCGGCCTGGGCCGCGACCTGCCGCGCCTTCTCCCCGACGCCCTGCGCGACCGCGTACCCGGCGCCGGCGGAGTCCTGCGCGGTGCCCAGGGCGCTCGCCGGAGGCCCGCTGCCGGCGGGTGGCGTCCGTGCGGTGGTCGGTCCGCGGGTCTGCTGACAGCACAGGAGGCGGGCCGCTCCGCCGCGGCCAGTGTCCTGAACGCGGCGGGCGTGCCCGCCTCGTCGCCCACCGTGGTGGCGAGGATGAGCGAGTACATCGCAAAGAGGGGTCTCCGGGCGGCTGAGCCCACGGGGGAGTCTCAGCCGCCCGGAGACGGTGGGCCGGGCGCCCGGCCCGGGTTCAGGCGGGGCCGGACGCCCGGGGCGGGCGGGGGCCGTCAGGCCTTGGCCAGCTCCTTCTCGCCGTCCTGGCGCGGCGCGGGCAGCTCCTCCGCCGGAGCGGCGGCCTGACCCTCGTCCAGCAGGGTTGTCTCGTCGAACGGCAGCTCACCGGCGAGCACCTGGCGCACGCGGTCCCGGTCGATCTCCTTCGTCCAGGTGCCGATCAGGACGGTGGCGACGGCGTTGCCCGCGAAGTTCGTCAGGGCGCGGGCCTCGCTCATGAAGCGGTCGATGCCGACGATCAGGCCGACGCCGTCGACCAGCGCGGGCTTGTGCGACTGCAGGCCACCGGCCAGCGTGGCCAGGCCGGCGCCGCTGACGCCCGCCGCGCCCTTGGAGGCGAGCAGCAGGAAGAGCAGCAGCGGGATCTGCTCGCCGACGGACATCGGCGTGCCCAGGGCGTCGGCGACGTACAGCGACGCCATGGTCATGTAGATCATCGTGCCGTCGAGGTTGAAGGAGTAGCCGGTCGGGACGGTGATGCCGACCACCGGCTTGCTGACGCCCAGGTGCTCCATCTTCGCGATCAGCCGCGGCAGCGCGGACTCGGAGGAGGAGGTGGACAGGATCAGCAGGAACTCCCGGCCCAGGTACGTGAACAGCGAGAAGATGTTCAGTCCGGTGATGACCCGCAGCAGCGTGCCGAGCACGACGAAGACGAACAGGACGCAGGTCACGTAGAAGCCGAACATCAGCACGGCGAGGCTCTTCAGCGCGTCCGGACCGGCCGAGCCGACCACCGCGGCGATGGCGCCGAAGGCACCGATCGGAGCGGCCCACATCACCATGGACAGGATGCGGAAGACGAGCCGCTGGATGTGCTCGACACCGCGCAGCACCGGCTGGCCGGCCGGACCCATCGCCTGCAGCGCGAACCCGGCGAGCAGCGCGACCAGCAGGGTCTGCAGCACCTGTCCCTCGGTGAAGGCGGAGACGAAGGTCACCGGGATGATCGACAGTACGAAGTCGACCGGCGGCAGCGCGTCGCTGGACACCTGGGCGTGCCCGGTCGCCTTGAGCGCGTTGGTCAGGTGCAGCCCGTCACCCGGGTGCAGCACGTTGCCGACGACGAGACCGATGGTCAGCGCGACCAGCGACATCACGGTGAAGTAGCCGAGCGCGATACCGCCGACGGCACCGACCTTGGCGGCCTTCCGGACGGACCCGATCCCGAGCACGATCGTGCAGAAGATGATCGGCGAGATCATCATCTTGATCAGGTTCACGAAGCCGGTACCCAGCGGCTTGAGCTCGACACCGGTGTCGGGCCAGATCAGACCCACCGCGATGCCGAGGGCCACCGCGACGATCACGGCGATGTACAGGTAGTGGGTACGGTCCCGCTTCACAGCGGGTGCGGCAGGTGCCGTATCGGGAGTGCTGGCGGCCACGGCTGCCCTCCTTGACGTTTTCGTCGGCAAACACCGGCGTGCGGCTCACGTCCGGGCTTTGCAGGGGAATGCCGTGAGCATCTCCCGCCCTGTGAGGGCGGTCACCCTTCCGTTCATTTAGTTCACACTTGACTCGGAGGCAGACTGACGACATGCGTGTTCCAGCCATCCCGAGGCCCCGCAGCCTGGCCGGCCAGCTGTTCGCCATGCAGGCCGTGCTGATCGCGGTGGTCGTGGCCGGATACGCGCTGTTCATGTACGTCAACGACCGCGACCAGGCCGAGGACGCGGCGACCAGCCAGGCCAGGGCGGTGGCCCGCTCGGTCGCGGACGCCCCCTCCGTGCGGGAGGCGATCGGCACGGCGGATCCGACGGCCCGGCTGCAGCCGTACGCGCTGCGGGTCCAGCGGGACACCGGCGTCGACTTCGTCACGATCATGAACCCGCAGGGCATCCGCTGGACCCACCCCGACCGGACGCAGATCGGCAAGCGCTTCCTCGGCCACATCGGCCCCGCCCAGCACGGCCGCACCTTCACCGAGACGTACACCGGCACGCTCGGCGCCTCCGTCCGCGCCGTCACCCCGGTGTGGAACGGCAACCGGGTCGTCGGCCTGGTGAGCGCCGGCATCCGGGTCGAGGCGATCAGCAAGCGGGTGGCGGATCAGGTGACGGCGTTGCTCGGCGTGGCGGCGAGCGCCCTGGCCCTGGGCGCCGTCGGCACGTACGTCGTCAACGCCCGCCTGCGCCGCCACACCCACGGCATGAACGCCACCGAGCTCAGCCACATGCACGACTACCACCAGGCCGCGCTGCACGCGGTGCGCGAGGGGCTGCTGATGCTGGACGGACAGTATCGGGTGGCACTGATCAACGACGGCGGACGGGAGCTGCTGGGGGTCGGCCCGGAGGAGGTGGTGGGCCGGTCGGTCGCGGATCTCGGCCTGCCCGCACCCCTGACGGGAGCGCTGCTGGCCTCGGAGCCACGGGTGGACGAGGTACACCTGACGGCGGACCGGGTGCTGGTGGTGAACACGTCACCGGTGTCGGGCGGGGAGCGCCGGGGCACGGTGGTGACGCTGCGCGACGTGACCGAACTCCAGTCCCTCATGGGCGAGTTGGACTCCGAACGCGGCTTCACGCAGGCGCTGCGCTCGCAGGCGCACGAGGCCGCGAACCGCCTCCACACGGTGGTCTCACTGATCGAGCTGGGCCGCGCGGAGGAGGCCGTGGACTTCGCCACGGCGGAACTGGAACTGGCCCAGGCCCTGACCGACCAGGTGGTCGCGGCGGTGAGCGAGCCGGTGCTGGCGGCCCTGCTGCTCGGCAAGACGGCCCAGGCCAACGAGCGGGGCGTGGAGCTGGTGGTCTCGGACGACAGCCGCCTGGACGACGGCCTGCTCCCGGAGAGCCTGTCGGCGCGGGACCTGGTGACCATCCTGGGCAACCTGATCGACAACGCGGTGGACGCGGCGCAGGGCAGCGTGCGGGCGCGGGTGACCGTGACCGCGTACACGGAGGGTGCCGAGCTGGTGATGCGGGTCGCGGACACCGGGCCGGGGGTGGACCCCGGCCATGCGGAGCTGGTATTCCAGCGGGGCTTCTCTACCAAGCCGGCCGGACCGGGCGGGCGCGGACTCGGGCTGGCGCTGGTACGGCAGGCGGTGACGCGGCACGGGGGGACGCTGTCGGTGGCGGAAGCGGCCGGGGGCGGAGCGGAGTTCGAGGTGCGGTTGCCGTTGGGCGGTGCGGTCACCGGGGGCACGGGCGGGAGAGGTGACGTATGACGGCGACCGGGCCGGCGGAGCAGCCCATTCGCGTCCTGGTGGTGGAGGACGACCCCGTCGCGGCCGACGCGCACGTGATGTACGTCGGCCGGGTGCCGGGCTTCGTCGCGGTCGGCAAGGCCCGCACGGGCGCGGAGGCGCGGCGCCTGCTCGACCGTACGGCCGTGGACCTGCTCCTGCTGGACCTGCACCTGCCGGACGTGCACGGACTGCAGCTGGCACGCTCACTGCGGGCGGCCGGGTATCACGCGGACGTGATAGCGGTGACGTCGGCACGGGACCTGACGGTGGTGCGGGAAGGGGTCTCGCTGGGTGTCGTCCAGTACGTCCTGAAGCCGTTCACCTTCGCCACGCTGCGGGACCGGCTGATGCGGTACGCCGAGTTCCATGCGGCGGTGGGTGAGGCGAGCGGGCAGGACGAGGTGGACCGCGCGTTGGCGGTCCTGCGCGCGCCCGGGCCCGCGGCGCTTCCGAAGGGGTTGAGCGGGCCGACGCTGGAGCGGGTGACCGGGGTGCTGCGGGAGGCCGCGGAGGGGCTCACGGCGGCGGGGGTCGCTGAGGCGGTGGGGATATCCCGGATTACCGCTCGGCGGTATCTGGAGCACTTGGTGGAGGGGGCCCGGGCTGAGCGGAAGCCGGTGTACGGGCAGGTGGGGAGGCCTGAGCTGGTCTATCGGTGGGTGAGTGGGGTGGAGAAGGGCCGGTAAGGGCGGCGAGGCGCCGTGAGGGCTGGGCTCCCGCCGCTCACCCCGCGCCGCTCACCGCCCGGAACGGCACGGCGTACAGCACGATGTGCGCTCCCAGCCCCACGACCGCGAGCGCCTCGACCACCGAGAGGACCAACAGCCCCGGCGAGGTCCCGCCCCCCGCCCAGTACACGACGAGCGCACTGAGCGGTACGACGCAGAAGGCGAGCAGGTCGACCAGGCACTGCACGACCTTGCGGGAGCAACGGCGTGCGTCTCCCCGGTGCGCGGCCTCCCACCGGAAGACGGCCGCCTCCTCCGCGCCGGCGACCGCGGCGAGCCGAGGCGCCAGCTCCTCCCGCACGTAGGCCCCGATCGCCGAGATCTTCTGGTCGTTGACGAGGTACGTCCACCCGAGGACCACGCACACCGGCGGCAAGGCGAGCAGCATCGACGCCTGCTTCGCCTGGGCCGTGGCGGCGACGACGGCGGCGACGACGGTGAGGGTGACGTAGAGGAGGTTGTCGCGAAAGCCGATACGGCTTTTCTGCTCGTCCTTGACGGTCTGGTACTCGGTGAGCAGCAACTGCCCCACGGTGACGTTTCGTTCGGGCACTGGAACCCCTTCCCCCGGCAGTACCTTAAGAGTGTGCCGGAGCCGCAGCCCACCGTCCTCGTCCTGACCGCGCTCCCGTTGGAGTACGCGGCTGTGCGTGCCCATGTGGAGCACCGGCGGGAAGACGTCCATCCCACCAACGGAACGCAGGTCGAACTGGGGCGGCTGCCCGGCACGCCCTGGCAGGTCGCCATCGGCGAGCTGGGCGAGGGGGCCAGGGCCACCGCCGCGCTCACCGCTTCGCTCATCGACTGGCTGCGCCCGCAGGCGGTTGTCTTCGCCGGGGTCGCCGGCAGCCTGAAAGACGACATCGTCATCGGCGATGTCGTCGTGGGCACGAAGGTGTACGGCATCCACGGCGCCAAACTGACTCCCGGCGGGCCGCTGGTCCGTCCCGAGGCGTGGTCCGGGTCGAACGCGCTGGTGCAGGCGGCCCGTTCGGCTGTACGCGACATGGCCGGCGTACGGGCGCACTTCAAGCCGATCGCCACCGGGGACGTGGTCCTCGCGGACGCCGGGTCGGAGATCGCCCGGTACATCCGGGAGCACTACAACGACGCCGCCGCCATCGAGATGGAGGGGTCCGGGGCGGCCCACGCGGCGCACCTGAGCGGGCAGGTGGACGCCCTCGTCGTCCGGGGCATCAGCGACCGGACCGACGAGCGGAAGTCCGCGGCGGACGCCGGGGGTTCGCAGGAGCGGGCTGC
The DNA here is from genome assembly GCF_044453765.1 of Streptomyces sp. NPDC051636. Classification (NCBI taxonomy): domain Bacteria; kingdom Bacillati; phylum Actinomycetota; class Actinomycetes; order Kitasatosporales; family Streptomycetaceae; genus Streptomyces; species Streptomyces sp. NPDC051636. The sequence goes on along the minus strand of NZ_JBITDA010000029.1, from coordinate 90,926 downwards.
CGCGCAGGCGGCTTCGGTGACGGTGGGGGCGCTGCGGAAGTATCGGCCGAGGGGCGGCAGCGGGGGTTCCGCCGATTCCGAGGAGAATCCCCAGGCGGTCTACGGGGGTGACCACATCGACTTCCGGGGCGGGACCTTCTACGGGCCGGTCATCGGGAAGCAGACCGGACGGCAGTGAACGGTCAACCCGGCCAGACGCATTGACCTGACCGGACCACCGCTCATACCTTCACACGGCAACCACCCCGGCCACACCCCACAGTGCGCCCGCAGGAGGTCATGCCCGTGCGTCCCACCGCCGCCTTAACCGCCCTCCTCACCGCCACCCTCGCCGCATCCGCCCTCACCGCCTGCGGCACCGGATCCGGCAGCAGCCCCGACACCGTCAAGGTCTCCTTCAAGCAGTCGACGGACAACTCCGTCAAGGTGATGGACACCTACCTCGCCGGCATCAAGAAGCAGTTCGAGAAGGAGCACCCCGGCAAGAAGGTCCGGCTCGTCCCCATCAAGGCCCCGGACTCGGAGTACTACACCAAGCTCCAGCAGATGCTCCGCTCCCCCAGAACGGCCCCCGACCTGGTCTACGAGGACACCTTCCTCATCAACTCCGACATCACCAGCGGGTACTTGAAGCCCCTCGACCCCTACCTCGCCAAGTGGAAGGACTGGAGCCGGTTCATCGGCACGGCGAAGTCCGCGGCGAAGGGCGAGGACGGGAAGACGTACGGCGTCCCGGACGGCACCGACACCCGGGGGCTCTGGTTCGACAAGCGGATCTTCGACAGGGCCGGTCTTCCCGCCGACTGGCAGCCGAAGACCTGGGACGACGTCCTCGCCGCCGCCCGCACCATCAAACAGAAAGTCCCCGACGTCACCCCTCTCAACGTCTACACCGGCAAACCCGCCGGCGAAGCCGCCACCATGCAGAGTTTCGAGATGCTGCTCTACGGCACCGGTGACGGCAGGACAGACCCCCTGTACGACAAGACGACCAAGAAGTGGGTCTCCGGCAGCCAGGGCTTCAAGGACGCCCTCACCTTCGTCGAGACCGTCTACAAGGAGAAACTCGGCCCCGACGTCTCCGACGCCCTCGACCCCAACTTCAGCACCAGCGTCCGCGGTGAACTCCTCCCCCAGGGCAGACTCGGAATCGACCTCGACGGCTCCTGGCTGCCGCAGGACTGGCTCCCCGGCAGCGGCCACGCATGGCCCGACTGGTCCAAGCGGCTCGGCCTCGCCTGCATGCCCACCCAGCACGGCCAGGCCCCCGGCAAGGTGAGCATGTCCGGCGGCTGGACCTGGTCGATCCCCGCGAAGGCAGCCAACCCCGGCCTCGCCTTCGACTTCATCAAGACCATGCAGACGAAGGCGAACGCCCGGAAGTGGTACATCGCCAACTCCGGCATCGCGGTCCGCGAGGACGTCGCGAACGACCCCGCGTACGCCACCGCCCAGCCCGGCCTCAAGTTCTTCACGGACCTGGTCGCCGGCACCCACTACCGACCCGCCTACCCGGCGTACCCGAAGGTCTCCACCGCCGTCCAGGAGGCGATGGAGAGCGTTACCACCGGTGACGCCTCCGTCGAGAAGGCGGCGAGCGCGTACGACGAGGAGCTGAAGCAGGTCACCGGCGGCCAAGTGGTCCAGAAGTGACCGCGCGCCGTCTGCTCCGCGCCCTCCCCCTCACCCCGGCCCTCACCCTCCTGCTCCTCTTCCTCGCCGGCCCCATCGCCTACTGCGTCTACATCGCCTTCACCGACCTCCAGCTGACCGGCCAGGCCCACGCCTCCTTCGTCGGCTTCGACAACTTCCGTACGGCCTTCAAGGACGAGGCGTTCCGCAACGCGGTGTGGCTGACCCTGGTCTTCACGGTCCTGTCGTCCCTCGTCGGCCAGAACACCCTGGGCCTGGCCCTGGCCGCGCTGATGCAGCGCGCGTCGAAGCCCGTCCGTACGCTCACCGGCGGAATCGTGATCACGGCGTGGGTGCTGCCGGAGGTGGTGGCGGGCTTCCTGCTCTACGCCTTCTTCCGCCGCGAGGGCACCCTGAACGCCATACTGGACGCGCTCCGTCTCCCGCGCCAGAACTGGCTGTTCACGCTCCCGGTCCTGGCCGTGTCGTTCGCGAACGTCTGGCGGGGCACGGCCTTCTCGATGCTCGTGTACTCGGCGGCGCTGAACGAGATTCCCGGGGAGATCACGGAGGCCGCCGAGGTCGACGGCGCGGGCGGCTGGCGCCGCATGTGGCACATCACGCTTCCGATGATCCGCCGGTCCATCGCCACGAACCTGATGCTCAACACGTTGCAGACCCTGTCGGTCTTCGGGCTGATCTGGGTGATGACGAGGGGCGGGCCGGGGGACAAGAGCCAGACCCTCCCCCTCTTCATGTATGAACAGGCGTTCCAGAAGAGCATGATCGGCTACGGCACGGCGGTGGCTCTGCTGCTCCTCGTGGTCGGCTCCGTGTTCTCCGCCGTGTATCTGCGTCTGCTTCGGGCGGAGGTCTGAGGATGGCCCGCCGTCGCCGTACGTCCCGTCGCCCGGCCGCCGACGCGGGTCTCCTGCTCGTCGCCGCCGCCTTCGCACTCCCCCTGGCGTGGGTGGTCCTGTCCTCACTGGACGCGCACGCGGACCTCCGGGTGAAGGTCCCGGACGGCGTGACCCTGGACAACTACGACGCCGTACTGACGCCTGACATCACCCTCACGCCCCTGCTCAACAGCCTGATCCTGTGTGGCGGCGGGACACTGCTGACGGTGGTGTGCGCGACGCTGGCCGCGTATCCGTTGTCGCGCTTCCGGTCGCGGCTCAACCGGCCGTTCCTGCTGACGATCCTCTTCGCGACGAGTCTGCCGATCACGGCGATCATGGTTCCGGTGTACGCGCTGTTCGTGCGGGTGAATCTGATCGACACCATGCAGGGCACGATCTTCTTCTTCGCCGCGTCCCAACTGCCGTTCGCCGTCTGGTTGATGAAGAACTTCATGGACGGTGTACCGAAGGAACTGGAGGAGGCCGCCTGGACGGACGGGGCCGGGGTCCTTCAGTCGCTGGTACGGATCGTGCTGCCGTTGATGGGGCCGGGGGTCGCCGTGGTCACCGTCTTCTCGTTCGTGATGATGTGGGGCAACTTCTTCGTCCCCTTCATGCTGCTGCTCACGCCTGAGCAGATGCCGGCGTCCGTGAGCATCAACGAGTTCTTCGGGAATCGGGGGATGGTGGTGTACGGGCAGCTGGCGGCGTTCTCGGTGATCTATTCGACGCCGGTGATTTTGCTGTACGTGCTGGTGGCTCGGCGGGTGGGCGGGGGGTTTGCGTTGGGTGGGGCGGTCAAGGGGTGAGGGGAGGCTTGGACAAGTACCGAGCCCACGTGGACCGGATGGAATCCGCCTCCCTCTCGCCCGCCGCATCACACGGCTTCGTCCAGGCCGGCCGAGCCGGCCATCTCCTCTGACCGCCCGCCTCCGCACAGGTGTCACCACAGCACCCTGAAGATCATCACCACGCCGGCGAACAGCCAGAAGAAGGACCCGCCGACGAGCACGAAGACTCTGCCCACCACGAACGGCAGCCAGTCCGCGTGGACGGCACGCGTGGGCAGGTGCGGGTCGTACGCCAACTGGACGCGCTGGAGTCTTCGCTTGCAGGTGTACGTGTGGACGGCGCCGTCGGCGTCGACGTACTCGTACACGACCTTCTTCTTGCCCTCCGTGCCGACGGCCTCGGCAAGGACGGTGATGCCGCGCCGGCCCAGCAGGATCCGGCGGAAGGTCTCCTGCACGCCCGTGGCGAGCATGCCGAGGCCGAGCGTGAGGGGCACCAGGCCGGTGATCACTCCGACGACCCGCGTACCGTGCGTGAGGGCCACCCATACGACGTAACCGAGGAAGGCAAGCAGCAAGACGACGGCCAGGGCCATGAGCCCGGAAAGGCCCCGGTCACGCGGTGATCTCGGGTCGGTGACCACGGCACGGCCCGCCGGGTCCTGCTCGTCGGGGAGCACGGCGGTCAGGGCGGCGACGAAGGCGGTGGTGGCCGTCGGGTTGCCGCCCTCGACTCGGTGGGCCGTGCCGTCGGTGAGCACGATTTCGACGGTCCGCGCCTCGGCGGCCCGGACCTCCTGAATCGCCGAGAGCGGGATGTCGACCTGGTGGTCGGAGCGGTCGATGTGCACGCTGTTGGAGTCGAACGTCGCTTGAGACGCCTCGGCCGTTGAGAATCTGAGACATGACCGGACGACAACCGGGCTCACCGAAAGGTTGTCCCGCGCGAGGCCCCCCACCTGCCAGGAGGGCGAACGTACAGATTGCGCCGCCGCTTTCCCCCGCCACCGCGTCGGCGCGAGGCATACGCATCGCCCCGGGGGCATCCGGCCGAGTCGGCGAGCAGGCTCGCGCATATGCCCCCTTACCTTGCCCTTAGCCGAACCCGCGGCGCCGGAACGATCAATTCCAGCCACCCGTACCACCCGGCCGGGACCGTACGTTCCTACGATCCGTAATCCTGGCCGAACAGACCGTAGTCACCGCGTCTCCGCGCCCCCTACGGTGAGCCGCGTGCGCCGACCTTCGACCCGAGCGGACCAGCCAGGCCCCCCGTTCAACGCCCCCGCCGCCCGGAAACTCCGTGCCGCCCTCGGTATGGGCCCCGAGCATGTCGCCTACGGCATGCGCGCCTCGTACGGTCTGCCGTACGTCACCCCGGATCTCGTGGTCGCCTGGGAGCGCGGGGTCGCCTCGCCCAGCAGTCCCGAGCTCACCGCGCTCGCGGGCGTGCTGTGGTGTTCCCCGGGTGAGCTCATCGGCAAGCCGCGGACACTGCGGGAGCACCGGGTCGCCCGGGGGCTCGCCGCCGAGGACGTCGCCCGTACCGTCGGGCTGGAACTCCTCGCCTACCTGCACATGGAGGAGAACGACGAGTGGCGCGGCACCGACCGGCAGTCCGCCGCCCTGGCCGGTCTGCTGGAACTGTCGCTGCCCGACTTCGTCACCATCAGCGGACGGGGGCCGAAGCTGGCGGAGCTGCTGCGCAGCGCGGTGACCACCCGCTGGCAGGCCTACGTCCGTCCGGTCGCCCGCATGGTGCCGCTGGACCGGCGTCTGCTGGCGGCCACGCTCCAGGAGTTGCACCGTGACTACCAGGAGCAGATGGTGGCCACGCTGACCTGGGGCGGCACCGGCGCGGCGGAGGATTCGAAGGGCAACGGACGCGACTTCCTCGACCGGATCGTGGAGCACTTCTGGTCGCGGGTCGAGGCCAGTACCGCCTGAAAAGCAACCGCCTGGTGACGAACCGCCTAGAAGACCGACTCCGCCTCGTCCATCCTGTCCTTCGACACCGTCTTCAGCTCGGTCACCGCCTCCGCCAGCGGCACCATCACGACCTCCGTCCCGCGCAGGGCCGTCATCCTGCCGAACTCGCCCCGGTGCGCGGCCTCCACCGCGTGCCAGCCGAAACGGGTGGCGAGGACGCGGTCGTACGCGGTCGGGCTGCCGCCGCGCTGGACGTGGCCGAGGATGACCGGCTTGGCCTCCTTGCCGAGGCGGCGCTCCAGCTCGTAGGCCAGTGCCGTGCCGATGCCCTGGAAGCGCTCGTGGCCGAACTGGTCGATCTCGCCCTTGCTGTAGTCCATCGTGCCCTCGGCGGGGTGGGCGCCCTCGGCGACGCACACGACCGCGAACTTCTTGCCGCGGGCGAAGCGCTCCTCGACCATCTTGACCAGGTCGGCGGGGTCGAAGGGGCGCTCGGGCAGGCAGATGCCGTGGGCTCCGGCGGCCATGCCGGACTCCAGGGCGATCCAGCCCGCGTGGCGGCCCATGACCTCGACCACCATCACCCGCTGGTGGGACTCGGCCGTGGTCTTGAGGCGGTCCATCGCCTCCGTGGCGACGCCCACCGCCGTGTCGAAGCCGAAGGTGCGGTCGGTGGAGGAGATGTCGTTGTCGATCGTCTTCGGGACGCCCACGACCGGCAGGCCCGCGTCGGACAGCATGCGGGCCGCCGTCAGCGTGCCCTCGCCGCCGATCGGGATCAGGGCGTCGATGCCGAACTCGGCGACCATGTCGGTGGCCCGTTCGCACGCCTCGCGCAGCCGGTCGCGCTGGAGGCGGGAGGAGCCGAGGATGGTGCCGCCGCGGGCCAGGATGCCGCTGACCGCGTCCAGGTCGAGGGTGCGGTAGTGGCCGTCGAGCAGACCCCGGTAGCCGTCCTCGAAGCCGATCACCTCGTCGCCGTACTGTGTGACCGCTCGGTGCACGACCGACCGGATCACGGCGTTCAGGCCGGGGCAGTCGCCGCCTGCGGTGAGAACTCCGATGCGCATCGTGCTGTGTCTCCTGCTCGCTGTGGGTACCGGTGAGCCAGTCCGATTGTTTCATGTCCCCAGATGCGCCGCCCCTTCCCTCCTGACGCGCCACTGACGGGCGCCTTACCTAGCCTCAGGGGTATTGTCAAGAGGGTTCTGCTCACCTCGGTGGGCGATTTTTCTGAGCCCGAGACGGACCATGAGACGGAGAGGGAGAACACGCGTGACGCGCAGCGTGTACGTGACCGGGATCGACCGCGGCGACGGCCGCCAGGTCGTCGAGCTGGGGGTCATGGAGCTGCTGACCCGGCAGGTCGACCGGGTCGGCGTGTTCCGGCCACTCGTCCACCACAGCCCCGACCGTCTGTTCGAGCTGCTGCGGGCGCGCTACCGGCTGTCCCAGGACCCGGCGACCGTGTACGGCATGGACTACCACGAGGCGTCCGCGCTCCAGGCCGAGCAGGGCACGGACGAGCTGGTGTCCATCCTGGTCGACCGCTTCCACCTGGTCGCCCGTGACTACGACGTCGTCCTCGTCCTGGGCACCGACTTCGCCGACACCCTGGTCCCGGACGAGCTGTCGCTGAACGCGCGGCTGGCGAACGAGTTCGGCGCGTCCGTGATCCCGGTGGTCGGCGGCCGCAAGCAGACCACCGAGTCGGTGCTGGCCGAGACGCGGAACGCTTTCCGGGCCTACGACGGGCTGGGCTGTGACGTCCTCGCCATGGTCGCGAACCGGGTGGCCCGCGAGGACCGGGACGAGATAGCCGAGCGGCTCGCCAGCCGCCTGCCGGTGCCCTGTTACGTGATTCCGGACGAGCCCGCACTGTCCGCTCCGACCGTCTCCCAGATAGGCCAGGCCCTCGGCGCCAAGGTGCTGCTCGGGGACGACTCGGGGCTGGCCCGGGACGCGCTGGACTTCGTCTTCGGCGGCGCGATGCTGCCGAACTTCCTCGCCGCCCTGACGCCGGGCTGTCTGGTGGTCACCCCGGGCGACCGGGCCGACCTGGTCGTCGGCTCACTGGCCGCGCACAGCGCCGGCACCCCGCCGATAGCCGGCGTGCTGCTCACCCTGAACGAGCGGCCCCCCGACGAGATCCTCACCCTGGCCGCCCGCCTCGCCCCGGGCACCCCGGTCCTCTCGGTGACCGGCACCAGCTTCCCCACGGCCGAGCAGCTGTTCTCCCTGGAGGGCAAGCTGAACGCGGCCACCCCGCGCAAGGCGGAGACCGCGCTCGGCCTGTTCGAGCGGTACACCGACACCGCCGATCTCGCGAAGCGGGTCTCGGCGCCCAGCAGCGACCGGCTCACCCCGATGATGTTCGAGCACAAGCTGCTGGAGCAGGCCCGCTCCGACCGGCGGCGGGTCGTACTGCCGGAGGGCACCGAGGAGCGCGTGCTGCACGCGGCCGAGGTGCTGCTGCGCCGGGGCGTGTGCGACCTGACCCTACTGGGGCCGGTCGACCAGATCCGCAAGAGGGCCGCCGACCTCGGCATCGACCTCGGCGACACCCAGCTGATCGACCCGGCCACCTCCGAGCTGCGCGACGCCTTCGCCGAGCAGTACGCCCTGCTGCGCGCCCACAAGGGCGTGACGGTGGAGCTGGCGTACGACGTCGTCTCCGACGTGAACTACTTCGGCACGCTGATGGTCCAGGAAGGACTCGCGGACGGCATGGTGTCCGGGTCCGTGCACTCCACGGCCGCCACCATCCGGCCGGCCTTCGAGATCATCAAGACAAGGCCGGAGTCGTCGATCGTCTCGTCGGTGTTCTTCATGTGCCTCGCCGACAAGGTGCTGGTCTACGGCGACTGCGCGGTCAACCCCGACCCGAACGCCGAGCAGCTGGCCGACATCGCCATCCAGTCCGCGTCCACCGCCCAGCGGTTCGGTGTCGAGCCGCGGATCGCGATGCTGTCGTACTCGACGGGTACGTCCGGTTCGGGCGCCGACGTCGACAAGGTGCGCGAGGCGACCGAGCTGGCCCGTACGCGGCGGCCCGATCTGAAGATCGAGGGGCCGATCCAGTACGACGCGGCCGTGGAGCCCTCGGTCGCGGCCACCAAGCTGCCCGGCTCCGAGGTCGCGGGGCAGGCCAGCGTGCTGATCTTCCCCGACCTCAACACCGGCAACAACACCTACAAGGCCGTGCAGCGCTCGGCCGGCGCGATCGCCGTCGGCCCGGTCCTGCAGGGCCTGCGCAAGCCGGTCAACGACCTGTCCCGGGGCGCGCTCGTCCAGGACATCGTCAACACCGTCGCCATCACGGCGATCCAGGCACAGACCCCGAGCGAGAAGGCAGCCGCCCAGTGACCTCCCACCCGTCGCCCGCCACCGCCCTGTCCGACGAGCTGCGCCCGGTCCCCCTCGCGTCCCGGGTCCTCGTCCTCAACTCGGGCTCGTCGTCGGTGAAGTACCAGCTGCTCGACATGCACCACGGCATCAGGCTCGCGGTCGGTCTGGTCGAGCGCATCGGCGAGCAGTCCTCCCGGCTCCAGCACTCCCCGGGCGGCGGGAAGTCCCGCGAGTGGACCGGCCCGATCGCCGACCACGACGCCGCTCTGAAAGCCGTCGCGGAGGAGCTGGCCAAGGACGGCCTGGGCCTGGACTCGCCCGAGCTCGCCGCCATCGGGCACCGGGTGGTGCACGGCGGGAAGCACTTCACCGAGCCGACCGTGATCGACGCCGCCGTGCTCGCCGAGATCGAGCGCCTGATACCCGTGGCCCCGCTGCACAACCCGGCCAACCTCACGGGCATCCGCACGGCCCAGGCGCTGCGCCCCGACCTGCCCCAGGTCGCGGTCTTCGACACCGCCTTCCACACGACCATGCCGGAGGCGGCCGCCCGCTACGCCATCGACGTCGAGACCGCCGACGAGCACCGCATCCGCCGCTACGGCTTCCACGGCACCTCGCACGCCTACGTCTCGCGCGCCACCGCCGAACTGCTCGGCAGGAAGCCGGAGGACGTGAACGTGATCGTGCTGCACCTGGGCAACGGGGCGTCCGCCTCGGCCGTGCGGGGCGGGAAGTGCGTGGACACCTCCATGGGGCTGACGCCTTTGGAGGGTCTGGTGATGGGTACGCGCTCGGGAGACGTGGACCCGGCCGTCATCTTCCATTTGATGCGTGTCGGGGGAATGTCCGCCGACGAGATCGACACTCTCCTCAACAAGAAGAGCGGTCTGATCGGACTGTGCGGCGACAACGACATGCGGGAGATCCGCCGTCGGATCGACGAGGGGGACGAACAGGCCCGACTCGCCTTCGACATCTACATTCACCGCTTGAAGAAGTACATCGGCGCCTATTACGCGGTGCTCGGGACGGTGGACGCGGTCGCCTTCACAGCGGGGGTCGGGGAAAACGCGAGTCCGGTGCGGGAGGCTGCCGTGGCGGGCCTGGAGGAGCTGGGCCTTGTGGTGGACGCCGAGCTGAACGCCGTACGCGGCGACCAGCCGCGGCTGATCTCGCCGGAGTACGCGCGGGTGGCCGTCGCCGTGGTGCCGACCGACGAGGAACTGGAGATTGCCACACAGACCTACGCACTGGTCGAGAAGAACAGCTGAGTAATACACGGCAGTAACACGCCTGAGCGCAGAGCCGCCCACTTGTATCTTCCGCCAGACGGAATATTCCGTAGCGAAACAAACCGATAGGATCGCCCCATGCGCCGTTCGAAAATCGTCTGTACTCTCGGCCCCGCGGTCGACTCCCACGAGATGCTCGTGTCCCTGATCGAAGCCGGCATGAACGTGGCCCGCTTCAACTTCAGCCACGGCACCCACGCCGAGCACCAGGGCCGGTACGACCGTGTCCGGGCCGCCGCCAAGGAGACCGGCCGGGCCATCGGTGTCCTCGCCGACCTGCAGGGCCCGAAGATCCGTCTGGAGACCTTCGCCGAGGGGCCGGTCGAGCTCGAGCGGGGTGACGAGTTCGTCATCACCACCGAGGACGTCCCGGGCGACAAGCAGATCTGCGGGACCACGTACAAGGGCCTGCCGGGCGACGTCTCGCGCGGCGACCAGATCCTGATCAACGACGGCAACGTCGAGCTGAAGGTCCTGGACGTCGAGGGCCCGCGGGTGCGGACGATCGTCATCGAGGGCGGTGTCGTCTCCGACCACAAGGGCATCAATCTGCCCGGCGCGGCCGTGAACGTGCCCGCGCTGAGCGAGAAGGACGTCGAGGACCTGCGGTTCGCGCTGCGCATGGGCTGCGACCTGGTCGCGCTGTCCTTCGTGCGGGACGCCAAGGACGTCGCGGACGTCCACAAGGTGATGGACGAGGAGGGCCGCCGCGTCCCGGTCATCGCCAAGGTGGAGAAGCCGCAGGCGGTCGAGAACATGGAGGACGTCGTGATGGCGTTCGACGGCGTGATGGTCGCCCGTGGTGACCTCGCCGTCGAGTACCCGCTCGAGAAGGTCCCCATGGTGCAGAAGCGCCTGATCGAGCTGTGCCGGCGCAACGCCAAGCCGGTGATCGTGGCGACCCAGATGATGGAGTCGATGATCACCAACTCCCGCCCGACCCGCGCCGAGGCCTCCGACGTGGCCAACGCGATCCTGGACGGCGCCGACGCGGTCATGCTGTCCGCCGAGTCGAGCGTGGGCGCGTACCCGATCGAGACCGTGAAGACGATGTCGAAGATCGTCGCCGCGGCCGAGCAGGAGCTGCTCTCCAAGGGCCTGCAGCCGCTCGTCCCGGGCAAGAAGCCGCGTACGCAGGGTGGTTCGGTGGCCCGTGCCGCCTGCGAGATCGCGGACTTCCTCGGCGGCCGGGGCCTGGTGGCCTTCACCCAGTCCGGCGACACCGCCCGCCGCCTCTCGCGCTACCGCGCGCAGCAGCCGATCATCGCCTTCACCACGGACGAGAGCACCCGCAACCAGCTGGCGCTCAGCTGGGGCGTCGAGTCGCACGTCGTGCCGTTCGTGAACAGCACCGACGAGATGGTCGACCTGGTGGACCAGGAGATCACCAAGACCAACCGCTTCAACCCGGGGGAGATCGTCATCATCACCGCCGGCTCGCCCCCCGGTGTCTCCGGCACCACCAACATGCTCCGTGTCCACCACCTCGGCGCCAGCAACTGACCGCTGGGCCAAGGACTTGTACGGCGCCGAGGGCGCCCCCTGCGACAGGGGGCGCCCTCGACTTGTTGCGGCTCCCGAACGGGTCTGTGCGGTCGCTCAGCCGGTTGTGTACACGTGCATCCCGGGCACGTGCAGGTTGCCACCGAACTGGGCTGCCTGGGTCACCTTCGCGTTGGTGAAGTAGATCAGCGGGATGTTCAGCGGCGGCGGGCTGTCCGGGCTGAACGTCACGGGGATCAGGCCGAAGAGGTTGCCGGAGATGCTCTCGGTGTACATCACCGTGTCGCCGCCGCGGATGGTGGACGTCGAGCCGGAGGCCGCCTGCACGTGGTAGGTCTTGCCCGACTGCTTGTCGTTCACCGTCTGGTGCAGGTCTCCGATGTCGGTGCCGCCGGAGATGACGTACTTCAGGACCTTCTTCTTCGTCCCGTTGGCCGTCTTCACCTCGACGATGCCCTGGTAGTCGGCACCCTTCAGCAGCAGCGAGCTGGCGTTCAGGTACCAGGGGTCGTCCGCCACCGCCACCTTGTTGTCGACGCCGCCCTCGTCGTCCGTGGCGGCCGGGCAGTCCTCCGCGGAGGTGCTGGAGCTCGCCGACGGGCTGGGCGAGGAGGTCGCCGACTCGGCCGCCTTCTCGACCGCTGAGGTGGTGTCGTCGGCCGCCTTGGACGCCGTGTCGGTGGTGTCCTTCACGGTGTCCTCGACCGTCTTGGTGGCCCTGTCGGCCGTGTCCTTGACGGTGTCGGAGGTGCCGGAGCCCTTGCTGTCGCCGGAGGACGACGAGGACGACGAGGACGGCGAGGACGGCGAGGACGACGCCGAAGGAGTGGGCGCCGGACTCGCGCTGGAGGAGGAGCCGGAGCCGCCCGTGAAGATGTCGCCGATCGTGTCGCCGATGGTGTCGATCAGGTTGCCGCTGCTCTCGGACGCCGACGGGGCCGGGGAGGCGGTGGCACCGGACGAGCCGGCCTTTTCCCCCGGGGAGGACTCCGGGGAGGACGAGGAGGTCGGCGTGGGCGTCGCCTTGTCGCCCGAACCTGAGTCCGACGAACCCGACGAACCCGATGAAGAGGTCTTGCCCGAGGTGTCCTTGGCGTCGGCGGACGCCGAGGGGTCCGGCGTCGTCCCGCCCTTGTCCGCGGTCTCGCTCGCGCTCGACGAGGCCGACGGCGACGGCGAGGCGGAGGAGTCGGCGGAGTCGTCCAGGGCCTTGACGCAGTCCTTGTACTCGTCGGCCGTCAGGCTCTTCGACGAGGCCGACGGCGACGGCGCGGAGCTGTTGTTGTCGGCGAGGGCGAGGCTCGACGTGAACCCCATGCCCATGAGGACCGCGGTCGGCATCGCCACGGTGGCTATCGCCTTGCCGGCCGGCATGTGGAACCTGGTGAACAGCGGCTTCTTGGGTGCCGCGTGGCGCGGCCCGGTTCTCACACGGGACTCGTCCACCTCAGTCCCGAGGGTCACCTCGTCAGCCGGCACTGTGCCTCCCGTTCGCCCCGTTGGCCGGGCTCGTTCCTGACAGGTCGTTCTCCCCCAGTGCCTTGAAGGGCTGGGAGGGGCCCCCATTGCCGATCCCGTACGCGTCCGCGGCGGGCGGCGCGGTCTCGGGGGCGTCGTCCGGCCCCGCGGCACTCCCCTCGGCGGGCTGCGGCTCGCGCGGTGCGCCCGGCGCCCAGGCGACGGCCATGGCCCCGCCGATCAGCGCGAGCAGGAAGCCCATCAGGAAGCCACCGAGGTTGGAGAGGGGGAGGGACACCAGCGCCAGCAGGATCGCCGCGACGCCCGCGAAGACCCGTACCTGCGTCTGGAACCAGAGACTGATGCCCAGGACGACGAGCAGCACGCCGATGATCAGGGACCCCGCGCCCGCCGGCGTACCCATGGCCAGTGTCAGATGGCCGAGCTGCAGGTGCGCGTACGGGAAGTAGGCGATGGGGAATCCGCCGAGCATGACGAACAGGCCCGCCCAGAACGGCCTCGAGCCCCGCCAGGCGCGGAACTGCTGCCTCCTGCGGGTGAACTGGCCGGTTGCGGCAGGAGTCTCGGCGCTCATGGAAAACAGCTCCCTGGTGCGGCGTTGCTGTGGTGGTGATGTGTGCCGCCTGTGAAAGCGCGGCCCGGAGAGGGGACGGGCGGGGGCGCCACCGGCTCCCCCGCCCGTCAGCAAGTGCTCAGTAGCACTCGTGCGTACCGGTCGACAGCGACATGTGCAGACCGCTCAGCTTGAAGGTTCCGGCAGTGGTGGCCCACGCCGTCTGCTTCACGTCGGTCAGCGTGGCCGAGTCGGCCTGCTGGGCGAATCCGAAGGGGTTCGCCTGCTCGCCGCCGCCCTTCATGCCCGGACCCTTGGAGGCGTCCTTGGCGGCCACACCGATGTCGATGTTGTTGAAGGTCGCGTTGGCATCGAGGTCGGCGACGTCGATGTACAGGTTGTCGGCCTGTACCGGCTTGTCGCCGCCGCCCGCCTTCAGGATCAGGCTGACCGATCCGAAGATCGGGACGTCCGGGGTGACCACGGACTGGCACATGTTGGTGATCTTGGCCGACTTGAACGCCGAGACGGCGACGGGGTGAGCCGTCTTCTTGCCGTCCATCGTGTAGCCGGAGTCGATCGCGCCGTACTGCGAGAAGCCGGTGCCCTCGAGCTTGTCGGCCGTCACCTTGAACGACTGGCCGGAAACGCTGAAGGACGCGGCGAGAGCGCCCTGCGCGAGGGCGACACCTATCGCGGCCGTAGCGGCGACGCTGGGCACCATGACCACAGCGAACCGCTTCCATCTGGTCCCGCCACGCACCTGGGACTCCATATTTCCTCCTTCTCGGACGTACATCTCCTGGCCCGGGCTCGCCACCAAGTCGGCGGCTCAGCCGGGCAGGGATGGGAGAAGTGCTACGTCCTCGGGAAGGGGAGCGCCCGCGCTCGGCGGCGCGAACCGCGCCCGAATCACCGGCGATCACCCCCGAGCGACAACCACTGGTCGCGCCTGAAACGCATCACGCACAACCCTGCTGGACAGGCTTCGCCGTGTGACGAAGACCCCCCTGCCCTAGAGCCGGCGCCACTGCCGCCGACTCTGCTCGGTGGGGACCCAGATTGCCCCGTTGACCCGACCGGCTGTCGGGGTACGGGAATGGACCGAGCGTCGCCGATCGTGGTGCATTCTCGCCGCCCGCACAAGGGGGTTCGTTACTCGCTAGTAACGGCCGGATAACCGAGCAACGGCCCGGTGATCCCGGAGTGCGACGCTCGGTGTCATTTATAGGTAGAACAAAACTGTTGATCCTTGGACGGAACCAGACAGACCAACGCCCGCGTTTTACTGGGAGTAACAGCGGCCGCGATTACCAAGATTTGGTAAAGCGCGGCCGCTCTGACGCCTCACTGGCGGATCTTTCACCCCGACATCACTCGCCAGGGCGTTTAGTCACTGGTCAACCCCGGGTCAGAAAAGGGCGCGTGCCAGCTCCCGGCGCGCCCCCACCACCCGCGGGTCCTCCGACCCGACCACCTCGAACAGCTCCAGCAGTCGGCGCCGTACGGCGTCCCGGTCGTCCCCCGCCGTGCGCCGCACGGTCTCGATCAGCCGCCCGAACGCGTCCTCGACGTGCCCGCCCACCAGATCCAGGTCGGCGGCCGCGATCTGGGCCTCGACGTCACCCGGCCTGTCGGCCGCGTCCTTGCGCACCCGCTGCGGGTCCACTCCCTGGACCCGCTGCAGCAAATCCGCCTGCGCGAGGCCCAGTTTGGCCTCGGTGTTGCCCGGATCGTCGCTGAGCACGTTCTTGTACGCCTGGATGGCCCCGCCCAGGTCGCCCGCGTCCAGGGCCTGTACGGCGGCCTCCAGCAGCGCGTCGTACGGTCCGGCCGGCACCCGGGCCTCGGTCGGCACGTCGCCGGGCCGGGCGTCCGGGTCGACGGCCAGACCGGTCAGCCCGAAGCGCTGCTCGGCGACCTGCACCAGCTGGTCGAGGGTCTGCCGGATCTGCGCCTCGCCGGCGGCCCCCTGGAAGAGTGGCAGCGCCTGCCCCGCGACGACGGCGAAGACGGCCGGGATGCCCTGCACCCCGAACTGCTGCATCAGCATCTGGTTGGCGTCGACGTCGATCTTGGCGAGCAGGATGCGGCCGTTGTACTCGACGGCCAGCCGCTCCAGGACCGGGCTCAGCTGCTTGCAGGGCTGACACCACTCGGCCCAGAAGTCGATGACGACCGGTACCTCTGCGGAGCGCTGGAGGACATCGCGTTCGAAGGTGGCCTCGTCGACGTCGATGACGAGATCGGCCGGGGAGACGGCACCCGGTCCGCCCTGCCGGGCGGCATCGGCGCGCGCCTGCTCCGCCTTGGCCTTGGCCTCCTGGGCCGCCTTCACCGCGGCGAGGTCGACGACGCCGCTCATGGACATGTTCCGTGGCTGCATGCGTCTATCCTCCCCCGTTCCCGCGCGTGTGTGAAAAGCGCTGTGAAAGCCGGTCCACCGGGTGGCCGGTCTGCTGCGTGGCTGCGGCGCCGGGTCCCCACCCCACGCCTTGTGGTCGTCGCTTTCGCTACGACCCGTAGCGTAATGCCATCGGGGGTCCGCGCGACACCACACCCCGGTGATCTCCCTCACGGCTTCACAGGAACGGCCGGTTATGGTCGGGGAATGCAGAGCCGCACCCCCGCCAGCCGCCCCGGACGCCCGCGCAGCGCCGCCGCGGACACCGCGATCCTGGCCGCGACCCGGGAGGCCCTGGTGGAACTGGGCTGGTCCAAGCTCACCTTGGGAGACGTGGCGATGCGCGCGGGGGTCGCGAAGACGACCCTCTACCGCCGCTGGGCGGGCAAGAACGAACTCGTCGTCGACGCGGTGGCCGAACTCTTCGACGAACTCCGGCTCCCCGACCGCGGCACCCTCGCCGCCGACATCGAGGGCGTGGTCCTCCAGTTCGCCGCCATCCTGGCCCGCCCGGAGGCCAAGAGCGGCCTGATGGCGGCGGTCGCCGAGTCGACCCGGGACGACGCGCTGCGGGAACGCATCCGCGAGTCCATCGTGGACCGCCAGAAACGCCTCGTCCAGGAAGGCCGCGCCCGCGCCCAGGTGCGCGGCGAACTCCCTCCGGAATCCGGCCCCGAGGAAGCCGCCCGCACCGCCGACCTCATCTTCGACATGGTCGCGGGCGCGGTGGTCCACCGCACCCTGGTGAGCGGCAAGCCGGCGGACGAGGAGTGGGTGCGCAGTTTCACGCGGGTACTGCTCATGGGGCTGACTTCTCGGCCGACCGAGTCGGGTGCCGGGTGGCCGTAGGGCGGGGGTTCAGGGGGCGGAGCCCCCTGGTGGCGCCCTGGTGGCGCCCGCACCGGGCAACGGCGCCTAGAACCCCGCCGGCTCCGTATACACCCCCCACTCGTCCCGCAGCACCCCGCAGATCTCCCCCAGCGTCGCCTCCGCCCGCACCGCGTCCAGCATCGGCTCGATCATGTTGGCCCCCGACCGGGCCGCGGCGAGCATCCCGTCCAGCGCCGCACGGACACCGGCCTCATCCCGCGCCGCCCGCCGCTCGGAGAGCACCCGCACCTGCTCCCGCTCCACCTCGTGACTGACCCGCAGGATCTCCAGATCCCCGGTGACCGACCCGGTGTGGACGTTGACGCCCACCACCTTCTTGTCACCCTTCTCCAGCGCCTGCTGGTAGCGGAACGCCGACTCCGCGATCTCCCCGGTGAACCACCCGTCCTCGATCCCGCGCAGGATCCCGGAGGTGATCGGCCCGATCGGGTGCTGCCCGTCCGGGTGCGCCCTGAGCCCCCGCTCCCTGATCTGCTCGAAGACCTTCTCCGCGTCCGCCTCGATCCGGTCCGTCAGCTGCTCGACGTACCACGAACCACCCAGCGGGTCCGCCACGTTGGCGACCCCGGTCTCCTCCATCAGCACCTGCTGCGTGCGCAGCGCGATCTCCGCGGCCTGCTCGGAAGGCAGCGCAAGGGTCTCGTCCAGGGCGTTGGTGTGCAGCGAGTTCGTCCCGCCGAGCACCGCCGCCAGCGCCTCCACGGCCGTACGCACCACGTTGTTGTACGGCTGCTGGGCGGTCAGCGAGACCCCGGCGGTCTGGGTGTGGAAGCGCAGCCACTGCGCCTTCTCGCTCCGCGCGCCGTACACGTCCCGCATCCACCGCGCCCAGATCCGCCGCGCGGCGCGGAACTTGGCGATCTCCTCGAAGAAGTCGACGTGCGCGTCGAAGAAGAAGGACAGCCCCGGGGCGAAGACATCCACGTCGAGCCCGCGCGACAGCCCCAGCTCCACGTACCCGAACCCGTCGGCCAGCGTGTACGCCAGCTCCTGCGCGGCGGTCGCGCCGGCCTCCCGGATGTGGTAGCCGGACACGGACAGCGGCTTGTAGGCGGGGATGCCGGCCGCGCAGTACTCCATCAGGTCGCCGATGAGGCGCAGATGGGGCTCGGGCTGGAAGAGCCACTCCTTCTGGGCGATGTACTCCTTGAAGATGTCGGTCTGGAGCGTGCCGTTGAGCACGGAGGGGTCCACGCCCTGGCGCTCGGCGGCGACAAGGTACATGCAGAAGACGGGCACGGCCGGACCGCTGATGGTCATGGACGTCGTCACGTCGCCGAGCGGGATGTCCTTGAACAGGACCTCCATGTCCGCCGCCGAGTCGATGGCCACCCCGCAGTGCCCGACCTCGCCCAGGGAGCGCGGGTCGTCGGAGTCGCGGCCCATCAGCGTCGGCATGTCGAAGGCGACGGACAGCCCGCCACCGCCGGCGGCCAGGATCATCTTGTAGCGCTCGTTGGTCTGCTCGGCGTTGCCGAACCCGGCGAACTGCCGGATGGTCCACGTGCGCCCCCGGTAGCCGGTCGGGTACAGCCCGCGCGTGAAGGGGTACTCCCCGGGCCAGCCGATCCGCTCGAAGCCCTCGTAGCTGTCCCCGGGGCGGGGTCCGTACACCGGGTCCACGGGGTCGCCGGAGAGCGTGGTGAAATCAGCGTCGCGCTTGCGCGCGGCGTCGTAGCGGGCCTGCCAGCGACGGCGGCCTTCCTCGATGGCGTCAGCGTCCATACCATCGAATTTACTAGGACGTCCTAGTAAATGTCGACGGCAAACCAGGGCGCTCGAGGAACGCCCTGGTCAAAGGCGGTCAAGCCTTGGCGACCGCGGGCGCGCCGTCCGCGGCCCTGGCCTCGAGCTCGTGACTGATCCTGCGCTCCACGAAGAAGGCGGCCGTGGGGATGGTCCCGGCGAGCAACACCCACAACTGCTTGCCCACCGGCCACTTCGCCTTGGAGCCCAGATCGAAGGCGAAGACCAGGTAGACGACGTAGAGCCAGCCGTGCGCGATGGCGACGACCCGGGTGAAGTCGGCGGCACCGTCGATGTCCAGCCCGTACTTCGCGATCATGCTCAGGCACAGCAGCACCAGCAGCACACCGGTGACGTAGGCCATGACGCGGTAGCGGGTCAGCACGCTTTTCTTCATGCCGACGAGCGTAACCGCCCGTTCCGGGAGATCTTGTCCCGGGTCACTCCTCCTCGAAGTCGTGCACCGCGATCCTCAGCGGCCGCAGCATCGCGAAGATCTCCGCGCACTCCTCGGCGTCGTACACCCCGAGCCCGAAGTCCATCGCCATCAGGTCCCGGGTGGCCGCGTCGACCACCTCGCGCCCCTTGTCGGTGATACCGGCGAGCGTGCCGCGCCCGTCGTTCGGGTTGGGCCGCTTGTCCACCAGCCCCGACCGCACCAGCCGGTCGACGGTGTTCGTCACGGACGTGGGATGCACCATCAGCCGCTCACCGATCTTGGACATGGGCAGCTCACCGGCCTTGGAGAAGGTGAGCAGCACCAGCGCCTCGTACCGCGCGAACGTCAGTCCGTACGGCTTGACCACCGCGTCCACCTCGGCCAGCAGGATCTGGTGCGCCCGCATGATCGAGGTGATCGCCGCCATCGACGGCACGTTTCCCCACCGCTGCTTCCAGAGCTCGTCCGCGCGGGCGATGGGGTCGAAGGGAAGGCTGAGAGGCTTCGGCACGTCATCAGACATTACCGGCCAGTCATATGCTGGTCAGCCCTGTCTCGGCTTTCGGTCAGCTCGGCGCAGATGGTGGCGGACCGCGCGCTGGGCCACGGGGCCGAGGTCCTCCAGCGCGGCCACGAGGGCGCCGAGCTGCTCCAGGGCGTCGAGAGCCGCGTGGGCGCCGGCCTCGTCCACGCCTTCGTACAGTTCGATGCCGACGAAGGACGCGGCGACCGCGCGGGCCAGGCTCGCCGGGTCGGTGAACTCGCCGAAGGGGGTCGCCGCGAGGACCCTCCTGAGGACCCGCTCTATCTCCGCGATCCACAGATCGAGGCCCGCCGCCGTGGCCGGCCCCAGGGCGGCGTGGGTCTGGGCACCGGCCAGGAGCTGGCCGAGGAGGGCGACATGGCCGCCGGCGCGTTCCTGTTCGTGGATCTCCCGCCCGACCGCGAGGAGCTCGGAGAGCGAGGAGACCGAGGCGAGCCGCGTACGGTACTGGGCCACCGCCTTCTCGGCGCCGTACCGGCAGGCCGCGGCGAGGAGTTCGTCCACCGAGCCGAAGTGGTAGAAGACCAGCGCCTGATTGACCCCGGCCGCCGCCGCGACCGTACGGCCGGACGCCTTGGCGATCCCCTGCTCGGTGAGCACCCGCAACGCGCCCTCCAGGAGCCTGGTCTTCGTCTCCTGGGACTTGCCCTGGGGTTTCGCCGGCTCCGGGCTCATGCGCGCGCCGTCTCACGGCCGAGGGAGTCCGCGCAGGGCGAGTTCTCGAGGACGGTCATGACCGGTTCTCCAGGGTGCGCAGGAGGCGCGGGGCGCGGACCCGCTCGGCCGGGGTGCGCAGGCAGCGGCGGGCGGCCGGGGTGCAGGACAGGGGCGCCTTGAAGAGGGCGAGGGAGATGCCGACGACGAGGAGCAGCGGGCAGAGGTAGGCCACGGCGGGGGCGAACGGGCCGAAGACGCGGCTGAAGGGGCCGAGGCGCAGGCCGGCGCAGCACACGGTGAGCACGAGCGCGCGGACCGCCAGCTCGGCCAGCCAGTGCCGGCGCGCCCGCTCGGGCGTGATCCCGTGCTCCAGCCACAGCCGCAGCCGGTCGAAGGACCAGGCCGTCGCCCAGCCCATCAGCGGACGCAGCAGCAGCCGGTCGGCGAGCGCGCCGACGGCGCCCCAGCGGGGGCGGTAGTCGTAGCCGGTGAGGAAGCGGACGCCGTCGGAGTCGGGGACGTAGCGCCAGTAGCCGCTGCCCTCGGCGATCAGGGAGAGCGGGTGCGGGGAGGTGAAGCGCAGGGCGGAGGTACGGGTGCCGTCCGGGCGCTCCTTCTCGCCGGCGGAGACGCCGGTGCCGGAGACGGTGAGGAAGGGCAGGACGCGGGAGGCGTAGCGGAAGCGCTGCGGTTCGCCCTCCGCGCGCGGGAGGTGGTCGATCTCGGTGAAGCGGAGGTCCCAGCGCAGGTGCTCGGACGGCTGCTGGGTGCGCGCCCAGAGCTCGTCCAGGTCGGCCCGTATGTGCGTCTCTATGTGGAGCGCCATTGGTGTGTCCCCCTGTCAGCCGGCCGTCGAGCGCGTTTGAGCGACCGCTCAACGTGTGTGGGAAACGGAAGCTACACCTCTTTGAGCGATCGCTCAAACAACGGGCACGCGAAAACCCCGGCCCTGGGGCGGACCGGGGCTGCCGCTCGGAACAGCGGGGTCAGCGGGCCAGATGGCGCTCGACGGTCTCGACCTTCGAGGTGAGGCCGTCGCTCACCCCGGGACGGATGTCGGCCTTCAGCACCAGCGACACGCGCGGAGCCCGTGCCTCGACGACGGCGACGGCGCGCTGCACGACGGCCATGACCTCGTCCCACTCGCCCTCGATGGAGGTGAACATGGCGTCGGTGCGGTGGGGCAGGCCGGACTCGCGGACCACACGGACGGCGTCGGCGACGTACTCCCCCACGTCCTCGCCGACACCCAGTGGCGTCACGGAGAAGGCGACGATCACGCGTTCACGACTCCTTCCTTGCGGGCCCGGGCGGCGATGACCGCGTCCTCGGCCTCGCGACGGAGCCGGCGCTCGGCGATGAAGCCGCCGCCGGGGATGATCGAGTAGGCGAAGTACACGGCGGCCTTCCCCTTCTCCCACTTGGTGCGGTTCCAGGCGTCGAGCCAGAAGATCACGTAGAGGATGAACAGCACGCCGTGGATCGGGCCCAGCACCGGGGCGACGTCGAAGCCGGAGGCGACCGTGTACTTGATCACCGTGCAGGCCGCGAGCACGATCCAGGAGACGCCCTCGGGTACGGAGACCAGGCGCAGGCGGCGGATGGCGGAGGCTGTCTTGAGGTCCACGGGTCACCTTCGGTGGGAGAGTCGCTGACGACGCGGTCGCCTTGTGAAGGGAAGCACAAAGGCTCGCCCATTGTGACAAACGACGGCACGGCCCCCACGAGAGGGGTCTGTCGGTCGCCGCCCGGTCGCCGCTACCTTCACCCCGTGGCGATGTTCCGACTTCAAGGCAGCAAGGTGCTCGCCGTCGACCTGACCGGGGACGCCGTGAAGGCGAAGAACGGCTCCATGGTCGCGTACGACGGACAGATGGCCTTCAAGAAGCTCAGCGGGGGCGGTGAGGGTCTGCGGGGGATGGTGACCCGGCGGCTCACCGGTGAGCAGATGACCGTGATGGAGGTGAGAGGGAACGGGACGTGCTGGTTCGCCGACCGGGCCTCGGAGATCAGCCTCGTCGGTCTCCAGGGGGACAAGCTGTACGTGGAATCGAGCAATCTGCTCGCGACCGACGCCGGGCTCAGGACCGGGACGACGTTCACGGGGCTGCGCGGGGCCTCGCAGGGCAACGGGCTGTTCACCACGACCGTCGAGGGGCACGGACAGGCGGCGATCATGTCGGAGGGACCGGCGGTCGTGCTCCGCGTGAGCCCCCAGTACCCGCTGATCGTCGACCCGGGCGCCTACATCGCCCACCAGGGCGACGTCCGGCAGTCCTTCCAGTCCGGTGTGACCTTCCGCACCTTCATCGGCGAGGGCGGGGGCGAGGCCTTCCAGATCCGGTTCGAGGGGGACGGGCTGGTGTACGTACAGCCGAGCGAGCGGAACACCATCGCGGGGGACGTGTGAGATGACGCTCCGAGAGATCAACTCCAAGATGGTCGAGGCCACGGTCGCGCCCGGCCAGCGGCTGTTCAGTCAGCGCGGCGCGATGCTCGCCTACCGGGGCGACGTCTCCTTCACCCCCAACGTCCAGGGCGGCCAGGGGGGACTGATGTCGATGATCGGGCGGCGGGTCGCGGGCGAGGCCACCCCTCTGATGACCGTCGAGGGCAGCGGCACCGTCTTCTTCGGGCACGGCGGCCACCACCTGCACGTCATCAGCCTCTCCGGCGACACGCTCTACGTGGAGGCGGACCGGCTGCTGGCCTTCGAGGGCACGCTCCGGCAGGGCACGATGTTCATGGGCTCGCAGGGCGGGGTGATGGGCATGGTGCGGGGGCAGGTCACCGGGCAGGGACTGTTCACGACGACCCTGCAGGGACACGGGGCGGTGGCGGTGATGGCGCACGGCGGGGTCTTCGAGATCCCGATCACACCGCAGCGGCCCGTCCACGTCGACCCTCAGGCGTACGTCGCCCACCACGGGGACGTCCGCAACAAACTGTCCACCGCCCTCGGCTGGCGCGACATGGTGGGGCGCGGCTCCGGCGAGGCGTTCCAGCTGGAGCTCAGCGGCAGCGGCACGGTGTACGTGCAGGCGTCGGAGGAGAAGCTGTGACCACCCACCAGGGCCAGGGCCCCGTGATCCACGACCCCATGACGCTGCCCGCCGACGACAACGTCAACAAGTACACCTTCTGTGTGGAGCTCAAGGGCGCGGAGTGGTTCCTGCAGAAGGGGAAGATGATCGCCTACTACGGGGCGATCGAGTTCAACGGCATCGGGCACGGGCGACTCGACCGACTTGTCCGTACGTCCTTCCATTCGCCTCTGCACGCGAGCGACTGGGTCGTGGCGGCGGGCTCGGGCAAGATGCTCCTCGCCGACCGGGCGTTTGATGTGAACGCGTACGACCTGGACGACGGCAACCTGACCATTCGCTCGGGCAACCTGCTCGCTTTTCAGCCAAGTCTTGCCCTCAAGCAGTCGATCGTGCCGGGTTTTCTGACACTCATCGGAACCGGAAAGTTCGTGGCCGCATCCAACGGTCCGGTGGTGTTCCTGGAACCGCCGATCCGGGTGGACCCGCAGGCGCTCGTCGGCTGGGCCGACTGCCCGTCTCCGTGCCATCACTACGACCACGGTTACCTGACGGGCGTAATGGGCGGTCTACGTGCGATGACGGGCCTGGGCGGGGCTTCCGGGGAGGAGCATCAGTTCGAGTTCGTGGGGGCCGGCACGGTCCTCCTCCAGTCGACCGAGACCCTGATGGCGGAGCAGGCCACGGGGGCGGTTCCGCCTGAACCAGGTGTGCCCGGCGGTGGCGCAGGGACACCTGGTGGACACGGAGCGCAACCGTCGGGCGCACCGCGCCTTCCCGGACAGCTGGGGGACCTCCAACGTCGCTTCGGGCTGTGAGCGGTAGTCTGCGGAGTGTGACGTCGAACGCGTGCGCACAGTCACACAACCCTCACTAGTTCGCCTTTCAACATTTTAGGTAGACTTCACTTATGGAGACCGAGACGGCCACGCGCTGGCTGACCGATGCGGAGCAGTGCGCCTGGCGCACCCACCTGGAGGTCAACAGGCTGTTGACGTACCAGCTCGAAAGGGATCTGCAGCCGTTCGGCCTGACAATGAACGACTACGAGATCCTGGTGAACCTCTCCGAGTCCGAGGACGTACGGATGCGGATGAGCGACCTCGCGTCCGCCACCCTCCAGTCCAAGAGCCGGCTCTCCCACCAGATCACCCGCATGGAGAACGCGAACCTGGTCCGCCGCGAGAACTGCGAGTCCGACCGACGCGGCCTGTACGCCGTCCTCACCGAGCACGGCATGGAAACCATGAAGAAGGTCGCGCCCCATCATGTGGCGTCCGTCCGCAGGCACTTCATCGACCTGCTGTCACCCGAGGCCCTGGTGGAGCTGGACAAGGCCCTGAAGCCGATCGCCGAGCATCTTCGGGGGCAGCGGGGGCGTCCCTGACCCTGGCCGGGGCCGGGGCGGCAGGCGGGTGTTCAGGTCCCGCCTGCCGCTCCGGCTCCGGCGCCGCCCACGGCCAGGCAGGTGACGCCGGCCGCCAGCGCCACCCCGCCCGCCGGCACGAAGCACACCCCGACCGGCACCCGGCCGATCAGCACCCCGGCCACCAGCGAACCGCTCGAGCTGCCCGCGTTCACCGCGGTGTTCACCCACGCCCCCGCCTGCGTCCGGGCCCCCGGGTCCGCCGTCTCCTCCGCGAGGAGGTACGCCGTCGTCAGGGCCGGGGCGATGAAGAGGCCCGCGCCCGTCATGACCGCCGTGAGGGTCCACACTCCGGGGGCCAGCCCCGTGGCGGCGAGCACCAGGCCGAGGCCCGCCGCGGAACAGGCCAGACGCACCGGGCGGGCGTACGCCAGTCGATCGCCCCGTTGAGCAGTCCGCCCACCGCGCTGCCCGCCGAGAGCGCGGCCAGGATCCAGGGGACCACGGCGTCGTCGTACGAGCGTTGCGCCGCGAAGGCCATCACCAGCAGTTCCACGCCGCTGAGCGCGAGGCCCATGCCCGCGGCCACGACCACCGGGGAGAGCAGCCCGCGGGCGCCCGCGAGAGGGCGCCGGGCTTGCCGGGGCCAGGCGTGGGGCGGGGTCCGGGCATCGCCCGGGAGGACACGAACGCACAGGTCCCGGCCACGATCAGCAGCGCGCTCAGCAGTACCCCGGCGGCGGGCGAGGTGAAGGGGACGAGGACGCCGACCAGCATCGGGCCGGAGACGTACAACAGTTCCTCCGCCACCCCGTCCAGGCTGTACGCCCGCGCCAGGAGCCGGGGGCCGTCCAGGAGTCCGGCCCATACCGTGCGCGTGGTGGGGCCCAGCGGGGGCGCACAGGCACCGGCGAGGGCGGCGGCGGTGCCGAGGAGCGCCGGCCGGGCGCCCGGCCGCCAGGTCAGCGCCGCCAGGGCGCACAGCAGGGCGCCGTACAGCGACACCATGGGGATCAGGGCCCGGCGTGGGCCGTGCCGGTCGACCAGGGCCGCCCGCGGCGGCATCAGGAAGACGGTGGCGGCGCCGTACAGGCCATCACGATGCCGGAGACGGCGTACGAGCCGGTCGCCCGGGTCACCGACAGCATCAGGGAGAGCCCGACCGTGCCGTACGACAGCCGGGCGGTCAGCGCGGCGGCGAAGGTGCGGCGCGCGTGCGGGACGCGCAGGACGGCGGCGTACGACGGCCGCGGGGCGGGAGGAGGGCGCGACGAAGTGGGCGCGGACATGAGTGGGTTCCTCAAGGCGAGGCGGATGAGGGGACACCGGAGCGCCGCGACGGCCGGCAGCCGCTCAGGGGCCGCCGGGCGCGGGCGCGGTGCGCGCTCTACGCCAAGGAGAGCAAGGAGAGGAACATACGGTCAAGTTACCAGGCCCGCCGTGGAGTTGGCCCGGTCAGCCCTCCGTCAGCCCCGCCACCAGCTCGTCCGCCGCCCGGTACGGGTCCAGGTCGCCGGCGACGATCCGCTCCGCGAGCGCGCTCAGGCGCCGGTCGCCGTGCAGGTCCCCGATCCGCTCCCGCAGCGCGGTGACCGCGATGGTCTCCACCTCCCGGGCCGCGCGGGCCAGACGGCGCTCCGCGAGGACCCCGCGCTCCTCCATCCAGGCCCGGTGCTTGTCCAGGGCCTCCAGGACCTCGTCGACGCCCTCCGCCCGGGCCGCGACCGTCTTGACGATGGGCGGGCGCCAGTCGCCGGGGCCGCGGGACTCGCCGAGGCCGAGCATGTGGTTGAGTTCCCGCGCCGTGGCGTCCGCGCCGTCGCGGTCGGCCTTGTTGACGACGTACACGTCGCCGATCTCCAGGATGCCCGCCTTGGCCGCCTGGATGCCGTCGCCCATGCCCGGCGCCAGCAGGACCACCGAGGTGTCCGCCTGGGAGGCGATCTCCACCTCCGACTGGCCCACGCCGACCGTCTCCACCAGGATCACGTCGCAGCCCGCCGCGTCCAGCACGCGGATGGCCTGCGGGGCCGCCCAGGCGAGGCCGCCCAGATGGCCGCGGGTGGCCATGGAGCGGATGTAGACGCCGGGGTCGGAGGCGTGCTCCGACATGCGGACCCGGTCGCCGAGCAGGGCGCCCCCCGAGAAGGGCGAGGAGGGGTCCACCGCGAGGACCCCCACCCGTCTGCCCTGTTTGCGGTACGCGGTCACCAGCGCCGAGGTGGACGTCGACTTGCCGACGCCCGGGGAGCCGGTGAGGCCGACCACGTACGCGTTCCCGGTCAGCGGCGCGAGGGCCGCCATGACCTCCCTGAGCTGCGGGGACGCCCCCTCCACCAGGGAGATCAGCCGGGCCACGGCCCGCGGCCGGCCTTCCCTGGCCTGGGCCACCAGAGAGGAGACGTCCTGCATCACAGCTCCGTTCGCTTACGAGACGTACGACGTACAGGGCACCACGTACAGGGAACTACGAGACGTACCGGAGACTCACGCCTTCGGCACCCGCACGATCAGCGCGTCACCCTGCCCGCCGCCACCGCACAGCGCCGCCGCGCCGACCCCGCCGCCCCGGCGCTTCAGCTCGAGGGCCAGGTGCAGGACCAGACGGGCGCCGGACATGCCGATGGGGTGGCCGAGGGCGATGGCGCCGCCGTTGACGTTCACCTTTTCCGTGGAAACCCCGAGGTCCTTCATTGACTGGACCGCGACGGCGGCGAAGGCCTCGTTGATCTCGATGAGGTCGAGGTCGGAGACCTCCAGGCCCTCCTTCTTCAGGGCGTGCAGGATGGCGTTGGAGGGCTGGGACTGCAGGGAGTTGTCCGGCCCCGCCACGTTGCCGTGCGCGCCGATCTCGGCGATCCAGGCCAGGCCCAGCTCCTGCGCCTTGGCCTTGCTCATCACGACCACGGCCGCCGCGCCGTCGGAAATCTGCGACGAGGAGCCGGCGGTGATGGTGCCGTCCTTGGCGAAGGCCGGGCGCAGCTTGCCCAGCGACTCCGCGGTGGTGTCGCCGCGGATGCCCTCGTCCTTGCTGAAGACGACCGGCTCGCCCTTGCGCTGCGGGATCTCCACCGGGGTGATCTCGGCCTCGAAGATGCCGTTCTTCTGGGCGGCGGCGGCGCGCTGGTGGGACAGGGCCGCGATCTCGTCCTGCTCGGGGCGCTTGATGCCGAGCCGCGTGTTGTGCTTCTCCGTGGACTCGCCCATGGCGATGCCCTCGAAGGCGTCGGTCAGGCCGTCGTACGCCATGGCGTCGAGCATCTCGATCGCCCCGTACTTGAAGCCCTCCCGGGACTTGGGCAGCAGGTGCGGCGCGTTGGTCATGGACTCCTGGCCGCCGGCGACGACGATGTCGAACTCGCCGGCCCGGATCAGCTGGTCGGCCAGGGCGATGGCGTCGAGGCCGGACAGGCACACCTTGTTGATCGTGAGCGCCGGGACGTTCATGGGGATGCCCGCCTTGACCGCGGCCTGGCGGGCCGGGATCTGGCCTGCCCCGGCCTGGAGCACCTGGCCCATGATCACGTACTGAACCTGGTCGCCACCGATCCCCGCACGGTCGAGGGCGGCCTTGATCGCGAAGCCGCCCAGATCGGCTCCGGAGAATGACGTGAGCGAGCCGAGCAGCCGTCCCATCGGGGTGCGTGCACCCGCGACGATGACGGAGGTCGTGCTGTTCGATGCTGACATGAGGTGGGATCCCCTTCCAGCTGCACAAGCTGAGGAGTGAACGAGGGTTTACTTCGAATGTACTGACCGGTAGACGGCCCCGTCATCGGGCCGTCGGTGTGATCGCGCGCACGTTGCGTAACCACCTGAGGAGCGCTGCACTAACACCATGCTGACGCGAATCGACCACATCGGGATCGCCTGCCACGACCTCGACGCGACCGTCGAGTTCTACAAGGCCACCTACGGCTTCGAGGTCTTCCACACCGAGGTCAACGAGGAGCAGGGCGTGCGCGAGGCCATGCTCAAGATCAACGATACGTCCGACGGGGGTTCCTCGTACCTCCAGCTGCTGGAACCGACCCGGGAGGACTCCACCGTCGCCAAGTGGCTGGCGAAGAACGGAGAGGGCGTCCACCACATCGCCTTCGGTACGGCGGACGTCGACGCCGACGCCGCGGACATCCGCCAGAAGGGGGTACGCGTTCTGTACGACGAGCCACGACGCGGCTCCATGGGGTCGCGGATCACCTTCCTGCACCCCAAGGATTGCCATGGTGTACTCACAGAACTGGTCACATCGGCGCCTGTTGAGTCACCTGAGCACTGACCCTCGTACATAGGGGCCGGTAGGGTTGGGGGCGGTCGTCGCTGTTTGGGCAGCGCGACCGCTTGCCGGGGTCCGGGTTTCGGGGGACGAGCGTCGGGGCAGCCCATGCTCCGCCGTTGATCTGACACCATTCCCCGGGGGCCCCGTTCGGCGGATGGACGGAGCTCGTTTGGACAGGCTTGCGACCAGGGGACGGATGGGACCGCGCAGTGCGGGGCTACGAGAGCCAGGAGCGAGAGCCGGCGGCTGACGTCGACCACCTCTCTCGGTTCGAGGCCGAGATGAAGCGGCTGAAGACCGAGCGGGAAAAGGCGATCCAGCATGCCGAGGACCTCGGCTACCAGGTCGAGGTGCTGCGCGCCAAGCTGCACGAGGCGCGGCGCACCATCATGTCCCGGCCCGCCTTCGACGGCGCGGACATCGGCTACCAGGCCGAGCAGTTGCTGCGCAACGCCCAGATCCAGGCCGACCAGCTGCGTCAGGACGCCGAGCGGGAGCTGAGCCAGGCCCGCGCCCAGACCCAGCGCATCCTGCAGGAGCACGCCGAGCAGGCGGCCCGGCTCCAGGCCGAGCTGCACGCCGAGGCGGTCGCCAGGCGCCAGCAGCTGGACCAGGAGCTGGCCGAGCGCCGGCAGACGGTCGAGTCCCACGTCAACGAGAACGTGGCGTGGGCCGAGCAGCTGCGCGCCCGTACGGAGTCCCAGGCCCGCCGGCTCCTGGAGGAGTCCCGCGCCGAGGCCGAGCAGGCGCTGGCCGCCGCCCGCGCGGAGGCCGAGCGGCTGACCGCCGAGGCCCGGCAGCGGCTGCAGAGCGAGGCCGAGGCGGCCCGCGCGGAGGCCGAGCAGCTCCTGCGCCGCGCCCGCGCGGACGCCGAGCGGCTGCTGAACGCCGCCTCCACGCAGGCCCAGGAAGCCACCGACCACGCCGAGCAGCTGCGCACGTCCACCGCGACGGAGTCGGACGCCGCCCGCCGCCAGGCCACCGAGCTGAGCCGGGCCGCCGAGCAGCGCATGGCCGAGGCGGAGGAGGCACTGCGCAAGGCGCAGACCGCGGCCGAGAAGCTGGTCACGGAGGCCAAGGAGGCCGCGGCCAAGGCGCTGGCCAGCGCCGAGTCGGCCAACGAGCAGCGCACGCGCACGGCGAAGGAGCAGGTCGCCCGGCTGGTCGAGGAGGCCACCAAGGAGGCCGAGAACACCAAGTCCGAGGCCGAGCAGCTGGTCGCCGACGCCCGTGCCGAGGCCGAGAAGATCGTCGCGGAGGCCTCCGAGAAGGCCCGTGCGCTCACCGCCGAGGAGAGCGCGACCCAGCTGTCCAAGGCGGCCAAGACCGCCGAGGACGTGCTGAACAAGGCGGCCGAGGACGCCCGGAAGACCACCAGGGCCGCCGCCGAGGAGGCCGAGCGGATCCGCCGCGAGGCCGAGACCGAGGCGGACCGGCTGCGCGCCGAGGCGCACGACATCGCCGAACAGCTCAAGGGCGCGGCGAAGGACGACACCAAGGAGTACCGCGCCAAGACGGTCGAGCTGCAGGAGGAGGCCCGCCGGCTGCGCGGCGAGGCCGAGCAGCTGCGCGCCGACGCGGTCGCCGAGGGCGAGAGCATCCGCGCCGAGGCCCGGCGCGAGGCCGTGGCGCAGATCGAGGAGGCGGCCAAGTCCGCCGAGGAGCTGCTGTCCAAGGCCAAGGCGGACGCGGACGAACTGCGGCAGAAGGCCACGACGGACAGCGAGAAGGTCCGTACGGAGGCCATTGAGCGGGCGACGACGCTGCGCCGGCAGGCCGAGGAGACGCTGGAGCGCACCCGCAAGGAGGCCGAGCGGCACCGCGCGGAGGTGCTGGAGCAGTCCGAGGCGCTGAAGGCGGACGCCGAGCGGGCCGCGCGGGAGCTGCGCGAGGAGACCGAGCGGGCGGTCGCGGCCCGGCAGGCGGAGGCCGCCGAGGAGCTGACCCGGCTGCACACCGAGGCCGAGGAGCGGCTCGCGTCGGCCGAGCAGGCGCTGTCCGAGGCGCGCGAGGAGGCCGCGCGGATCCGCCGGGAGGCCGGCGAGGAGGCCGAGCGGCTGCGCGCCGAGGCCGCCGAGCGGATCCGTACGCTCCAGCAGCAGGCGGAGGCGGAGGCCGAGCGGCTGCGCACCGAGGCCGCCGCCGACGCGTCGGCGTCCCGGGCGGAGGGCGAGGCGATCGCCGTACGCCTGCGCTCGGAGGCCGCGGCCGAGGCCGAGCGGCTGAAATCGGAGGCCCAGGACACCGCCGACCGGGTGCGGGCGGAGGCGCAGGCCGCCGCCGAGCGGCTCGCCACGGAGGCGTCCGAGACGCTGGCCGCCGCCCAGGAGGAGGCCGCCCGGCGCCGCCGCGAGGCCGAGGAGCTGCTCGGCGCCGCGCGGGCCGAGGCCGACCAGGAGCGCGAGCGGGCCCGCGAGCAGAGCGAGGAGCTGCTGGCCTCCGCGCGCCGGCGCGTGGAGGACGCGCAGACCGAGGCGACCCGGCTGGTGGAGGAGGCCGACCGGCGCGCCAACGAGATGGTCTCGGCGGCCGAGCTCCACGCCCAGCAGGTACGGGACTCCGTCGCCGGGCTGCACGAGCAGGCGCAGGAGGAGATCGCGGGCCTGCGCTCGGCCGCCGAGCACGTGGCGGACCGTATGCGCCGGGAGGCCGAGGAGGAGGCGGACCGGGTCCGCGCCGACGCCTACGCCGAGCGGGAGCGGGCCGGCGAGGACGCGAGCAGGTTCCGGCGCGAGGCGCAGGAGGAGTCCGAGGCCGCCAGGGCGCTCGCCGAACGCACGATGGCGGAGGCGATCGCCGAGTCCGAGCGGCTGCGTTCGGACGCGGCGGCGCACGCCCAGCGGGTGCGGACGGAGGCGTCGGACGCGCTGGCCGAGGCCGACCAGGCCGCCGCGCGTACCCGTGCGGAGGCCCGGGAGGACGCCAACCGGATCCGTTCGGACGCGGCGACCCAGGCGGACACGCTCATCACCGAGGCGCGCAGCGAGGCCGAGCGGCTGCAGACGGAGACCATCGCCGAGGCTGAGCGGCTGCAGTCGGAGACGGCCGCCGAGGCCGACCGGGTGCGGGCCGAGGCGGTCGCCAAGGCCGAGAAGCTGATCGCGGACGCCACCGGCGACGCGGAGCGGCTGCGTGCCGAGGCGGCCGAGACGGTCGGTTCCGCGCAGCAGCACGCGGAGCGGATCCGCACCGAGTCCGAGCGGGTCAGGGCGGACGCGGCGGCGGAGGCCGAGCGGCTGGTGACGTCCGCGCGCGAGGAGGCCGAGCGGACGCTGGACGAGGCGCGCCAGGACGCCAACAAGCGGCGCTCGGAGGCGGCCGAGCAGGTCGACAAGCTCATCACGGAGACCACCGCCGAGGCGGACAAGCTGCTCACCGAGGCGCAGCAGCAGGCGCTGAAGACCACCGCGGACGCCGAGTCGCAGGCCGACACCATGGTGGGCGTGGCCCGCCGGGAGGCCGAGCGGCTGGTGGCCGAGGCCCGGGTCGAGGGCAACTCGACGGTGGAGAAGGCGCGTACGGACGCGGACGAACTGCTCGTCGGCGCCCGCCGGGACGCCACCGCCATAAGGGAGCGGGCGGAGGAGCTGCGCGACCGCATCACCGCCGAGATCGAGGAGCTGCACGAGCGGGCCCGCCGCGAGGCCGCCGAGACGATGAAGTCGACCGGCGACCGCTGCGACGCGCTCATCAAGGCCGCCGAGGAGCAGCTCGCCAAGGCTCAGGCCAAGGCCAAGGAGATCGTCTCGGAGGCCAACTCCGAGGCGGGCAAGGTCCGTATCGCCGCGGTGAAGAAGGCGGAGGGGCTGCTCAAGGAGGCCGAGCAGAAGAAGGCCACGCTGGTCAGGGAGGCCGAGGAGCTCAAGGCCGAGGCGATCCGGGAGGCCAGGCGTACGGTCGAGGAGGGCAAGCGCGAGCTGGAGATCCTGGTGCGCCGGCGCGAGGACATCAACGCCGAGATCTCCCGTGTCCAGGACGTGCTGGAGGCGTTGGAGTCCTTTGAGGCCCCGTCGTCCGCCAAGGACAGCGGAGTCAAGGCGGGTGCCACCGTGGGTCCCCCTCGATCGGGTGGCAAGTCGTCGGACAGCTAGCGCACAGGAGGGGTTCTGATGTCTTCTGGGTGCTTTGACCACGTCCTCGACGAGATCATTCGCAAGTCGTCCGGGGGTCAGCCACTCAAAAGAGGTGTCATTCTCCAGATCAAACACGTATCCGCTCGATGACACACCGCTTCGGCCCCTAGGATTCCACCTATCACCTCACCGGTCTCATTCGACAGGAACCCCATGAGCGACACTTCCCCCTACGGCTTCGAGCTTGTGCGGCGTGGGTACGACCGCGCTCAGGTGGACGAACGGATCTCCAAGCTCGTCTCCGACCGTGACAGCGCTCTCTCCCGCATCACCGCTCTGGAAAAGCGCATCGAGGAGCTCCATCTCGAAACCCAGAACGCCCAGGCCCAGATCACCGACGCCGAGCCGTCGTACGCGGGCCTCGGCGCGCGGGTCGAGAAGATCCTCCGCCTCGCCGAGGAGGAGGCCAAGGATCTGCGTGAGGAGGCGCGGCGCGCGGCCGAGCAGCATCGCGAGCTCGCCGAGTCGGCGGCCCAGCAGGTCCGCAACGACGCGGAATCGTTCGCCGCGGAGCGCAAGGCCAAGGCCGAGGACGAGGGCGTCCGGATCGTCGAGAAGGCCAAGAGCGAGGCCGCGCAGCTGCGCTCCGAGGCGCAGAAGGACGCGCAGTCCAAGCGGGAGGAGGCGGACGCCCTCTTCGAGGAGACCCGTGCCAAGGCCGCGCAGGCCGCCGCCGACTTCGAGACGAACCTCGCCAAGCGGCGTGAGCAGTCCGAGCGGGACCTGGCCTCGCGTCAGCAGAAGGCGGAGAAGCGGCTCGCCGAGATCGAGCACCGCGCGGAGCAGCTGCGCCTGGAGGCGGAGAAGCTGCGCACGGACGCCGAGCGCCGCGCCCGCCAGACGGTCGAGACCGCTCAGCGCCAGGCCGAGGACATCGTGGCCGACGCCAACGCCAAGGCCGACCGCATCCGCTCGGAATCCGAGCGGGAGCTCGCCGCGCTGACCAACCGCCGCGACAGCATCAACGCCCAGCTGACGAACGTCCGCGAGATGCTCGCCACGCTGACGGGCGCCGCGGTGGCGGCCGCCGGTTCGCCGGCCGAGGACGAGCCGATCTCCCGGGGGGTTCCGGCCCAGCAGTCCCGGTAACACCCGGCCGTACGTCGACTGACCGTCGCAGAGCCCCCTGCCACTCCGGTGGCAGGGGGCTGTGTCCCGTTTTAGCGTGACCCCATGATCGAGCTGGCGGGGCTGACCAAGCGGTACGGCGAGAAGGTCGCGGTTGACGACCTCACCTTCGCCGTGCGGCCGGGGATCGTCACGGGGTTTCTCGGGCCCAACGGCGCCGGGAAGTCCACGACCATGCGGATGATCCTCGGGCTGGACCACCCCACCGCCGGGGACGTCCGGATCGACGGCAGGCGCTACGACCAGTTGAAGGATCCGCTGACGTACATCGGGGCGCTGCTGGACGCGAAGGCCGTGCACGGCGGGCGCAGTGCCTTGAGCCATCTGCTGTGCCTCGCGCAGAGCAACGGGATCCCGAAGAGCCGGGTGCGCGAGGTGCTGGACACGGTCGGGCTGACGGCGGTGGCCCGGAAGAAGACCAAGGGGTTCTCGCTGGGGATGGGGCA
Source organism: Streptomyces sp. NPDC051636 (assembly GCF_044453765.1). Classification (NCBI taxonomy): domain Bacteria; kingdom Bacillati; phylum Actinomycetota; class Actinomycetes; order Kitasatosporales; family Streptomycetaceae; genus Streptomyces; species Streptomyces sp. NPDC051636. Next base: position 56,417 of record NZ_JBITDA010000029.1, on the reverse strand, counting down.
GCGGCTGGGGATCGCGGGGGCGCTGCTCGGCGATCCGCGGATCCTGATGTTCGACGAGCCGGTCAACGGGCTCGACCCGGAGGGCATCCACTGGATCCGCACCTTGATGAAGTCGCTGGCCGCGCAGGGCCGGACGGTGTTCGTGTCGAGCCATCTGATGAGCGAGATGGCGGTGACCGCCGACCATCTGGTGGTCATCGGTCAGGGGCGGCTGCTGGCGGACACCTCCATGGCCGAGTTCATCCGGCGGAACTCGCGGTCGTACGTCCGGATCCGCACCCCCGAGCGTGAGCGGCTGCTCGACGTGCTGCACGGCGCCGGGATCACGGTCCTGGAGGCGGGCGGCGACGCGCTGGAGGTGGACGGCGAGAAGGGCGAGCTGATCGGCGAGCTGGCCGCGCGGCACCAGGTCGTGCTGCACGAACTCAGTCCCCAGCGGGCCTCGCTCGAGGAGGCGTTCATGCGGCTGACGGCGGAGTCGGTGGAGTACCACGCGCACAGCGACACTGCCGGCCTCCAGGACTGGGGCGCCGGCTGGGAGAAGGGGTCCTGAGGTATGGCCGTCGTCCAGGTCGTCCGGTCCGAGTGGACCAAGATCCGGTCCGTCGCGTCCACGGTGTGGACGCTGTCCCTCGCCGTGGTCGTCACGATCGCCCTGGGGATGCTGATCTCCGCCCTGTCGAGGAGTCAGTACGACAGGATGCCGGTCCAGGACCGGCTGTCGTTCGACCCCACCTTCGTCAGCTTCGCCGGGATGAGCCTCGGGCAGCTGGCGATGATCGTGTTCGGGGTGCTGGTGGTGTCCAACGAGTACAGCACCGGCATGATCCGCACCTCGCTGGCCGCCGTACCGCGGCGCGGCACCTTCCTGTTCGGCAAGATCGCGGTGGCGACCGGCCTCGCGCTGGTCGTCGCCTTCGCCACCGGCTTCGCCGCCTTCTTCCTGGGGCAGGCCGTGCTCGGCCCCTACCGGGCACACCTCTTCGACCCCGGCGTGCTGCGGGCGGTGATCGGCGGCGGGCTCTACATGACCCTCATCGCCCTGTTCTCGATGGGCGTCGCCGCGATGCTGCGCTCGCCGATGCTGTCGCTGGGCATCCTGATGCCGTTCTTCTTCCTGATCTCCAACATCCTCGGCAACGTCGACGCGACGAAGCGGATCGGCCGCTACCTGCCCGACCAGGCGGGCAGCCGGATCATGCAGGTGGTCCCCCGGGTCGGCGACGACACCCCGTACGGACCCTGGGGCGGCCTGGGGATCATGGTGCTGTGGGTGGCCGCGGCGGTTGTGGGCGGTTATGTCCTGCTGCGCAAGCGCGACGCGTAGCACACGTGGCTTTACTTTCCCTTGAGCGGAACCGTCAGCGCCCGGATATCCTCCTAACCCTTACGGGGGCGTGTGCCCCGCTGTCCTGAACCTTTCGATGGGTGCGGAGCATGATCGAGGCTGTCGGCCTGACCAAGCGCTACGGCGACAAGACCGCCGTGTACAACCTTTCCTTCCAGGTGCGACCGGGCGCCGTGACCGGCTTCCTCGGGCCCAACGGCTCGGGCAAGTCGACGACGATGCGGATGATCCTGGGCCTGGACAACCCCACCGCGGGCACGGTGACCATCGGCGGCTATCCCTACCGCAAGCTGCCCAACGCCCCCCGCCAGGTCGGCGCGCTGCTCGACGCCAAGGCCGTGCACGGCGGCCGGCACGCCCGCAACCACCTGCTGTGCCTGGCCCAGCTGTCGGGCATCCCGGCCCGTCGGGTGGACGAGGTGCTCGGGGTCGTCGGCCTCCAGGACGTGGCGCGCAAGCGGTCCAAGGGCTTCTCGCTCGGTATGGGCCAGCGGCTCGGCATCGCCGCCGCGCTGCTGGGCGATCCGCAGGTGCTGCTGTTCGACGAGCCGGTCAACGGGCTCGACCCCGAAGGCATCCTGTGGGTGCGCAACCTGATGAGGGCGCTGGCGGCGGAGGGCCGTACGGTCTTCGTCTCCTCGCACCTGATGAGCGAGATGGCGCTGACCGCCGACCATCTCATCGTCATCGGACGCGGCCAACTGCTCGCCGACATGAGCGTGACGGACTTCATCTCGGCCAACTCCGCCGACTTCGCGCGCGTGCGGACGCCGGACACCGAGCCGCAGCTGCGCGAGAAGCTGACCTCCGCACTCACCGAGGCAGGCGGGCACGTGCTGCCGGAGCAGGACGGCGCGCTGCGCGTCACCGGGCTGCCGCTGCCCCGCATCAGCGACCTCGCGCACGAGGCGGACGTACGGCTGTGGGAGCTGTCGCCGCATCAGGCCTCGCTGGAGGAGGCGTACATGCGGATGACGCAGGGCGCCGTCGACTACCGCTCGACCATCGACCAGAAGGCGGGCCTCCAGCAGCCGCTGCCGCCCGGCGCCCAGCCGCCCATGCCGATCCCCGGCCAGGGCCAGCCGGGCTGGTACGCCCCGCCGCCGCCCCAGCAGGGCGGCCGGCCGTTCGCGGCACCGCAGGACGGGGTGCCTTCGGGACCGTACGGCGGTCCCGGCGCGCCCGCAGGGGCGTACGGCGGTCCTGAGGGCACGCCCCACCCGTACGGCGCTCCCGGCGCCGGTCCGGCGAATCCTTACGCCCAGCCCGGGGCCCAGGCGCCCGCCGCCCCGCCCGCGCCGCAGCAGCCGCCCGCCGCACCGGCCCCGGCCGCCGAATCGTCTCAGCCCGCCCCTGTCGCCCCGACCACGCCCGAGGACGCCCGATGAGCACCCACCAGCCCCCGATGCCGCAGGCAGCAGCCGCCGCGCCCGAGTGGCAGGCGGCGCCCGGAGCCTCGTACCCCGGATACACCTCGCCGATCCCGGTGGTGCGCACGCACCTCGGGCACGCGATCGCCTCCGAGTGGACGAAGATCAAGTCGGTGCGTTCGACGATGTGGACGCTGGGCGTGTTCGTGCTGCTCGTGATCGGCATCGGGCTGGCCGCCGGCGCGCTGGTGTCGAACTCCTCCTCCGACCTGGAGGGCGAGAACCCGCTGGGCCTGGGCTTCTTCGGGCTGCTGCTGGGCAGCATGTGCATCATCACGCTCGGCGTGCTGACCACCGCCTCGGAGTACGGCACCGGCATGATCCGTACGACGATGGTCGCCTGCCCCAGCCGGGGCCGGGTGCTCGCGGCCAAGGCGATCGTGTTCTTCGTCGTCGCCTTCGTGGTCACCCTGGTGTCGGCCTCCTTCGTCGCCATGACCCAGGTGTCCATGCTGGACGGCAGCGGCGCCAAGGACCCGTCCGGCGGTGAGTGGCTGAAGGGCACGGTCGGCGTCAGCCTCTACATCGCCCTGCTCGGACTGCTCTCGCTCGTGATCGGCTCGATCATCCGGCACTCGGCGGGCGCCATCACCATCATGATCGGCGCCGTGCTCGCCCCGCTGGTGATCGCGCTGTTCATGTTCTCCGAGTCGCTGTCGAAGGTGCGTGACGCCCTGTTCGAGTACTCGATCCCGAACCAGCTCAGCGTCTTCTACTCCAACTCCCTCAGCGAGTCGGGCCCGTCCGGCTGGGACCCGCTGTGGATCGTCCTGGGGGTGACGGCCGCCGCGTTCGCCGGGGCGTACGCGCTGCTGGAGAAGCGGGACGTGTGAGCCCCCTGGGCTTTTCCTAGAATCTCGGCGCGTTACGGGACCGCTGCACCCGAGTGGTGCGGCGGTCCTTCGCGTTCCAGCACGCCTTGTGCCAGTGGCGGCGGTCGTCGACGCCCGCGTGCTCCGGCCAGGCCACGACGTGCGGGACGCCGGAGGAGATCAGCTGGTCGCAGCCCGGGCAGCGGTACGTCTTGCCCTGCGCGCCGGCCCCGGCCACGTGGCGCACGCTCCAGTCCTCGCCGCGCCAGTTCTCCGTGGACTGCCAGCCGCCGTACCGGCCGGCGCGGTCGTCCTCGGCGCTCCGGCCGGACGCGGCCGCGCCGTTGAGGCCCTTGGGTCGGTTGCGACGCGGGGACACGGGACACCTCACGGAGCTATACAGGAAGCACGGGCTGCATCCAGCCTACGCGGCACCGGGAGGGGTACGTGTAGGGAAGCAACCGCCACAAGTCCCCCTGCCGGCCGACTCATTCTGCAGACAATCCGTAAATCCCTTCACCACGCCGTGTCCTCGGCACGTGTCACACGGTTATGCCGGGTGGGGGAGCTCCGCGTCGGAGCCAAGGAAGCAGGAATTGCGATGCGCGTAGGAAGTTTTGTGCTGGCCGCCCAGTTCCCGGGCCAGGGCCAGGGGGAGGCGCTGCACCGGGCGGTCCGCTCGGCGGAGGTCTCCGAGGAGGCGGGCCTCGACACGGTCTGGCTGGCCGAGCACCACTTCGTGCCGTACGGCACGTGTCCGTCCGCGGTCACCCTGGCCGCGATACTGCTGGGCCGCACCAGCCGTATCCGGGTCGGCACGGCGGTCAGCGTACTGCCCACCGCCCACCCGGTCACCCTGGGCGAGCAGGCCTCGCTGCTGCACGTCACCAGCGGCGGGCGCTTCACGCTCGGCGTGGGGCGCGGCGGGCCGTGGGTGGACCTGGAGGTGTTCGGCACGGGCCTTCGGGCGTACGAGCAGGACTTCCCGGAATCACTCGATCTGCTGGTGCGCTGGCTGCGCGAACCGGCGGTGGCGGCCTCGGGCGAACGGTTCTCCTTCCGCGAGGTCCCCGTCGTACCCCGCCCGTCGGAGGCGCTGACGGACGCCCCGGGCCCCGAGGTCGTCGTCGCCTGCACCTCCCCGGCGAGCGTGCGGCTGGCCGCCGAGCGCGGGCTGCCGATGCTGCTCGGGATGCACGTCGGGGACGAGGAGAAGGCCGAGATGGTCACCCTGTGGCGGCAGCACGCGCGCGCCGCGGGCCGGCCGGCCGAGGAGACCGCCCGCGCGGCCCACGTGTCGGCCGGCGTCTGCCAGATCGCGGACCGGCGCACCGACGCGGCCGAGACGCTGCTGAAGGCGATGCCGGGCTGGCTGAAGCAGGGGCTGGAGGCGCATGTGACGGTGGACGGCCGTGCACGGGCGACGCGCGATCCCCTCGCCTACACCGAACTGCTCTGCGGGCTGCACCCGGTGGGCACCCCGCGCCTGTGCGTCGACCGGCTCGCGGCCACCTCGGAGCGGACCGGCATCTCCCGTTTCGCGCTGCTCGTCGAGGGCTCGGGGGACCTGGCGGCGACGGAGGAGAACGTACGCCGACTGGGTGCCGAGGTACTCCCCCACCTGCGCTGAGCCCCCCGATCACCGTGCCGGGCAACTCCCCTGCCCGGCAGTGCGCTTGCCGCCCCCGTACTGGTTGCACCTCCCGCGGATGGAGCGGCAAGCAGCGGCTCACTGCGTCAGCAGTGCCGGAGCTCCGCGTCAGCAGTCCCGGAACTCCGGAGACTGGTTCAGCAGTTGGCTGCGCACCGAGGTGAAGCGGGCCAGTCGTGCGTCTGCCGAGGCGTCCAGCGGGAACACCGCCACCCGGTGGCAGTTCTGGAAGGCCAGCCGCACACCGAAGTGCCGCTGCAGCGCGCCACGAATCGCGTCACTGGCGAGCGCGCGCAACAGCTGTCCGCGTGCCTGCTCGTCCGGCGGGGGCGTCTGGTTGTCGGCGAAGTCTCCGCCGTCCACCTTCAGCTGGGCCACCAGGGAGCTGATCATCTCCCATGCGTAGGGCAGGGAGGTCCGGACGCAGTCGACGAAGGCAGCTTCGTCGACCTCGCCTCGCTCGGCCTGTTCGAGTAGGGCCGGTGAGACGTCGAGCGACATGGGTACTCCTCTCGCACCCCCGAACAGCAGGGGTTGCCGGACGGGTAAGGGGGTTCGCGATATCGAACACGCTGAGTACACACATCGCGACCTCCCGTTTACTACGGTAGGCAGCGGACGGTGACGGCACCAGCAAAACGCGTACATGAGCCGATCCCTCTAGGCCCACTATCGGCCAGGGATGAACACGGGTTTCCATGAGAAATGGGGCGGCCCGCAGGGCCTCGGCCGAGAGCGGTGGAGGGAGACGGGCGGGCGAATCGCGCCGGGTGCGGCGCGTCGAGTAGCGTTGCCGACCATGCGTCTCGTCATTGCCCGGTGCTCGGTCGACTACGCCGGCCGGCTCACCGCCCACCTCCCCTCGGCCCCCCGTCTGATCCTGGTCAAGGCGGACGGCAGCGTCTCGATCCACGCGGACGACCGGGCGTACAAGCCCCTCAACTGGATGTCGCCGCCCTGCACGCTGAAGGAGGAACCGGGGGACTCCCAAGGCACCTCGGGCGTCTGGACCGTCATCAACAAGGCGGGCGAGAAGCTGATCATCACCATGGAGGAGATCCTCCACGACTCCTCGCACGAACTCGGTGCGGACCCCGGCCTGATCAAGGACGGCGTGGAAGCGCACTTGCAGGAGCTGCTCGCCGACCGCATCGAAACGCTCGGCGAGGGCTACACCCTGATCCGGCGCGAGTACATGACCGCGATCGGCCCGGTCGACATCCTGTGCCGGGACGCCGAGGGACAGACCGTCGCGGTGGAGATCAAGCGGCGCGGCGAGATCGACGGCGTGGAGCAACTCACGCGCTACCTGGAGCTGTTGAACCGCGACCCGCATCTCGCCCCCGTCCGCGGCATCTTCGCCGCCCAGGAGATCAAGCCGCAGGCCCGGGTCCTCGCCACCGACCGGGGCATCGGATGCCAGGTGCTGGACTACGACGCGCTCCGGGGCATCGAGGACGACAAGCTGCGGCTGTTCTGAGGCGGCACGACAGCGAGGGCCGGGTCCAGGGTATGGACCCGGCCCTTTCGTGCCGCACGGAGGCTCAGATCACCGAGCCCGTACCGCTGCTCTCGGGAGCGCTCGCCGAACTGCTGGACGCCGCCGGGGGGCTGGAGGCGGGGCCGCTGGCGGTGTTGGTCGTCGAGGGGGCCGTTGTCGCCGTCTCCGAGGGAGTGGGCTTGGTCGTCGTCGGGGTCGGCGTCGGTGTCGTGGACCTGGTCGGCGGCGGAGAATGCGTCGTCTTCGTCGGAGTCGGGTCCGGCGTCGACGGCTTGGTCGTCGACGGCTTCGACGGCGTGCTCGACGAGCCGCCCCCGCCCGAACTCCCCGAACCCTGCGTACCACTCGGGTCGTCCGTGGGCCGGGCCCGGCCGGCGGCCGGCGTCGCGTCGTCCGCCGTGCCGTACGTGCCGTCGGGGCCGGGGTCGGTCGGGTGGCTGACCACCGCGCCCGTGTCGCCGCCGCTGCCGTTGTCCTTCTTCGGCGTGTCCGCGCCCAGGCTGCCGTCCTCGGTGCCCTGGCTGGCGGACGGGTTGACGCTGACGTTGTTCGCCGGGTTGTCGGCGTTGTCGTTGGAGGTCATGCCGAGGGTCACGACCGTGCCGAGGACGACGGCGAGCAGCGTGCCCGAACCGGCCGCGACGAGGTTGCGCCGGACCGGGCGCCGGAGACCGCCGCCGCGCGCCTTGGGCAGCCGCGCGGTCGCCGCGGCCTGGTGGGTGACCAGCGTGCCGTCGGTGGGCGGCTGGAGCGGCGGGAAGGGAGCCGGGACCCCGCCGGGGGGCGAGGCCGACTCCTCGTAGCGCGCGTCGGGCACCTCCTCGCCCGCCGTGGCCCCGAGCCCGGGCACGTCGCCCGCGCGGTCGGCGACCAGGGCGAGGGCGCGGCGGCCGGCGACGGTGCCGCGCTTGTCGGCGAGGGCGCCGCGCAGGCCGATGGAGGTCTCCAGTTCGGTGCGGGCCCGGTCGAGCTGTCCGCCGCAGAGCGCGAGTATGCCCAGCTCGTGGTGGAAGTAGGCCTGTTCGGCGACCTCCCCGGCGAGCCGGGAGGCCTCGGCGCCGGCGCGCAGCGTCCGCTCCCAGGCGCTCCAGTGCAGGCCCGCGGCGAAGGCGGGCGCGGCGGTGCGGGCCAGTTGGACGGCGGCGTTCTCCTCGCCCTCGGCGGGCGGTGTGGTGAGCGGCACCAGGACGGTCAGCGCGGCGAGCACCGCGTCGGCCTCCGCGCACACCCGCTCGGGGGTGACGGAGGGGTGCCCGGCCCACCAGGTGTAGTGCTGGGCGGCGGTGCGGGCGGCGTCCGCGACGTCGTCGGCGTCTCCGGCGGCCTCCAGCTGCGTCTGCACGCCGGCCGCGAGGCGGTAGCGGGAGCCGACCGGGGTGACCAGTCCGCAGGCGGCGAGTTCACCGAGGGCGGCGTCGGCGTGGGTGTCGCCGACCAGCGCGGGCAGGTGCGCCTGGTGCGGGACCTCGCCGCCGAGCGCGACGGCGAAGCGCAGGGTGGCACGGGCGGAGGCGCTGAGCCGGGAGGCGAGCAGCGGGGCGGACGCGGCGGCTTCCCCGAGCGACGGCAGGGGCAGGTCCTCGCCGGCCTCGGCGGCCGTGTCGAAAGACGCGTCGACCGGGGGCCGTACGTCCTCGAAGACCCCGAACTCGTCCACCGCGTCGGCGCCGGCCCGCAGTTGGTCGCGCTGCCTGAGCAGGGCACCGGCCTGGACGAAGCGCAGGGGCAGGCCCTCGGACTCGAACCAGAGGTCGCCGGCCCAGTTGGCCTCCTCCTCGGTGAGCACGCGGCCCACGGCCCGTTCGAGGATCTCCACGCCTCCGGCGCGGTCCAGGCCGCCGAGGAAGACTTCCTCGAGGGCCGAGTCGGCGGACGGCGCGGGCACGTCCGGGGTGGCGGCGATCAAAAACGCGCACTCGGGGGTGGCGTCGAGGAGTTCACCGAGGGCGGCGCCGCCGAACTCGATGTCGTCCAGGACGACGACCGCCCCGATCTCGCGGACCAGGTCGAGCAGCTCCTCCCGGCCGGGGCGGTGCAGGGGTGCGTCGTAGACGGCGTAGCAGAGGTCGTGGAGCAGGTCGGTCGCCGTGCGGTGGAAGCCGGTGAGGCGGACCACGCCGTCGGGGGCGAGGTCCGCGCAGTCCTCGGCGACCAGGTCGAGCAGGGCGGTACGGCCGGATCCCGCGGGGCCGGTGAGGCGTACGGAGCGGCCGCGGGCCAGCAGGCGTACCAGGCGCTCGCGCTCGTCCTGGCGTTCCAGGAGCGGCAGCGCGGACTGGGCCGGCCCGGGCGGTACCGGTGGCCGGGCCGCGCGGTCGGTGCCGGCGCGCTCGGCGGCGGTGAGCCTCGCGGGCCTGCCCGGCTTTTCTCCGGGCGGGCAGGGTTCTATCTCGCTGCCGTCGACCGGGTTGACGGTCAGCAGGAAGTCGCCGGTGACGAGCTGCACCGTGCGGGCGAGTGCCGGCGCTTTCTGGCCGAAGTCGGTGGTGAGGGATTCCCTGGGCGGGCGCTGACGCGGCGCACTGCCGTCTGCGTCATGGCCGTGGTCCCCGGGTCCCCGGTTGATAGGGTCCATAGGTTTCAAGCCCCCCAAAAGCGTCGTGTGCCCGTGTACGGCCCCTCCCGGCCTGCTGCACACCGCGCTGTCGCTTCTGGTCCGGGCCCGCTCGAGGGTTGCGAGGCAGCGGGCGACCGAACCCTAAACCTTCGCACAGTATCTACGACAGTCCGGGGTGCCGCGCCGTCCGAGACGTCACAGTCTCGTGAGGATTGCACGTGACGTGCGGTTCGGCGTGTCCCGCCCGGGTCTCCCCCGTCGCCCGGTTCACACCCGATCGTGGCGTCCCACGCGGGTGTCATACCCGGGGCAGCGACTCCACGCCGATGCCTCCCTCGATCGCCAGGATGCGGTGCAGCCGGGTGGCCACCAGCAGGCGCTGCATCTGCGGCGGTACGCCGCGCAGCACCAGGCGGCGGCCGCAGCGGCCGGCCCGCCGGTGGGCGCCCATGATCACCCCAAGACCGGTGGCGTCCCAGAACTCAAGCTCGGACAGGTCGAGCACCAGGTCGCCGACTCCGTCGTCGACGGCCGAGTGCAGGACCGTACGGGCGTCCGCCGCGCTGCGGACGTCGAGGCGGCCCCCGACGACCAGCTCGGCGTGGTCGCCCCTGATGTACATATGCGCTCCCCGTGCGTTCGTCTCGTGCTCGGCGATGTCTGGTGATGCAACCTCTGACGGTGTGGAACGGTCAGAGGTTGCCGTCTGTAAGCGAACCGATACCGAATTCACCCCGGGGAGTGATGCCCCCCGGCAGAGCTCAGTACTTGTAGAAGCCCTGCCCGCTCTTGCGTCCGATGTCACCGGCGTCCACCATCCGGCGCATCAGCTCCGGCGGGGCGAACTTCTCGTCCTGCGACTCGGTGTAGATGTTGCCGGTGGCGTGCAGCAGGATGTCGACGCCGGTCAGGTCGGCGGTGGCGAGCGGGCCCATGGCGTGGCCGAAGCCCAGCTTGCAGGCGATGTCGATGTCCTCGGCGCTGGCGACGCCCGACTCGTACAGCTTCGTCGCCTCGACGACGAGGGCGGAGATGAGCCGGGTGGTGACGAAGCCGGCCACGTCGCGGTTGACGACGATGCAGGTCTTGCCGACGGACTCGGCGAACTCCCGCGCGGTGGCGAGGGTTTCGTCGCTGGTCTTGTAGCCGCGCACCAGCTCGCACAGCTGCATCATCGGGACCGGCGAGAAGAAATGGGTGCCGACGACGCGCTCCGGGCGTTCCGTCACGGCCGCGATCTTGGTGATCGGGATGGCGGAGGTGTTGGAGGCGAGGACGGTGTCGTCGCGCACGATCTTGTCCAGGGCGCGGAAGATGTCGTGCTTGACTTCGAGCTTCTCGAAGACGGCCTCGACGACGATGTCCGCGTCGGCGGCGGCGTCCAGGTCGGTGGTCGCGGTGATGCGGGCCAGGGCGGCGTCGGCGTCGTGCGCCTCCAGCGTGCCCTTGCCGACGAACTTGTCGTACGAGGCCTTGATACCGTCGGTGCCACGCTTGAGTGCCTCGTCGGTGACGTCGCGCAGGACGACGTCCCAGCCCGCCTGTGCGGAGACCTGGGCGATGCCGGACCCCATGAGACCGGCCCCGATGACGGCGAGCTTCCGTGCCACTCCGACTCCCCTTACGCGCTGTTTACGGTTGCCTCTTCGGCGGACCATAGCGCCCGTGAGGGGCTGTGTGACCGGTAAGTAACGCGCGTCACGTCTCATCTGACGGACATCACACCGGCAGGGGTCATTCCGCGCCACGGACGGCGTAGTTGAGCACCGTTTCGCTCAACAGGTCCTCGATGTCGTCCATGAGGACCAGTACCTCTCGGGAGACTTCGGCCGGTTTGCGCCCGGTGAGCATCTCACGCCCGATGGCGGCGAAGACCGTCTGGTGGGCCCAGCAGATCTGACCGGCGATCAGGCCGGGCAGCGGGTCGCCGTCGGCGGCGCCCGTCTCCTCGCGCAGGGCAGCCTCCAGGTTGTCCTGGACCTCCTGTTGCAGGCTCCACAGACGGGAGCGCAGCGGCGGCGCCTCGTGGATGACCCGCATGAAACGGTCGTACCCCTCCATCAGGCCGACCCGGGGCGAGACGGCCTCGACCTCCTCGCGCAGCTCGCGCAGGACGGCCCGTGCGGCGGACTCCCCCGGGTCCCGGCCGCGCACCCAGCGCGCGAGCCGGTCGGCCACACCGGTGGAGCGGTCGAAGAAGAGGTCCTCCTTGGCGGGGAAGTAGTTGTAGACGGTGTTCACGGAGACGTCGGCCGCCTCGGCCACGTCCGCCATGGTGACCGCCATGAAGCCGCGCTCCAGGAACAACCCGGTGGCGATGTCCGAGATGCGCTGCCTGGTCTCCCGCTTCTTCCGCTCCCTGAGTCCCTCTGCCATGCCGTCATCGTAGGTGGCGGCGACGATTATTGATACCGCTGAAAACTTGGTGACATTGCAAACTTTAAGAGACTCTGCTTTTCTGGACCCATGACAGCAGTCATCAGCGCGGCCGGACTGGCCCGCACCTTCCAGACGAAACGCGGCCCGGTCGAGGCCGTACGTGCTATCGACCTCACCGTCCGTGAGGGCGAGATCCTCGGCTTCCTCGGCCCCAACGGCGCGGGCAAGACGACCACCCTCCGGATGCTCACCACCCTGCTGGCCCCCACCGGCGGCGCCGCCACGGTCGCGGGCCACGACCTGGCGACCGACCCGGTCGGGGTGCGCGCGGCGTGCGGGTACGTGGCCCAGTCCGGCGGGGTCGACCCGCAGGTCTCCGTACGCGAGGAGCTGGTCACCCAGGGCCGCCTCTACCGGCTGACGAGGCAGCGGGCGGCCGAGCGCGCCGAGGAGTTGGCGCGCGACCTGGACCTGACCGAGCTACTCGGCCGCAGGGCGGGCGCCCTCTCCGGCGGCCAGCGGCGGCGCCTGGACATCGCGATGGGCCTCATGCACCGCCCGAAGATCCTCTTCCTCGACGAGCCGACCACCGGACTCGACCCCGGCAGCCGCGCCGACCTATGGGCCCTGATCCGCCACCTGCGCGACGCGCACGGCACGACCGTCTTCCTGACCACCCACTACCTCGACGAGGCGGACGCCCTCGCCGACCGGCTGGTGATCGTCGACCGGGGCGTGGTCGTGGCCGAGGGCACGCCGAGCGCGCTCAAACTCGAGTACGGCGGCTCCCTCGACGCCTCGCTCCAGGACACCTTCCTCGCCATCACCGGCCGCGGCCCCTCCCCGGCCGACGCCGCCCCCGTCGCCGTCTAGGAGTCCGGAAAAAGATGCTGCTCCACGACACCACGCTCATCTACGGCCGCTACATCCGCCAGTCCCTGCGCTCCCGCTTCGCACTGCTCTTCGGCGTGCTGATGCCGCTCCTCTATCTCCTCTTCTTCGGCCCGCTGCTCACCGACCTTCCGCTGGGACCGGGGGGCAGCTCCTGGCAGGTGCTGGTGCCGGGGCTGCTGCTCCAGCTCGGCCTGTTCGGGGCCGCCTTCGCGGGCTTCACGATCATCATCGAGGACGGGCAGGGGGTGGTGGAGCGGATGCGGGTCACGCCCGTCAGCCGGCTCGCGCTGCTCCTGGGCCGCGTGCTGCGCGACGCCACGGTCTTCGTCTTCCAGGCCGTGCTGCTCGTCCTCGCGGCCGTGGTCATGGGCCTGCGGGCACCACTGCCCGGCGTCCTCATCGGCTTCGCGTTCGTCGCGCTGCTGACGATCTCGCTGGGGTCGCTGTCGTACGCGCTGGCGATGAAGGTCCGCACCCCGCAGGAGTTCGGCCCGATGGTCAACGCGACGACCATGCCGTCCATGCTGCTGTCCGGCCTGATGCTGCCCATGACCCTGGCGCCCGCCTGGCTGGACGTGCTCTCCCACTTCGTCCCGTTCCGCTATCTGGTGGACGCGGTGCGGGACGCGTACGTCGGCTCGTACGCGAGCGCCCACATGCTGTACGGCGCCGTGGTGGCCGTCGGCTTCGCCGCGCTGGCCGTGACGGTGGGCACACGGGTCTTCCGGACGTCCGGGGCCTAACTAGGCTGGTCGCATGGTCAATCTGACGCGCATCTACACCAGGACCGGCGACCAGGGCACCACCGCCCTCGGCGACATGAGCCGGGTCGCCAAGACCGACCTGCGGATCTCCGCGTACGCGGACGCCAACGAGGCGAACGCGGTGATCGGCACGGCGATCGCGCTGGGCAGGCTGGACGAGGAGATCGTCACGGTCCTCACCCGCGTACAGAACGATCTGTTCGACGTGGGTGCGGACCTGTCCACGCCGGTGGCGGAGAACCCCGAGTACCCGCCGCTTCGGGTCGAGCAGTTCTACATCGACCGCCTGGAGGCCGACTGCGACCGCTTCAACGAGCGGCTGGAGAAGCTCCGCTCCTTCATCCTTCCCGGGGGCACCCCCGGCGCGGCCCTGCTCCACCAGGCGTGCACGGTCGTCCGCCGGGCCGAGCGCTCCACGTGGGCGGCCCTGGAGGTGCACGGCGAGGTGATGAACCCGCTCACCGCGACCTACCTCAACCGCCTGTCGGACCTGCTGTTCATCCTGGCGCGGACGGCGAACAAGGAGACCGGGGACGTGCTGTGGGTACCGGGCGGCGAACGCTGACGCCGACGTCACATGCGCCGGTAGATCTCCCTGCGGCGCCCCACTGGACGGGGTGCCGGCGACCCGGGAGGTGGTCGCGGAGCGGCTCGCGGACGTGCTCGTGCTGACCACCTTCGGCCACGACGAGTACGTCCTCGGTGCGCTCCGGGCCGGGGCGGCCGGATTCCTGCTCAAGAACGCCGAGGCGAAGGATCTGCTGGAGGCGGTGCGGACGGTGGCGCGCGGGGAGGGCGTGGTCGCTCCGGCCGCCACACGGCGGCTGCTCGCCGAGTTCGCCGCCGGGCCGGCGCGGGAGCCGTCCGTCGACCCGGCCGTGCTGCGGACGTTGACGCGCCGCGAGCGCGAGGTGCTGGCGTGCATCGGCGAAGGGCTGTCGAACGCCGAGATCGCCGGGCGGCTGAAGTTGGCCGAGGGGACGGTGAAGACCCACGTCAGCCGCCTGCTGGGGAAGCTGGAGCTGCGCAGCCGGGTCCAAGCCGCGGTCCTGGCCCAGGAGTTGGGGATCCAGCAGCTCGCGAGAGGAATGGTCCAGACCTATTGACCGGTGGTCCAGGCCTTCCTATTCTCGCGGCACCGTGGGCGTGAAGGCTCAGTCACGCCCTGACATCCCCGACAGAGGAGGCGCAGCATGCGCTTCAGACACAGAGCCGCGGCAGGGTTCGCGACCCTGTTGCTCCCGCTGGCCGGACTGGTCGGCCTCGCGAGCCCCGCCCAGGCCGCGACGACCGCCACGGCCACCTACACCAAGGCCTCGGACTGGGGAACCGGCTTCGAGGGCAAGTGGACCGTCAAGAACACCGGCACCGCCACGATCAGCTCGTGGACGGTCGAGTGGGACTTCCCCTCCGGCACGTCCGTCACCTCGGCCTGGGACGCGGACGTCACCTCCTCCGGCACCCACTGGACCGCCAAGAACAAGTCCTACAACGGCACCCTCGCCCCGGGCGCCTCCGTCTCCTTCGGCTTCAACGGCGCGGGCTCCGGCTCACCGTCCAACTGCAGGCTCAACGGCGACAGCTGTGACGGCACGACGGTCCCCGGCGACGCGGCGCCCTCCGCACCAGGCACGCCGACCGCCTCCGCGATCACCGACACCTCGGTGAAGCTCGGCTGGAGCGCGGCCACCGACGACAAGGGCGTCAAGAACTACGACGTCCTGCGGGACGGCAAGACGGTCGCCACCGTGACGACGACCTCGTACGCGGACACCGGCCTGACCGCCGGCACCGACTACTCCTACACCGTCCGGGCCCGCGACACCGCCGACCAGACCGGCCCGGTCAGCGGCGCGGTCGCCGTGCACACCACCGGCGGCGGCACCACTCCCCCGCCCACCGGCGGCAGCAAGGTCAAGCTCGGCTACTTCACCGAGTGGGGTATCTACGGGCGCAACTACAACGTCAAGAACCTGGTGACGTCCGGCTCCGCCGCGAAGATCACGCACATAAACTACGCCTTCGGCAACGTCACCGGCGGCAGGTGCGCGATCGGCGACTCCTACGCCGACTACGACAAGGCGTTCACCGCCGACCAGTCCGTCAGCGGCGTCGCCGACACCTGGGACCAGCCGCTGCGCGGCAACTTCAACCAGCTGCGCGAGCTGAAGGCCAAGTACCCGAACATCAAGGTGCTGTGGTCCTTCGGCGGCTGGACCTGGTCCGGCGGCTTCGCCGACGCCGCCAAGAACCCGGCCGCCTTCGCGCAGTCCTGCTACGACCTGGTCGAGGACCCGCGCTGGGCCGATGTCTTCGACGGCATCGACATCGACTGGGAGTACCCGAACGCCTGCGGGCTGAGCTGTGACACCAGCGGTGCCGCCGCCTTCAAGAACGTGCTGGCCGCGCTGCGCGCCAAGTTCGGTTCGAACAACCTGGTCACCGCGGCCGTGACGGCCGACGGCTCCTCCGGCGGCAAGATCGACGCGGCCGATTACGCGGGCGCCGCGGCTTACGCCGACTGGTACAACGTGATGACGTACGACTTCTTCGGCGCCTGGGACGCGCAGGGCCCCACCGCCCCGCACTCCCCGCTCACCTCGTACACCGGCATCCCGAAGGCCGGCTTCACCACGGCCGACGCGATCGCCAAGTACAAGGCCAAGGGCGTACCCGCCGGCAAGCTGCTCATCGGCATCGGCTTCTACGGCCGCGGCTGGACCGGCGTCACCCAGGACGCCCCGGGCGGCACGGCCACGGGCCCGGCGGCGGGCACGTACGAGCAGGGCATCGAGGACTACAAGGTGCTCAAGACGTCCTGCCCGGCCACCGGCACGATCGCGGGCACGGCGTACGCGCACTGCGGCGGCAACTGGTGGTCCTACGACACCCCGGCCACCATCGGTACGAAGATGGCGTGGGCCAAGGCCCAGGGTCTGGGCGGCGCGTTCTTCTGGGAGTTCAGCGGTGACACCGCGGGCGGTGAGCTGGTGAGCGCCGTCAACAGCGGGCTGTCGTAAGAGCGTTGTCAGCCGCTAGGCGACGTTGACGCGCTGACCGGGCGGGGCTGCCTCCAGCCACGCGAGGAAACCGGTCAGCGCGTCTTCGCTCATGGCGAGTTCGAGGCGCGTGCCCCGGTGCGTACAGGCGAGGACGACGGCGTCGGAGAGCAGCGCCAGCTCCTCCTCGCCCTCGGGAAGACGGCGGCCGGCCACCTCGATCTGCGCCCGCTCCAGGATGCGGCGCGGGCGGGGGGCGTAGGAGAAGACGCGGTACCACTCGATGCGGTCGCCGTTGTAGCGGGCGACGCCGTAGCTCCAGCCCTTGCCGCCCGTGTCGGGTTTCTCGGGCACGTCCCAGCGCAGGGAGCAGTCGAAGGTGCCGCCCGAGCGCTGGATCAGCCTGCGGCGCAGACCGAACAGGAACAGTCCCACCACCACGAGCGCGACCACGATCCCGCACACAGTCAGAGCGAGGACCATCGGCACCGACCTCCTCGTCTCCTAGGTAACGGAACGGAAAAAACACCCTGATTCGCCTCAGCCGCGGCCGGCACCGGATTGCTCCGGTGCCGGCCGCGGCTGAGTGACGTCATCACACGGCGCGCAGGTTCAGCGCGCCGCCGCCGCACGCAGGCGGACGTCCGCGCGGCGCTCGGCGGTGGCGTCGCCCTCCGCCTTCGCGCGCTCGAGCTCCCGCTCCGCGCGCTGGACATCGATCTCGTCCGACAGCTCGGCGATCTCGGCCAGCAGCGACAGCTTGTCGTCCGCGAACGAGATGAAACCGCCGTGCACCGCGGCGACGACCGTTCCACCATCACTCGTACGGATGGTCACCGGGCCCGACTCCAGCACACCGAGCAGCGGCTGGTGACCGGGCATGACGCCGATGTCGCCGGACGTGGTGCGCGCGACGACCAGGGTGGCCTCGCCGGACCAGACCTGGCGGTCGGCGGCGACCAGCTCGACGTGCAGCTCAGCAGCCAAGGGTGGCTCCTCGGGTCACCACCCGGCGGTAGTGCCGGGTGTTGGGGTCAATTCTAGTAGGCGTGGCGAGAGGGGCAGGACACACCCCGCAGGGGGGTGCGCCCCCGCCCCTCTCACGGGCGAGCGCGGGGGTCAGGAGACACCCAGCTCCTTCGCGTTCTTCTTCAGGTCCTCGAGACCACCGCACATGAAGAACGCCTGCTCGGGGAAGTGGTCGTACTCACCGTCGCAGATCGCGTTGAACGCGGCGATCGACTCGTCCAGCGGCACGTCCGAGCCGTCCACGCCGGTGAACTGCTTGGCGGCGTGGGTGTTCTGGGACAGGAAGCGCTCCACGCGACGGGCACGGTGGACGACGAGCTTGTCCTCCTCGCCGAGCTCGTCGATACCGAGGATCGCGATGATGTCCTGCAGGTCCTTGTACTTCTGCAGGATCGTCTTCACGCGCATGGCCGCGTTGTAGTGGTCCTGCGCGATGTAGCGCGGGTCCAGGATCCGGGACGTGGAGTCCAGCGGGTCCACGGCCGGGTAGATGCCCTTCTCCGAGATCGGACGGGAGAGAACCGTCGTCGCGTCGAGGTGGGCGAAGGTGGTGGCCGGGGCCGGGTCGGTCAGGTCGTCCGCGGGGACGTAGATCGCCTGCATCGAGGTGATCGAGTGACCGCGGGTCGAGGTGATGCGCTCCTGGAGCTGACCCATCTCGTCCGCCAGGTTCGGCTGGTAACCCACCGCGGAGGGCATGCGGCCGAGCAGCGTGGAGACCTCGGAACCGGCCTGGGTGAAGCGGAAGATGTTGTCGATGAAGAACAGCACGTCCTGCTTCTGCACATCGCGGAAGTACTCCGCCATGGTCAGACCGGCCAGGGCGACGCGCAGACGGGTGCCCGGGGGCTCGTCCATCTGACCGAAGACCAGCGCGGTCTTGTCGAGGACGCCGGACTCCTCCATCTCCTGGATGAGGTCGTTGCCCTCACGGGTGCGCTCGCCGACACCCGCGAAGACGGAGACGCCCTCGTGGAGGTTGGCGACACGCATGATCATTTCCTGGATCAGCACGGTCTTGCCGACACCGGCACCACCGAACAGACCGATCTTGCCGCCCTTGACGTACGGGGTCAGCAGGTCGACGACCTTCAGGCCCGTCTCGAACATCTCGGTCTTCGACTCGAGCTGGTCGAACGCCGGGGCCTTGCGGTGGATGGACCAGCGCTCGCCGTCGTAGGACTCGTCGGCGTTCAGCACCTCACCGAGGGTGTTGAACACCTTGCCCTTGGTGAAGTCGCCGACCGGGACGCTGATGCCCGCGCCGGTGTCGGTCACCGGGGCCTGGCGGACCAGACCGTCGGTGGGCTGCATCGAGATGGCGCGGACCAGGCCGTCACCCAGGTGCTGGGCGACCTCCAGGGTCAGCGTCTTCTTCTCGCCCGCGTTCGCCGGGTCGGCGACCTCGACGTGCAGGGCGTTGTAGATCTCCGGCATCGCGTCGACGGGGAACTCCACGTCGACGACCGGGCCGATGACCCGGGCGACGCGGCCCGTAGCCGTCGCGGTCTCAACAGTGGTGGTCATTAGCGGTCACTCCCCGCGGTCGCGTCGGCCAGGGCGCTCGCGCCACCGACGATCTCGCTGATTTCCTGGGTGATTTCGGCCTGGCGGGCCTGGTTGGCAAGCCGGGTGAGCGTCTCGATGAGCTCACCGGCGTTGTCCGTCGCCGACTTCATCGCGCGCCGCGTGGCGGCGTGCTTGGAGGCGGCCGACTGGAGCAGCGCGTTGTAGATACGACTCTCGACGTACCGCGGCAGCAGGGCGTCGAGGACGTCCTCCGCCGACGGCTCGAAGTCGTACAGCGGGAGGATCTCGCCCTGCGGCTTCTCCTCCGCCACCTCTTCGAGGCGCAGCGGCAGCAGGCGGGCGTCGAGCGCCGTCTGCGTCATCATCGAGACGAACTCGGTGAAGACGATGTGGAGTTCGTCCACGCCGCCGTCCGCCGTCTCCTTCTCGATCGCCTCGATCAGCGGGGCCGCGACCTTCTTGGCGTCCGCGTACGTGGGCTCGTCGGTGAAGCCGGTCCACGACTCCGCGATCTTGCGCTCGCGGAAGTTGTAGTGGGCGACACCGCGCCGGCCGACGATGTACGTGTCGACCTGCTTGCCCTCGCGCTCCAGGCGCTCGGTCAGCTGCTCCGCCGCCTTGATGGCGTTGGAGTTGAAGGCGCCGGCCAGACCGCGGTCGCTCGTGAGGAGCAGGACCGCGGCACGGGTCGGATGCTCCGCCTCCGTGGTGAGCGGGTGCTTGGTGTTCGAACCGGTGCCGACCGCCGTGACCGCTCGGGTGAGCTCGGTCGCGTAGGGCGTGGAGGCCGACACCTTGCGCTGCGCCTTGACGACGCGCGAGGCGGCGATCATCTCCATCGCCTTCGTGATCTTCTTGGTCGCGGAGACGGATCGGATGCGACGCTTGTAGACCCGGAGCTGGGCTCCCATGAGTCAGGTCCCTTCCGTCGTCACTTGCCGGAGGTGGCCGTGGCGTCCTCGCCGAGCAGCTTGCCGTCCGACGTCTCGAACTGCTTCTTGAAGTCCGCGATCGCGTCGGCGATGGCCGTCAGCGTGTCGTCGGACATCTTGCCGCCCTCCTTGATGGAGGTCATGAGGCCCTGCTCCTTGCGGTGCAGGTACTCGAGCAGCTCGCGCTCGAAGCGGCGGATGTCGGCGACGGGGACGTCGTCCATCTTGCCGGTGGTGCCGGCCCAGACGGAGACGACCTGGTCCTCGGTGGCCATCGGCTCGTACTGGGGCTGCTTCAGCAGCTCGACCATGCGCTGACCGCGCTCCAGCTGCGCCTTCGACGCGGCGTCCAGGTCGGAACCGAAGGCGGCGAACGCCTCCAGCTCGCGGAACTGGGCGAGGTCGACGCGGAGACGACCCGACACCTGGCGCATGGCCTTGTGCTGGGCGGAGCCACCGACGCGGGAGACCGAGATACCGACGTTCAGGGCCGGACGCTGGCCGGCGTTGAACAGGTCGGACTCCAGGAAGCACTGGCCGTCGGTGATGGAGATGACGTTGGTCGGGATGAACGCCGAGACGTCGTTGGCCTTGGTCTCGACGATCGGCAGACCGGTCATCGAGCCGGCACCCATGTCGTCGGAGAGCTTGGCGCAGCGCTCCAGCAGACGGGAGTGCAGGTAGAAGACGTCACCCGGGTAGGCCTCACGGCCCGGCGGGCGGCGCAGCAGCAGCGACACGGCGCGGTAGGCGTCGGCCTGCTTGGACAGGTCGTCGAAGATGATGAGGACGTGCTTGCCCTCGTACATCCACTGCTGGCCGATGGCCGAACCGGTGTACGGCGCCAGGTACTTGAAGCCGGCCGGGTCGGACGCCGGGGCGGCGACGATGGTCGTGTACTCCAGGGCGTTGTTCTCCTCCAGCGCGCGGCGCACGCCGGCGATGGTGGAGCCCTTCTGGCCGATGGCGACGTAGATGCAGCGGACCTGCTTCTTCGGGTCGCCCGAGCGCCAGTTGTCGCGCTGGTTGATGATCGTGTCGATGGCCAGAGCGGTCTTGCCGGTCTGGCGGTCACCGATGATCAGCTGACGCTGACCACGGCCGATCGGGGTCATCGCGTCGACGGCCTTGTAGCCGGTCTCCATCGGCTCGTGCACCGACTTACGGACCATGACGCCCGGGGCCTGCAGCTCGAGGGCGCGGCGGCCGGACGTCTCGATCTCGCCGAGGCCGTCGATCGGGTTGCCGAGCGGGTCGACGACGCGGCCGAGGTAACCCTCACCGACCGCGACGGAGAGGACCTCGCCGGTACGACTGACCGGCTGCCCCTCCTCGATACCGCTGAACTCGCCGAGGACGATGGCACCGATCTCGCGCTCCTCGAGGTTGAGGGCGAGGCCGAGGGTGCCGTCCTCGAACTTCAGCAGCTCGTTGGCCATGGTCGAGGGAAGACCCTCCACCTTGGCGATGCCGTCGCCGGCAAAGGTGACCGTCCCGACCTCCTCGCGCGAGGCCGCGTCCGGCTGGTACGACTGGACGAAGTTCTCCAGCGCGTCCCGGATCTCCTCCGGCCGGATCGTGAGCTCCGCCATCTGGGTTCCCTGCTCTCCTTGTTGGGCCCGAAGTTTCACTTGGGGGGTTGGGGGACTCCCCCCAATAAGAGGTGAATCCTCTGCACGGCCCAACCAGGGCCGTCGTAAGTACGTACTGCTTTTCTCGAATTACCGCGTTGCCACTAGCCGGCCATGCGACGAGCGGCGTCCTCGAGCCGGTCCACGAGGGAGCCGTTGATGACCTCGTCACCGACCTGCACCCGGAGCCCGCCGACGACCTCGGGGTCGACGTCGAGGTTGAGGTGCATCTGGCGGCCGTAGAGCTTCGCGAGGGCGGCGCCCAGGCGCTGCTTCTGCGTGTCGCTCAGCGGCACCGCCGAGGTGACGACGGCGACCGCACGGTCCCGGCGTTCGGCGGCGAGCTTGGTCAGGGACTCGAGTCCCGCTTCCAGGCTACGTCCCCGCGGCGCGGTCACAAGGCGCGTGACCAGACGCTCGGTGCTCACCCTGGCCCGGCCGCCGAGCAGCCGGTGCAGCAGCTCGATCTTGGCCGAGGCGGTGGCCTTGCGGTCGGTCAGCGCGGCGCGCAGCTCGGTGCTGGAGGTGACGATCCGGCCGAACCGGAACAGCTCGTCCTCGACGTCGTCGAGCGTCCCCGCCTGCTGAGCGGCGGTGAGGTCGGCGACGTCCGCCAGCTCCTCCAGCGCGTCCACCAGGTCGCGGGACCGCGACCAGCGGGAGTGCACCAGGCCGGACACCAGGTCGGCGGTGGTACCGCTGACCTGGCCGCCGATCAGGCGCTGCACCAGCGTGGCCTTGGCCTCGCCGGTCTGCGCCGGGTCGGTCAGGACCCGACGCAGGCCGACCTCGCGGTCGAGCAGCGCGGTCACGGCAGCCAGCTCGTCGGCCAGCCGCGTCACGTCCACGGACGTGGCGTCCGTCAGCGCGTCGAGACGCTCCCGGGCGGCGGCGAGTGCCCCGCGGCTCGCTCCGTGGGCTGTCATCGAGCCGCCTCTGCCTTCTCCTCGAGCTCGTCGAGGAAGCGGTCGATCACACGGCTCTGGCGGGCGTGGTCCTCGAGGGACTCGCCGACGAGCTTGCCGGCCAGTTCGGTGGCGAGCTTGCCGACGTCCTGACGGAGCGCGGACGCGGCGGCCTTGCGGTCGGCCTCGATCTGGGCGTGGCCGGCGGCGACGATCTCCTCGCGCTGCCGCTGGCCCTCGGCGCGCATCTCGGCGATGAGCGCGGCACCCTGCTCCTGCGCCTCCTGGCGCAGCCGCGCGGCCTCGTGGCGGGCCTCGGCGAGCTGGGCCTTGTACTGCTCGAGGACGCTCTGGGCCTCGGTCTGCGCGGCCTCGGCCTTCTCGATACCGCCCTCGATCGCCTCGCGGCGCTCTTCCAGAACCTTGTTGATGTTCGGGAGGAGCTTCTTGGCGAGGAAGCCGAAGACGATGACGAAGGCGATCAGGCCGATGACGAGCTCCGGCCACGGCGGGATGAGGGGGTTCTCCTTCTCCGCCTCGGCCGCCAGCTGAACCAGTGCGAGGTTCACATCAGTGCCTTTCGTCGAATGGGGCTGTCGTCGCGGTTCGTCTTAGTAGACGAACGGCATGACGAGGCCGATGAGGGCCAGCGCCTCACAGAACGCGAAGCCGAGGATCTGGTTGGCACGGATGAGGCCGGCCGCCTCGGGCTGACGCGCCAGGGCCTGGGTGCCGTTACCGAAGATGATGCCGACGCCGACGCCGGGGCCAATGGCGGCCAGGCCGTAACCGACGGAGCTGAGGGAACCTTCGACGGCAGCAAGGGTCTGGGACATGCCAGTTCTTCCTTCTCTTTACGGACCGGTGGGGGTTGGCCACCGGACGACCATGGGATGCGAAGCGGGGGTGCTCAGTGGTGCTCGGCGAGCGCGCCCTGGATGTAGGAGCAGGTCAGCAGGACAAAGACGTACGCCTGGACGGCCTGGATGAAGAGCTCGAAGGCTGTCATGACGATCGTCATGAGAAACGAGACGCCCGAGTAGGCGATGCCGATGCCGTTCAGCATGTACCAGCTCGCGACCGTGAAGAGCACCAGGAGCGTGTGACCGGCGAACATGTTCGCGAAGAGTCGTACGGCGTGCGTGAACGGGCGGACCAGCAGGTTCGAGAAGAACTCGATGGTCATGGCCAGCGGCAGCACCGCGCCGAGCGACTTGTCATAGCCGGTGAAGTTCTTGAAGGCACCGACGAAACCGTGCCGCTTGAAGGTGAGCGAGACCCACAGGATGTAGACGATCGCGGCCAGGACCATCGGATAGGCGATGATCGACGTGACCGGGAACTGGGCGACCGGGATGATCGACCAGAGGTTCATCATCCAGACGAAGAAGAACAGCGAGACGACGAGCGGAACGTACTTCTCGCCCTCCTTCTTGCCGATCGTCTCGTAGACGATGCCGCGGCGGACGAAGTCGTAGCCCGTCTCGGCGACCATCTGGAGCTTGCCCGGGACGACGCTCGGCTTGCGGAACGCGCTCCAGAAGAAGCCCACCACGATGATGGAACCGAGCAGGGCCAGCAGCATCGGCTTGTTGAAGTAAAAGCCGTTTCCGTCCGCGTCGCCCAGGAGCGGCTCGAACAGGAACGAGTGCAGGCCCGGGGAGACGTTGTCGAAGCCGCACCCGTTGAACAGGTGGCAGCTCGCGTCGAAAGCGAGCGTCTGCGTCGGGTCAGCACTCACCGCGGGCTCCTTCATCGTGGCGCATAGGTACGGCAACCTCGTTGTGTCGGCGCGGCGCGGGGCCGCGGTTCGGCACGGGACTGGTGTTACGGATGTGGGGGCGGCTGGGGGGCATCTCGCCTCGCGATTGAGCAGGCGTCAGCTCGGATGCCCGCGCCCGCGATGCCGCAGTTGGCACCGGACGATAGCAGGATCTCTCGTACGCCTTTATCCCGGGCCTACCTCTCACGACGAATGCCCTGACTTCTCGGGCTTGTCGCCGTTCGAGGAGGCGCTCGAGTCGGGCTCGACGTAGAGGATTTTGGCGTTCATATGGGCACGCGTCTGCGCGGCGATCCAGGTCAGGGTGCCGGCGACGAGCGTGAGTGCGAAAGCCTTTGGGTTGAACAGCGTCGTGTGCTTGAACGCGGCGACGAAGATGAACAGCAACAGCAACTGCGCCGCGTAGAGCATGAGGCCCATGGCCTGGAAAAGATGCGGAAGCGATCTGGCAGTGCGCTGCAGCACATAGAGCCCGATCCCCATGAAGAGGATCACCACCACCGTCGCGACGGCCGCCCCGATCGCCCCCTTGCCACCCGCGACCACGCCGCTGACAACGGCGGCAAGCGCGCCGACGGCAGCCGTGGGTACGGCGGCCTGGGCCAGGATCCGGGCGTCATTGGACGGCATGGCGGCAACTCCGCTTTCACAGGGGGCAGGTGTCGTCATGGACGAGCGTAGTCCCGGGCTGAGTGATCGAGACCTCACACCAGTGGACCGTCGCACTACGGCCCTTTGGTTCTCTCCGGGGTTCTCGTGAACGGTATCACAAACTATTTGATGAGGTCTTTACCTGCCGGGTGTGCTCGGTGTCACACATGAGAGTGACAGTGCGCGTCTGTGCAGGAACCGAGCCCACTTGTCGGGTATTACAGCGCTTTGTTCCCCCACGACTTGGCAATGCTCTAGTCAGATTCTTACCTTGCCGACCACGCACGACCGGAGGCCGGGGAGCGGTGCACCCCGCTCCCCGGCCTCCGGTCAGCCCGAATCCGCTCGTCACCGACCGCTACTGTATGGACTCCCGCGGTGACGGTTCGTGAGCGGTCAGCTTGAGTGCTTCCTACAGCGACCCGCCAGGAGATGGCCATGCCGTCCAGCGCGGCCGCGGGATCCCCAGGGCGTGCACCGCGGCCAGCGACACGCCTGCGGTGCGCAGGGCGCTGACTGGGCGCCCGAAGCCGCTCCAGGCCGGCGCCATGGCGGTCCAGATCGGCTGGCTCCCCGAACAGCCGAGCTAGGGCTGTCCGGCGGATCATGCCGCAGACGCGGGGCTTGGCACGTCCACCAGCACTGATCGGGCACCGTCCGTTCCCTGCGCCATGATCCGCCGGACAGACCCTGGTGCTGTGACCGGAAAGGTCCCGGGGTTCCTCTGGATCAGGCCGGGTCGGCCTGATCCAGACGAAACGCTTGCCGGGTCACCGCGGCCCGGACCACTGCCCGTCGGCCGCGCGCCCCCGGTCCGGCACGAGTTCCTGGTCCCGGAGCGCCGTGGCCCCGTGGCACTCGCGCACCCCGCCGCCCGCCGACCCCCCGATGCCGGGCACCTGCTCCACCGGCCGGCGCCGGTACCGCGGCGGCACGAAGTGCTCGGCCCAGCGCGGGGTGCGCGGGGTGAACCGCGGCAGCAGGAGCAGCACCAGGCCGATCGCGCTGAGGAACACCACCCCGAGCACGATCCACATCGACGCGGAGTTCACGGAGTAGGCCAGCGCGCCGAACCCGATGAGCGCCGACCAGAAGTACATGATCAGCACGGCCCTGCTGTGCGAGTGGCCGATCTCCAGGAGCCGGTGGTGCAGGTGCCCGCGGTCGGCGGCGAACGGCGACTGGCCGCGCCAGGTGCGGCGCACGATCGCCAGCACCAGGTCGGCGGCCGGCACGGCGATGATCGTCAGCGGCAGCAGCAGCGGGATGTAGACGGGCACCGTCTGGTGCACGGCCGCCTTCTCCGAGCCGGTGAACAGGGCCAGCGCGTCCGGGTCGACCTGCCCGGTGATGGAGATCGCGCCCGCGGCCAGCACCAGCCCGATCAGCATCGAGCCGGAGTCGCCCATGAAGATCCGCGCGGGGTGCATGTTGTGCGGCAGGAAGCCCAGGCACATGCCCATCAGGATCGCCGAGAACAGCGTGGCCGGGGCGGCGGCCTCGATGCCGTACGAGTACCAGATGCGGTAGGCGTACAGGAAGAACGCGGCCGCCGCGATGCACACCATGCCGGAGGCGAGACCGTCGAGGCCGTCGACGAAGTTGACCGCGTTGATGGTGATGACGACGAGCGCCACCGTCAGCAGCGTGCCCTGCCACTGGGTGAGCGCCACGTTGCCGACGCCCGGGATGGGCAGCCACAGGATCGTCAGCCCCTGCATGACCATCACACCGGCGGCGATCATCTGCCCGCCCAGCTTGATCAGGGCGTCGATCTCGAACTTGTCGTCCAGGACACCGATCAGCCAGATCAGCGCCGCCCCGGAGAGCAGCGCCCGCGGCTCGTTCGACTTGGCGAAGACCTCGTTGAGGTTGGTGAGATGGTCCGCGACCAGCAGGCCCGCGCACAGGCCGAAGAACATCGCGATCCCGCCGAGGCGCGGAGTGGGCTCCCGGTGCACATCGCGGGCCCGGATCTCCGGCATGGCTCCCGCCACGATCGCGAACTTCCGTACCGGCGCTGTCAGCAGATACGTCACCGCGGCCGTGATGCAGAGCGTCAGCAGGTATTCACGCACGGGCTTCCCCACAGGTCTCGCTGGCCGTCACAGCCCACACCCTAGCGACGGACGCATATGGATGAGGACATCCGGGCAGTGACGATGGTTGCACGGGTGGCTGTGCGCCACGTTCCACAGCGGAGTGTACGGACCTACCGCCTACCCGGGTTCAAGACCGGATACGGCGGAAATCCGCCGGCCAGCTCGCGCGCCTCCTCCCGCGCCCCGGCCGGCTCCGTCTCGCCCCGCAGGACACCGGCCAGCAGCGCGGCGATCCGGACCATCTCCGGCTCCCCCATGCCCTGCGTGGTCACCGCGGCCGTACCCAGGCGCAGGCCGCGGGCGTCGCCGTGCGGCAGAGCGCAGCAGTCCAGGACCATCCCGGCCGCGGCGAGCCGGCCGCGCGCGGTGCGCCCGTCGACGCCGAGCGGGGCCGGGTCGGCGGTGATCAGGTGGGTGTCCGTGCCGCCGGTGGTGACCACGAACCCCTCGGCGGCCAGGTGACCGGCGAGAACCCGCGCATTGGCGACCACCTGATGGGCGTACGCGCTGAACGCCGGTGTCGCCGCCTCGCCGAACGCGACGGCCTTCGCGGCGATGGTGTGCATCTGCGCCCCGCCCTGCGTGAACGGGAACACGGCCCGGTCGACGCGCTCGGCCAACTCGGCGCCGCACAGGATCATCCCGCCGCGCGGACCGCGCAGCACCTTGTGGGTGGTGGCGCACACGATGTCGGCGTACGGCACCGGGCTGGGCGCGGCTTTCCCGGCGACGAGTCCGATGGGGTGCGCGGCGTCGGCGATGAGATACGCCCCGACCTCGTCGGCGACCTCGCGGAAGAAGGCGTAGTCGATGTGGCGCGGGTAGGCGATGGACCCGCACACGATCGCCTTGGGCCGATGGCTGCGGGCGAGGGTGCGCACCTGGTCGTGATCGATGAGCCCGGTCTCGGCATCGACTCCGTACCCGACGAAGTCGAACCAGCGGCCGGAGAAGTTGGCGGGCGAGCCGTGGGTGAGATGGCCGCCGTGGGGCAGCCCGAGGGCGAGGACGGTGTCACCGGGCCGCAGCAGGGCGGCATAGGCGGCGAGCACGGCCGACGACCCCGAATGCGACTGCACGTTCGCGTGCGCGGCCCCGAACAGCTGCCTGGCCCTCTCGACCGCGAGGCGCTCCGCGACGTCGACGATCTCGCAGCCGCCGTGGTGCCGGGCGCCCGGATACCCTTCCGCGTACTTGTTGGCCAGCGGCGATCCGAGCGCGGCCAGCACCGCCGGAGACGTGAAGTTCTCCGCCGCGATCAACTGCAGCGTCGTCGACTGCCGCTCCAGCTCCCCCAGCAGAATCCCCGCCAGCTCCGGATCCTGCCGCCGCAGGACATCGGCTTCGAGAGCATGGGTGACCGACATGGCGCGCTCCGGGCGGTCGACGGGGACGTGAGTCCAATGTAGGCCGGGGGCGGATGGGGCGCGCGGTATCGAGGTCCGGAGGGGTCAGCCGACCGTCAGTCGGCCGCCGCCGGGCGCCGTCCCGGCGGGCCGGGCAGCGCTACGTCCGGGCCGGGACCCCGGTCAACGCCGTCACCACCGGATCCAGCGCCTCGTGTATCTCGTCCCCCACGGAGCGGAAAAACGGCAAGGGCGCCCCGTACGGGTCGTACACCTCGTCCGCCTCCGCCGTGGGCGCCAGCAGCCAGCCCCGCAGCGCCGCCGCCGCCCGCACCAGCGCCCGCGCACGCGCCACCAGCCCGTCCTCCAGCGGAGGCAGCGTCGCCGGGTCTATCGCCCGTACCAGCCGGGTGAACTCCTTCAGCGTGAACGTCCGCAGCCCCGCCGAATGCCCCATGGAGATCACCTGCGCCCGGTGGTCCCGCGTAGCGGTCAGCACCAGGTCCGCCATGATCACGTGCTCGTCCAGCAACTCCCGCCCCACGAAGCCGGAGGCGTCCGCGCCGAAGTCGGCCAGGACCGCCTCCGCGTTGGCCTCCATGGGCGCGCCCTCGTGGCCCCAGGTGCCCGCGCTCTCCACGATCAGCCCACCGCCCAGGACGCCGAGCCGCTCCGCGACGAAATGGCGGGTCAGCCGCTCGGTGATCGGCGAGCGGCACACGTTGCCGGTACTGACGTGGAGGATGCGGAAGGTGTCGCGCGGGAACCCGAACGTCGTCGTCTGTTCCGCGGCACGTTCCCCGCCGCCTATGCCACGCCCCGTGTCAGGGGCCGTCAATTCGCCACCTCGAGGTCGGGTACGACCTTCCGCAGCTCGTCCGGCGAGAGCGCGCCCTCGCGCAGCAGCACCGGCACCTCACCGGTGACGTCGACGATGGACGACGGCACGTTGCCGGGGGTCGGGCCGCCGTCGAGGTAGACGGAGACGGAGTCGCCGAGCATCTCCTGCGCGGCGTCGCAGTTCTCGGGCGCCGGGTGCCCGGTGAGGTTGGCGGAGGAGACGGCCATCGGGCCGACATCCGTCAGCAGCTCGATGGCGACCGGGTGCAGCGGCATACGGACGGCGACGGTGCCACGGGTGTCCCCCAGGTCCCACTGGAGGGACGGCTGGTGCTTGGCGACGAGCGTGAGGGCGCCCGGCCAGAACGCGTCGACCAGTTCCCAGGCCAGCTCGGAGAAGTCGGTGACGAGACCGTGGAGCGTGTTCGGGGAGCCGATCAGCACAGGGGTGGGCATGTTGCGGCCCCGGCCCTTGGCGTCGAGCAGGTCGGCCACGGCCTGGGAGGAGAACGCGTCCGCGCCGATGCCGTACACGGTGTCGGTCGGCAGCACCACGAGTTCGCCCCGGCGGACGGCGGACGCGGCCTCGCGCAGACCCGTCGCGCGGTCGGTCGCGTCGTTGGTGTCGTATCGCCGTGCCATGTCTAGCGGGCCTCCTCGTACACGTACTGCTGGGACTGCGGGGGATGGGAAGTCGTCGGGGTGCTCACGGCAGCGCCTTGCGGGCGGTCGCGAAGCGGGGGCGGTTGTTGAGGTCGGGGTGGTCGGCCGCGTCGGCCCAGCCCCGCTCCTCGGTGAAGATCCACGGCACCTGTCCGCCCTGGGTGTCGGCGTGCTCGATGACGACGACGCCGCCGGGGCGCAGCAGCCGGTGCGCGGTGCGCTCCAGGCCGCGGATGAGGTCGAGGCCGTCCTCACCGGAGAACAACGCCAGCTCGGGGTCGTAGTCGCGGGCTTCCGGGGCGACGTACTCCCATTCGGTGAGCGGGATGTACGGCGGGTTGGAGATGACGAGGTCGACCTGGCCGTCGAGGTCCGGGAAGGCGTCCAGGGCGTTGCCCTGGCGCAGATCGACCCGGGAGCCCTCCACGTTCTTGCGGGTCCACTGGAGCGCCTCCTCGGACAGCTCCACGGCGTGCACGCGCGAGCGCGGGACCTCCTGGGCGAGGGCGAGCGCGATGGCGCCGGAGCCGGTGCACAGGTCGACGATGCACGGCTCGACCACGTCCATGGCCCGTACGGCGTCTATGGCCCAGCCGACCACGGACTCGGTTTCCGGCCGGGGCACGAACACGCCCGGCCCGACCTGGAGTTCCAGGTACCGGAAGTAGGCCCGCCCGGTGATGTGCTGCAGCGGCTCGCGCTGCTCACGGCGGGCGATGACCTCCCAGTAGCGGGCGTCGAAGTCGGAGTCCTTCACGGAGTGCAGCTCGCCCCGCTTCACGCCGTGCACGAACGCGGCGAGCTCCTCCGCGTCGTTGCGCGGCGAGGGCACGCCGGCGTCGGCCAGCCGCTGGGTGGCCTGCGCCACCTCCGCGAGCAGCACGCTGCGGGGGTTCGGGGGCCGCCCCCCAAAATCTTGCTGCACGCTCGTCCTCCGGTACTCAGTACTTCGTAACGTGCCTTACGCGGCCGCGAGCTTCGCCGCCGAGTCCGCGTCGACGCAGGCCTGGATCACCGCGTCGAGGTCGCCGTCCAGGACCTGGTCCAGGTTGTAGGCCTTGAAGCCGACGCGGTGGTCCGAGATGCGGTTCTCCGGGAAGTTGTACGTGCGGATCTTCTCGGAGCGGTCGACCGTGCGGACCTGGCTGCGGCGGGCGTCGGCGGCCTCCCTCTCCGCCTCCTCCTGCGCCATGGCGAGCAGCCTGGAGCGCAGGATACGCAGTGCCTGCTCCTTGTTCTGCAGCTGGCTCTTCTCGTTCTGGCAGGAGGCGACGACTCCGGTCGGGATGTGCGTGATGCGCACCGCGGAGTCGGTGGTGTTGACCGACTGCCCGCCGGGTCCGGAGGAGCGGTAGACGTCGATGCGGAGGTCGTTGGGGTTGATCTCCACGTCCACCTCCTCGGCCTCGGGGGTGACGAGGACACCGGCGGCGGAGGTGTGGATACGCCCCTGGGACTCGGTCGCGGGCACGCGCTGCACGCGGTGCACCCCGCCCTCGTACTTCAGGCGGGCCCACACGCCCTGGCCGGGCTCGGTGGCACCCTGGCCGCCCTTGGTCTTCACGGCGACCTGGACGTCCTTGTAGCCGCCCAGCTCGGACTCGGTGGCGTCGATGATCTCGGTCTTCCAGCCGACCCGCTCGGCGTACCGCAGGTACATGCGCAGCAGGTCGCCGGCGAAGAGCGCCGACTCGTCACCACCGGCACCCGCCTTGATCTCCAGGATGACGTCCTTGTCGTCGCTGGGGTCGCGCGGGACGAGCAGGAGGCGCAGCTTCTCGGTCAGCTCCTCGCGCTGCTTCTCCAGCTCCTTGACCTCGGCCGCGAAGTCCGGGTCGGCGGCGGCGAATTCGCGCGCGGTCTCGACGTCGTCGCCGGTCTGCTTCCAGGAGCGGTACGTGGCGACGATCGGGGTGAGCTCGGCATAGCGCTTGTTCAGCTTGCGCGCGTTGGCCTGGTCGGCGTGGACCGACGGGTCGGCGAGCTTCTTCTCCAGGTCGGCGTGCTCGGCGACGAGTTCCTCGACGGCCTCGAACATCTTGGGGCTCCTGTACTGCGAACGAAAGGGAAGGCGGGCGACCAAAAACGCCGGTCCCGGGCGCACCCCGGTGGGGGCACGGCCGTGGACCGGCGCATGGGGGCTCGCTACTTCTTGGAGCCGGCGGCAGCCTTGCCGAAGCGGGCCTCGAAGCGGGCCACACGGCCACCGGTGTCGAGGATCTTCTGCTTGCCCGTGTAGAACGGGTGGCACTCGGAGCAGACCTCGGCGCGGACGGTGCCGGACTCGATGGTGCTGCGGGTGGTGAACGACGCGCCGCAGGTGCAGCTGACCTGCGTCTCGACGTACGCGGGGTGGATGTCGCGCTTCAAGGTGTCTCCTAGGTTTCGGGAGGGCGCCGGGTCGCTGCCGCGGGGTGCGGAGGCGTGAACCGGAGCCGACGTACCAGTCTGCCAGGACTGGGGCCATCCCCCAAAACCGGGGGCGGGGGCTGTCTATTCCCCCGGGGGTGAGCGGTGGGGTCGCGACAGGGGGTGCCGCTTCTTACGGGGTGCTCACGACGCCCTTGGCCTCGCCCGTCGCCGTGCCCTTTGTCGCGCTCGCCGGGATCGGCCGGTCGTTCTTCAGGGCGGTCCACATCTGCTCGGCCTTGGTCTTGGCGACGATGACCCGGTTGGGGTTCGTCGGGTCGTACCGGACCGGCATCGTGACCATGTGCATGTGCGAGGAGCTGATGCCCTTCAGGCCGCCCGCGAAGTCCATGAGGGAGTTCACCGAGCCCAGGTCGGAGTCGGTGGTGACGGCCTTGGTGGCGGTGTCGGCGAGGTCGAGCAGCTTCTTCGGGTTGGTGAAGACGCCGATGTCCTTGACCTGGTTGACCAGCGCCTTGACGAAGGCCTGCTGGAGCTGGATGCGGCCGAGGTCGGAGCCGTCGCCGACGCCGTGCCGGGTGCGGACCAGTCCGAGGGCCTGCTGACCGGTGAGCCGGTGCTTGCCGGCCTTGAGGTTCAGGTGGCTCTGCGGGTCCTTGATGTCCTTGGTGGTGGTCACCCGGACGCCGCCGAGCTCGTCGATGAGCTTCTCGAAGCCGGCGAAGTCGACCTCGAGGTAGTGGTCCATGCGCAGGCCGGTGAGGGACTCGACGGTCTTCACGGTGCAGGCGGCACCACCGGTGGAGTACGCCTCGTTGAACATGACCCCGTTCACCGCGGGGTGGGTGACGCCCTTGGTGTCGGTGCACGCGGGGCGGTCGATGAGGGTGTCGCGGGGCATGGAGACCACGCTGGCCTTCTTGTGCCCCTCGTGGACGTGGACGATCATCGCCGTGTCGGAGCGGGCGCTGCCGTCGTCGGTGCCGCCGCCGAGCTTCTTGTTGGAGCCGGAGCGGGTGTCCGAGCCGAGGACCAGGATGTTCTCGGAGCCGTTGTCGGCCTTGCTCGGCCGGTCGCTGCCCAGGGCCTGGTCGATGTCGACGCTCTTGATGTTGCCGTTGAGCTTGAAGTACACGTATCCGGCGCCGGTGCCGCCCAGCACGAGGACGCCCGCGGCGGTCCAGGCGGAGATCAGCAGGGCCTTGCGGCGCTTGCCGCGGGCCTTGCGGCGGCGTCCCTTGGCCCGGCGGCGGGGACCGTTCGCGCCGGTATCCCGTATGCCGGGCTCCGGCGTGCTCTCGGCAGACATGTGTTCCTCGGTTCTCGTCCGGTCGTCGGTTACCCCCTGCTTTCAGGGATCAGGCCTGGTCCGTCGCGACCCGCACCGCACCATCGCCACTCCACCAGGTCAGACGGGGAAACCTGGAGAAGGGTTGCACAACGGACTGCGCCCACCGCGTGCGGCGGTGGGCACAGTCCGTAGTCGGCCGAGCGGGGTGCCCCCCGCTCACCTGCGGTTTCAGCCGAAAATGTCGTACTGCTCGAAATCGGTACCGACGGAGACGCGTGTGGCGAAAATCTCGCTGGTCGCCTTGCCGGTGCCCGCGTACAGATAGAGGGTGCCGGCGGGCGTGCGCGCCAGGAAGTCGGCCTTGCCGTCGCCGTTGATGTCACCGACCGCGTCGAAGGCGTTGTAACCGGTCCAGGCGCTGCGCACCTTGATCCGGGTGGAGAACGCCCCGGTACCTGACTTGCCGGTGCCCTTGTACAGGTAGAGGTCACCGGTGCTGGCCTGGCGGGCGAGCAGGTCGGCCTTGCCGTCGCCGGTGAAGTCGCCGTGGCCGCGCACCGAGTTGTACTGGTTCCAGCCCGTGCCGACCTGCACGCGGGCGGCGAAGCTGCCGTCGCCCTTGCCCGGGTAGAGCCACAGGGTGCCGCTGGAGTCGACGGACAGCATGTCGGGCAGGTAGTCGCCGGTGAGGTCGCCGGGGGCGATGATGCGGGTGCGGGTCTTCCAGTTGTCGAAAATCTGCTTCGTGGCCCAGGAGCCGCTGGAGGTCACGTAGTGCGTCCAGTAGACGTCGCCGGAGGCGCTGTCGCGCACGACCAGGTCCTGGTAACCGTCCCGGTCGAGGTCGGCCTGCAGCACGACGTTGACGCCGTCCCAGTTGCCCCAGGACTGGCGGGCGCCGAACGCGCTGCCCGTGGAGTCCTTCTCGTAGCCGGTCTTCGTGGAGGAGTTGCGCACCCACAGGTCGGCCTTGTGGTCGCCGCTGAGGTTGGTGTCGTCGATGCGCGGGTAGCTGGCGCCGACGTAGGTGCTGACCTTCGTGAAGACGCTGTAGGCGCCCTTCTCGACGCAGTCCACCACGCCCCAGGAGACCACGCCCACGATCCGGTTGTTGACGATCAGCGGGCCGCCGGAGTCGCCGTTGCAGGCGGAGGTGGTGCCCGTGTCGCTGCCGGTGGCGGGCTTGCCCGCGCAGACCATGTGGCCCGCGACGAAGTCCGTACCGTAGTAGCCGGCGCAGGTGCTGTCCGACTGGATGGGCAGCGTGGCCGTCTTGAGCGTGTCGGAGATGTCCTGGCTGGTGGAGCTGGTGCGGCCCCAGCCGTAGAGCTGGGCGCTGGTGCCCGCGGTGTACGAGGCGGTGTCGCCGGACGTCGTCATGCGGATCGGCGTGGCCTTGACCGCGACCGGCAGCGTGAGGACGGCGATGTCGTTGTTGATCGTGGTCGAGCTGTACGACGGGTGGTTCCACTGCCGCCAGACGCCGGTGACCGTGCCGCCGTGCAGGTCGGTGTTGCCCGCGTCGTCGCTGGTGGGCAGCTGCGAGGTGCCCGTGATGACGGCGCCGTTGGCGTGCCAGTCGTAGCCCTTGACGCAGTGCGCGGCGGTGAGGATCTTCGTCGGCGCGACGACAGTGCCGCCGCAGAAGAAGCCGAGGTCGTCGCTCTCGTCGGTGGTGCCCTTGTCGTCGTAGTACCAGAGCTGGGCCATCCACGGCGCCGACGTGATGGTGGTGTCGGTGCCCCCGATGATCTTCGGGTCGGCGGAAGCGGTGTTCGTGCTCGCACTCAGGGACGACTTCCGGGTCGTCTGTCCCGCGGTGTCGTCACCGGCGAGGGCGCCCGCGACGCGCTTCTCCAGCGTGGCGAGCGACGGCGAGTCGATGGCCGGCTTGACCGTCGGCGTGGGCTGCGCGGTGGCCGCGCCGGCGGACGAGGTCATCAGCGCGGCGGCGACGGCCGCGGCGACGCCGGCCGCGGCGACGGGCAGAGCGATACGGATCCGGCGTCTGTGCCGGCCGCTGCCGGGCAGGGGTGCAGGCAAGGAAGTCCCCCCAGGGAGAGATGAGTCGGAAGGGACGCATGACGCGTCCCTTCCACTCAGCGCCAAAAGGCCGGCCCCCGTCACTCATGTGACGGGGGCCGGCC
Organism: Streptomyces sp. NPDC051636; assembly: GCF_044453765.1. NCBI lineage: Bacteria > Bacillati > Actinomycetota > Actinomycetes > Kitasatosporales > Streptomycetaceae > Streptomyces > Streptomyces sp. NPDC051636. The sequence continues at coordinate 20,862 of NZ_JBITDA010000029.1, read as the reverse complement.
TCAGTGCCCTGGGAGAACGAACCGTCAGTCTCCGTTGCCCGGCGTCGGCGTCGTCTTCTGGATCTGCATCAGGAACTCGGCGTTCGACTTCGTCTGCTTCATCTTGTCGAGAAGCAGCTCGACCGCCTGCTGCTGGTCGAGGGCGTGCAGCACCCGGCGCAGCTTCCAGACGATGGCGAGCTCGTCGGGGGCGAGCAGGATCTCTTCCTTGCGGGTACCGGACGCGTCCACGTCCACCGCCGGGAAGATCCGCTTGTCCGCGAGCTTCCGGTCGAGCTTGAGCTCGGCGTTGCCCGTGCCCTTGAACTCCTCGAAGATCACCTCGTCCATGCGGGACCCGGTGTCCACCAGCGCGGTGGCGAGGATGGTCAGCGAGCCACCGTCCTCGATGTTCCGCGCCGCACCGAAGAAGCGCTTCGGCGGGTACAGCGCGGTCGAGTCGACACCACCGGAGAGAATGCGGCCGGAGGCGGGCGCGGCCAGGTTGTACGCACGGCCCAGACGCGTGATCGAGTCGAGCAGGACGACCACGTCGTGACCCAGCTCCACCAGGCGCTTCGCACGCTCGATGGCGAGCTCGGCGACGGTGGTGTGGTCCTCGGCCGGGCGGTCGAAGGTCGAGGAGATGACCTCGCCCTTGACCGACCGCTGCATGTCGGTGACCTCTTCCGGACGCTCGTCGACGAGGACGACCATCAGGTGGCACTCGGGATTGTTGTGCGTGATCGCGTTGGCGACCGCCTGCATGATCATGGTCTTGCCGGTCTTCGGCGGGGCCACGATCAGACCGCGCTGACCCTTACCGATCGGCGACACGAGGTCGATGATGCGGGTGGTCAGCACGCCCGGGTCCGTCTCCAGGCGGAGACGGTCCTGCGGGTAGAGCGGGGTCAGCTTGTTGAACTCCGGGCGGCCACGGCCGTGTTCGGGCGCCATGCCGTTGACGGAGTCCAGACGGACCAGCGCGTTGAACTTCTCGCGCCGCTCGCCTTCCTTGGGCTGACGGACCGCGCCGGTGACGTGGTCGCCCTTGCGCAGGCCGTTCTTGCGGACCTGGGCGAGGGAGACGTACACGTCGTTCGGACCCGGCAGGTAGCCCGACGTACGGATGAAGGCGTAGTTGTCCAGGATGTCCAGGATGCCCGCGACGGGGATCAGGACGTCGTCCTCGGCCAGCTGCGGCTCGGCGATCTCGTCACGGCCACGGCGGCCACGGCGGTCGCGGTAGCGGCCGCGGCGCCCACGGCGGCCGCCCTCGAAGTCGTCGTCGTCCTGGGGACCGGCGCCCCGGTCCTGGCGGCCGCCGCCCTGCTGCTGGCCCTGCTGCTGGCGGTCCTGACGGCCGCCGCCCTGGCCCTGCTGCTGGTCGTCGCCCTTGCCCCGGCGGTCGCGGTCGCGGTCCCGGCCGCGCTCGCGGCGGTCGCGGCGGCCACGGCCCTCGCCGTCACCGGCGTCGGCCTTGGCGTCACCCTGCTGCGGCTGGGCCTGGGCGGGCGACTCGGCCTTGGGCTCGCTCTTCGCCTCGGTGGCGATCGTCTCGGGGCTGCCGCCCGCCGGGGCACCCGCCTCGGCGGTGGCACGGCGACGGCGGCGCTCGGCCGGGGCGTCGTCTCCCCCACGCTCGGCTTCGCTCGCGCGGGTGCCGCCAGCCGGCTGGCCGGGAATCTCGATCTGCTGCTGCGCCACGGCCTTCTCGGCGGGCACCTCGGCGGCCTTCTCGGCCTTCTTCTCGGCGGCCGCCTCGCCCGTACGGGCCTTGGAGGTGGCCCGGCGCTTCGGCTTGGTCTCGGTGGCATCGCCCGCGGCAGTCGCGGCCTTGGGCGCCGGGGCGGCGCCCCCGGCCGCCTGCGCCTCCTTGATGACCTCGATCAGCTGGCTCTTGCGCATGCGCGCGGTGCCCCTGATGCCGAGGCCGGATGCGACCTGCTGCAGCTCGGCCAGCACCATGCCCTCGAGGCCGGTACCGCGGCGCCGCCGGGAGCCGGCACCGGTGGCAGGCGCGGAGGCGTCCGTGGCGGGCGCGGCAGCGGTCTCCTCGACACGTGCGCCCATCAGATCGGTGGTGTCGCTCACGAAGGGTCCTTCCCTGGAGCGGACGTCGGCCTGTCTGGCTCGGCGACCGGTTGTGCTGTCCGGCATCGGTTCTGTCTCTGTGAACCAAGCCGGGGCGGTGGTCCGCCAAAGCGGCGGAAGAGATATCTGGTGATGGCGCTTCCTCGAGCCGTGGCACCCAGTGTCACGTGGCGTGGTAGCACCGATTCCGGAGCGCGCCCAGCGGCCCGCTCAGTGTCCGCGTACGACGTACTGCCCAGGTGCGACGTACGGAACACGGAGTGGCTTGGGAGGCTCCCGGAAGAATGTCTGTCCCGGACGGGGACACGAAGCACCTCGCCATGGTGGGGTCGGGTGCAGACTTGAGATTAACACTACCGGATCCAACAAACATTCCCCCTCTCCAAATCCGGCAACCGTGTGTCAGGTCGCAAGCGGCAGCACGCTCGCTCCCCGGACGTCCAGGCTCAGCCGGTTCGCGGCCCAGCCGGCGCCCGCCGACTGTTCCACCTTGTCGGCGGTGCCCGCGTCGGCCAGTGCCATGACGGTGGGGCCGGCGCCGGAGATCACCGCGGGGATCCCGTCCGCCCGCAGCCGCTCCACCAGCGCGGCGCTCTCCGGCATCGCGGGGGCGCGGTACTCCTGGTGGAGGCGGTCCTCGGTGGCGGGCAGCAGCAGCTCGGGGCGCCTGGTCAGGGCCTCGACGAGCAGGGCGGCGCGGCCCGCGTTGACGGCGGCGTCGACGTGCGGCACGGTGCGCGGCAGCAGGCCGCGCGCGGTCTCGGTGAGTACCGGCTTTCCGGGCACGAAAACCACCGGAACGATGGAATCGCTGGGCTCCATCCTGATCGCCCGGGCGGCCCCGGCCTCCATCCAGGAGAGCGTGAAGCCGCCGAGGAGACAGGCCGCCACGTTGTCGGGGTGCCCCTCGATCTCGGTGGCCAGTTCGAGCAGGGCGGTGTCGTCGAGCCTGGCCTCGCCGCCTATGGTCACCGCCCGCGCGGCGACGATGCCGGCGCAGATGGCGGCGGAGGAGGAGCCCAGGCCACGGCCGTGCGGAATGCGGTTGGCGCAGACGATCTCCAGGCCGCGGGGCTGTCCGCCCAGCAGATCGAAGGCGGTGCGCAGAGAGCGGACGAGGAGGTGGCTTTCGTCACGCGGGAGCGTCTCGCTGCCCTCACCCGCGATGTCGATGTGCAGCCCGGAGTCGGCCACCCGGACGACGACGTCGTCGTACAGCCCCAGCGCGAGGCCGAGGGCGTCGAAGCCCGGGCCGAGGTTGGCGCTGGTGGCGGGGACGCGCACCCGGACGGCGGCGGCGCGGAACGCTGGACCGGCCATCGCTCGATGACTCTCCTTGAGCTGCGTGATGGTCGAATGACATTCGATACGTACGTGAGGCCCTCAGGGCCGCGCAGACGGCGCGGCACCGTGGCATATGCGGGGCATATGCAGTGGACGGGTTCAGTACAGCCTATCGAAGGAAGGTTCTGTGGCGACATAGGGCGCACAGGAGGCGCACGATGCGTGTCGTGGGCCCCTTGTGCACCCTCTCCAGGGACTCCCCGGTGATTCCCTCAGGACTCCCCGGGGTTCCTCGAGCGAGGCTGCCTCAGGCGAGGCCGAGGCGCTCGGCCGCCGTCGCCGCGTCGACCGGGACGGTGACCGGCTGCGGGGCGCCCGCGACGGCCCAGTCGGGGTCCTTCAGGCCGTTGCCGGTGACCGTGCACACGATCCGCTGGCCCGGGTCGACCCTGCCCTGCTCGGCGGCCTTCAGCAGACCGGCCACCGACGCGGCGGACGCGGGCTCCACGAACACGCCCTCCTGCGCGGCCAACAGCCGGTAGGCGCGCAGGATTTCACGGTCCGTCACCTCGTCGATGAAACCGCCCGACTCGTCCCTCGCCGCGAGGGCGTACTGCCAGGACGCGGGGTTGCCGATGCGGATCGCGGTGGCGATGGTCGACGGGTCCTTGACGACCTCGCCTCGCACGATCGGGGCACTGCCGGAGGCCTGGAAACCCCACATTCGGGGGGTCCTGGAGGCGACGCCGTCCGCGGCGTACTCCTTGTACCCCTTCCAGTACGCGGTGATGTTGCCCGCGTTGCCGACCGGGAGGACGTGGACGTCCGGGGCGTCGCCCAGCATGTCCACGATCTCGAAGGCGGCCGTCTTCTGGCCCTCTATACGCACCGGGTTGACCGAATTGACCAGCGCCACGGGGTAGTTCTCGCTCAGAGCGCGGGCGAGCGTGAGGCAGTCGTCGAAGTTGCCGTCGACCTGGAGGATCTTCGCGCCGTGCACGAGGGCCTGGCCCATCTTGCCGAGCGCGATCTTGCCCTGCGGCACGAGCACGGCGGAGACCATCCCGGCGCGCACCGCGTACGCGGCGGCGGAGGCGGAGGTGTTGCCCGTGGAGGCGCAGATGACGGCCTTCGCCCCCTCCTCCTTGGCCTTGCTGATGGCCATGGTCATGCCGCGGTCCTTGAAGGACCCGGTGGGGTTGGCACCCTCCACCTTCAGGTGGACCTCGCAGCCCGTGCGCTCGGAGAGCACCTGCGCGGGCACGAGGGGCGTGCCGCCCTCGCGGAGCGTCACGACCGGCGTGGTGTCGGATACCGGCAGCCGGTCCCGGTACTCCTCGATGATTCCGCGCCACTGGTGGGTCATTGCTGGTTACTCTCCTTCAACCCGCATGATGCTGGCGACACCCCGCACGGTGTCGAGCTTGCGCAGCGCCTCGACGGTCCCGGTCAGGGAGGCGTCGGAGGCGCGGTGGGTGACGACGACGAGGGAGGCCTCGCCGTCCTTGCCCTGCTGTCGAACGGTATCGATCGACACCCCGTGCTCGGCGAACACGGTCGCCACCTGGGCGAGAACACCCGGTTTGTCGGCGACGTCAAGGCTGATGTGGTAGCGCGTGACGACGTCGCCCATGGGCGAGACGGGCAGCGCGGCATACGCCGACTCGCCGGGGCCGGTGGACCCGCTGAGCCGGTTGCGGCAGACGGCGACCAGGTCGCCGAGGACGGCGGACGCGGTGGGCGCACCGCCCGCGCCGGGGCCGTAGAACATGAGCTGCCCCGACGCGTCCGACTCGACGAAGACGGCGTTGTAGGCGCCGCGCACGGAGGCGAGCGGGTGGCTCAGGGGGATCATCGCCGGGTGGACGCGGGCGGTCACGGACCCCCCGTCCGCGGCCCGCTCGCAGATGGCGAGCAGCTTGATGGTGCAGCCCATCTCCTTGGCGGAGGCGAAGTCGGCCGCCGTCACCTCGGTCATGCCCTCGCGGTACACGTCGTCGAGGCGCACGCGCGTGTGGAAGGCGATCCCGGCGAGGATGGCGGCCTTGGCGGCGGCGTCGAAGCCTTCGACGTCGGCCGTGGGGTCGGCTTCCGCGTACCCGAGGGCGGTGGCCTCGTCGAGGGCCTCCTGGTACCCGGCGCCGGTGGAGTCCATCTTGTCGAGGATGAAGTTGGTGGTGCCGTTGACGATGCCGAGCACCCGGTTGACCTTGTCACCGGCGAGGGACTCGCGCAGCGGCCGGATCAGCGGGATGGCACCGGCGACGGCGGCCTCGTAGTAGAGGTCCTTGTCGTTCGCCTCGGCCGCCGCGTGCAGGGCGGCGCCGTCCTGGGCGAGGAGGGCCTTGTTGGCGGAGACGACGGAGGCGCCGTGCTCGAAGGCTGTGGTGATGAGCGTACGGGCGGGTTCGATACCGCCGATGACCTCGACGACGACATCGAGGTCGCCGCGTTTGGCGAGGGCGGTGGCGTCGGTGGTGACGAGCGCCGGGTCGATGCCCTCACGCACCCTGGAGGGCCGCCGTACGGCCACGCCCGCGAGCTCGATGGGGGCGCCGATCCGCGCGGCGAGGTCGTCGGCGTGCGTCGTCATGATGCGCGCCACCTCTGAGCCGACAACCCCACAGCCCAGCAGCGCCACCTTCAGCGGACGCGTACGCATCATCCGACCTCGTTTCCTCATACCGTCTACGGTTGGACCAGTCTCACTCACCGGACGGGACTTTCTATCCCATGTCCGGATCGTGAGACATCTATTTCATTTCGGCGGGACGGAAAGACGTATATCTTCCCGTCCCTCCAGGGGCGGGTTTCCGCGTCAACCGACGTCGAGCCGCAGGAGGTCCTCCTCCGTCTCGCGGCGGACGATCACCCGCGCCTCGCCGTCGTCGACGGCGACGACGGGCGGCCGCAGCACGTGGTTGTAGTTGCTGGCCATGGACCGGCAGTACGCCCCGGTCGCCGGGACCGCGATCAGGTCACCCGGGGCCAGGTCGGCGGGCAGGAACGCATCCTTGACGACGATGTCCCCACTCTCGCAGTGCTTGCCGACCACGCGCGCGAGCATCGGCTCGGCGTCGGAGGTGCGGGAGACGAGGGCGACGCTGTACTCGGCGTCGTACAGGGCCGTGCGGATGTTGTCGGACATGCCGCCGTCGACGGAGACGTATGTGCGCAGCCCGTCCAGGGGCTTGATGGTGCCGACCTCGTAGAGGGTGAAGGCGGTCGGGCCGACGATGGCGCGCCCGGGCTCCACGGAGATGCGGGGGGTGAGCAGCCGGGCGGCCTCGCACTCACGGGTGACGATCTCGGTCAGCGCCTTGGCGATCTCGTGCGGTTCACGGGGATCGTCGTCGCTGGTGTAGGCGATACCGAGTCCTCCCCCGAGATCGATCTCTGGCAGTTCGACCCCGTGCTCGTCGCGGATGTCCTTGAGGAGCCCGACCACGCGGTGGGCGGCGACCTCGAAGCCGGACATGTCGAAAATCTGCGACCCGATGTGGCTGTGGATCCCGATGAGCTCCAGCCATTCGAGCTGCAGGGCACGCCGCACGGCCTCGGCGGCCTGCCCGCCGGCGAGCGGAATCCCGAACTTCTGGTCCTCGTGGGCGGTGGCGATGAACTCGTGCGTGTGCGCTTCCACGCCCACGGTGATACGGATCTGCACGCGCTGCCGCTTGCCGAGGGACTGGGCGATGTGCGCGACGCGGACGATCTCCTGGAAGGAGTCCAGGACGATACGCCCGACGCCGGCCTCTATGGCACGCCGGATCTCGTCCTTGGACTTGTTGTTCCCGTGGAAGGCGATCCGGTCGGCGGGCATGCCGGCCGAGAGGGCGGTGGTGAGCTCGCCGCCGGAGCAGACGTCGAGGTTGAGCCCTTCCTCGTGCAGCCACCGCACGACGGCGCGGGAGAGGAAGGCCTTGCCGGCGTAGAAGACGTCGGCGTCGTTGCCGAAGGCGGTGCGCCAGGCGCGCGCCCGGGCCCGGAAGTCGGCTTCGTCGAGGATGTAGGCGGGCGTGCCGTGCTGCTCCGCGAGGGTCTTGACGTCGACGCCGCCGACGGTGACGACGCCGTGGGCGTCCCGGGTGACGGTCTGGGCCCACACCTTCGGGTCGAGGGCGTTGAGGTCGGTGGGCGGCGCGGAGTAGTGCCCCTCGGGGAGGACGTCGGCGTGACGGGGCCCGGCGGGGTGTGCGGAACGGCTCATGACTTCTGGTGGGCTCTCTGTTCGCTGTCTCAGAGGTGTTCGGGTGCGTCGATGCCGAGCAGGGACAGGCCGCCGGCCAGCACCGTCCCGGCGGCTTCGGCGAGGGCGAGCCGGGCGCGGTGGGCGGCCGAGGGTTTCTCCTCGCCTTGCGGAAGCACGGTCAGCAGGAAGGGCAGGGCGGCATCGGCGACGGTGACGAGATGCCGGGCGAGACGGTCCGGGGCGCGGTGGGTGGCGGCAGCAGTCAGGATGCGGGGGTGGTCGCAAAGGGCGGTGACGAGCGCGCCGGTCTCGGTGTGGGCGGGGTCACCGGGTTCGGCGGTGAAGCCGAGGCGGCCGGCGTTGCGGGTCAGGGCCCGGGTACGGGCGTGGGCGTACCGGACGCGGAAGAGGGGGTTGCCCTCACGCTGGACCAGATGGTCGGCGCTGATCCGAGGCCGGTCGTGCGGGGCGGGATGGAGCAGGGCCCAGCGGGCGGCGTCGGGGCCGAGCGGGGCGGGGTCCTCCGGGGCGGGCACGGGCCGCAGATTCACGGGCTCGCCGTGCTCGACCTCAACCCGCCCGCCCTGCGTGGCGACGATCCGTACGAGCGCGTCGGCGACGGCCTCGGCCCGGGCGTCGTAGGGCACGCGCAGGGTGACGACCTGCCCGGCGAGGGCGTCACCGTGACCGTACGCCATGCCGCGCTCGCGTATCTCCCGCACGAGGTCGGGCCCGGGGTCGGCGTCCGCCCGGAGGCTGATGTTGAGGAACCCCGGTCCCGTGACGACCACGTCGTCGACGCCGTCCGCGGTGGCGAGATGCGGCCGCAGTATCTCGGCGACCCGCCGGGGCGGCTGCCCGGCCGGGCGGGCGAGCTGCAGCGCGATGTTGGTGGCGTAGTCCCCGCACCCCCCCGGCCCCGGCGGCGTCACCACGGCCCGCTCCGGCACGGTGACACTCAGCTCCCCCTCATCGACGGCACGGCGCACTGCGTGCAGCACGGTGCGGGAGAGTTCCACGGGGGTCACGGAGACAAGGGTAGGGGAGGAGGGGGGTGGGTACGCGAGTTGGTTTGGGCGGGGGTCCGGGATGTGGACGGGCGGGGGGTGTGGGCATCACTGGGGCCCGGCGCACTCCCCGTACGGCAGTACCGCTGACACCCTGCTGACACCCTTCTTACCGCTGGCAGGCGCCTACCTCTGTACTCACCGCTCCTGCTGTTCCTGACGCTGGAGATGCTGGCGCCGGTCCCCGGAGCCACCCTCACCGGCACCACCGACCGCCACGGCGTCTCCCCTCCCCCGCTCGATCAACTCCCTGACGAGCCGCACAAGCTCCGCAGGCTCGAAGGGCTTGGCGAGGAAGGCGTCGACGCCGACATCGAGGCCGGCCTCGACCTCGTGCTGCGTACACGCGCTGACGATGGCGAGCGGAAGATCATGCGTGCGCGGATCGGCCCGCAGCCGGGCGGCGGTCCGGAGCCCGTCCAGGCGGGGCATGACGACATCGAGGGTGACCACATCCGGCCGTACCTGGTGAACGACATCCAGACACTCGGCACCATCTGCCGCGGTCACGACCTCGAGACCCTCCAGCTCGAGATTGACCCTGATCAGCTGCCGGATGACCTTGTTGTCGTCCACAACAAGCACCCGACCCGATGCGCCTGGCACAACTCGAGAGTAGGTCCGGACCGGCCACCGCGTCCGGCTTTTCCCCACTTCCACCCCGCGCGAGCAACGCGCCCCTCCCCCACCTCCGGAAACCCGTTCATGAACACCCCGACAGAGCTGGTAGTGTTCTACCCGTCGCCGCGAGCGAACAGCTCCGCAGCCGACACGCCCCCGTAGCTCAGGGGATAGAGCAACGGCCTCCGGAGCCGTGTGCGCAGGTTCGAATCCTGCCGGGGGCACCCTGTATGAGGTGCCAAAAGACCCCGTCACCAGCGGAAACGCTGAGGCCGGGGTCTTCGCGTATGTGCAGCCTTATGCCGCCCGGAGCGGCCGTATGTCGGGGTCCGTGGACGAGCTGTGGACGGGATCTTGGAGCATCGCCGCAGGTGAGACGACTCAGTCCGACCGATCAGCGAACATGGCTTGTCGCACAGCCGCTCTCAGCCCCGCTGCCTCATGGAGACCTCCGCCCCCCAGTCCCACAGAGCCTGTAGGACAGGGCCGAGGCGGTGTCCACTCGGGGTGAGCGCATAGCGCACTCGCGGCGGCCAGCCCGGTCGACGGTCGCGCTCGACGACTCCGGCCTCGCCGAGCTGCGCCAACCGGTCGGACAGCACCTTGTCCGACAACGTGGGCAGGGCCGCGCGCAGCTCGCTGTAGGAGCGGTCACCACGCAGCAGTTCGCGAACCACCAGCGTCGTCCAGCGGCCGTGCAGGGCCGCCAGCGTGATCTCCACCGGGCACTCGGGGGTTGGTGCGGTGACATTCGCGCGCGGGTCGTCGGGGAGCCCTGCCGGGTGACCAACCGTTCGGTGAGTCACGAGACCGCCTCCTAACGTGTGGGGCACTTCGATTCTCCCGCCCCGGAAGGACGTCTGTCGATCATGCGAGCCTTGGCCGATCGGCCCGAAGAGGTGCCCGCGGTGTTCGCCGAGCGATTCAACAGCGGCGACGCCACCGCGTTGGCGCAGGTCTATGAGGACGCGGCGGTGTTGGTCCCGCAGCCGGGAACGCCCGTTACCGGCCCGGACCTGCACGCCGCCAACGGCCGCCTGCAAAAGCTCGGGGTCCCCATCTCGGTCCGTCCGCGGCACGTGTCCGCAAGGGAGACCTGGCGCTGCTGATAGTCGACTGGGTCATCGACGGGACCTGCCGGGAGGGACAGGCTGTGCACGTCGAGGGCACTGCCACCGACATCGCCCGGCGGGGTCCGGACGGCCGTTGGCGGTATGTCATCGACAACCCCTTCGGCACCCGCGCACAGCAACTGCCCACCGAGGACACCGTGCAACCAGCGTTCTGAGCGAGCACACCTGGAAGACACCGAGGCCCCTGGTGGACGCCAGGGGCCTCGGACACGGTCAGGCGTGGTCACTCGTACTCGCGAAGCAGGTCCTCGATACGCCGGTTGGCGACGTCCTGCCGTCCGTCGAGGCACTTCGCGTAGCGGGTCAGCAGGACCTCCACGCTGTTGCCAGCGCGCTCAGCCACCTCTGTCGGGTCGACACCGGCGTTGAGCCACGTCGACAGCGCCGAGTGCCGGAGGTCGTACGGCCTACTCGCGAGCGGCGAGGCCGCGACGGCCGGCGGAAGGGCGAGGAGCCGAGCTTCCTGCCACACGCGGTAGTAGGTCGAGGACGGGACGACCGAGCCCTTCTCGCTGAAGAACAGCCGCCCGTCGTCCGCCGTGCCGAAAGTGGCCAGGTGCTCACAGAGCACAGCTACGAGGTGAGGCGGGATCGGCACCCGCCTCACGTCCTCGGTCGGCCGGTTCTTCAGCCCACGGTGGTCGTGGGTCTCCCCCGAGTCGGTCCACTGTTTGCCGACGGACGGACGGGTCCGGTGGAGCAGCGCCGAGCCCCAGCCCTGCTCGGGAAGCTTCAGGTCGGTCTCGACGAGGCCGACCGCTTCCGCCGGCCGCAAGCCACCGAAGTACATGGCAGCGAACAGACCCACGAGGCGACGACCACGAGCACGCCGGTACCCGCCCACGTACGAAACCGCCGCCAAGAGGTTCCGTGCCTGCTCCGGATTGGCGACAACTCGCGGGTCGACCTGGTTGGACACCTTCGGCTTCTGCCAGCGGACAGCCGTGATGGGGTTCTCCCAGGTCGACGGCGTAGTTCGCCGCGTTGACGAGGGTCCGACGCTTGCGCCGCACGGTCTCCGCCGCTGCCGCCGTGCCGTCGAGCTTGAGCTTCAGCGAGTCGAGGACCGTGCGAGCCGTGGCCGCTTCAGCGAGATCGGCGAGCGGCCGGGATGCCTTGGACACCCAGTGGAGAACGTTCCGCACGTCGTCCGGGACTTCCCGGTCGTCGGGCCCCGGCAGCACGAAGGCCCAGTTGCGCAATGCTCTGCGGATCTCCTCGTCGGACGGTCGTCCGGCGCGCTCGTCGAGGAGTTCCAGCGTCACGCTGGTAAGGGCTTCGTTGATGCCGTCCCGTGTGTTGGGTGCGGCATGAGGCCATTTCATGGCGAGGTACCTGAGAGCGAAGGCGTACCACGACACGGCCGACTTCTTCTCTTCCATGGAGGCCGGAAGTCCCGACTCCGTGTCGAACTCCTCGCCCTCGCGCATCGCACGCATGAGCTTCGTGCGGTAGTGGTCGGCGAGCGCCTTGGTGCGGAAGGACTCCGAGAACACACCGCCTGCGACGGACCAGCGGACACCGTACGAGGGCGTCTTGGTGTCCCGCTTGCGGACTCCCCAGACCTTCACATCGAGAGACTTCACGCCGCCTCCTCCAGCTGTCGCAGCCATGTGTTGAAGTCACTCCGCCAAACCCGCAGCTCTCCGTTGGGCAGCTTGAATGCGGCCGGCCCGTACCCCAGTTCTCGCCAGCGGTAGAACGTCCGACGGGAGACACCGCCGAGCTCGTCCAGGACTTGGCGAACAGTCATCAGCTCGTCGTGACGGGCGTCCATGTCGGTTCTCCTTCCGTTCCGGGGGCGGGTTCGAGGGATGCGGCCAGCCATTGCTCACCGGTGCTGAGTCCGGTTCCGGCGAAGACCCAGTGCGCGAGGACGAGCGTGGTTTCGCCGTCATGGGGAGCGGCCGTGGCGGCTTGTGCGCGGCGCCATTCGGCGCGGGCATCGCGGAGGGCGCCGAGGGTGGTGGAGTAGCGGCGGGACTTGGTGGAGAAGTGGCCGCGGAAGCCGAGCATGTGGGCCCAGGCGCGCAGGCGGAGATGTTCGAGGTCCTTGCGTGCGCCGAGGGTCCAGGCCGTCCGGATCATGCGCCGGGCGTGGTCGGTGATCCGGGCCTGTGCCAGCTCGGCGAGGAAACGGATCGGCCGGTCCAGGGTGCCGGTCGCCGTCTCGGCGCCTTTGGTGGCGTACTTGGCGATGTACGCCGCTACGGCCCGGTCGGTCAGCTCCTGGCCACCGTCGAAGTCGGCGGAGCGGATGGTGCGCACGTCGAGCTGACGGCCGAAGGTGAAGGTGTGGGCGCGGCCGCCGACGTCCGGTCCGTTGACGCGGGTGGCGGTGACGGCGGCATGGATGGCGTCGGTCAGCAGCTCGGCGGACGCCCAGGACGGAGGGGCCGTGTCGCCGCCCTGCGGGCCGTCGAGGCGGATGACCGCGTGGAAGTGGACGGCGCCGCGCTTCTGGTACTCGGCGACCTTGGCGAAGGAGACGCGTGCATGATCCCGAAATGCACGCTGGGTGAGTCCGGCGCGCTTGGCGATCTCACGGCGCAGGTAGATCGAGAAGCGCCGCCAGAGGGCTCCGGCGTGGGCGTTCCAGAGGACAGCCGCTTCGTAGTCGTACGCGTCCGGATCGAGGGGCGTACCGAGGACCGGGTCTGTGTCGTCGTGCCGGACACCGCAGCGGCAGGGCCGCCCGCTGGAGGGGCGGTTGTGGACCGGGCCGAAGCTCGGTGCGGTGAAGGTGGCGAAGACGCGCGGGTGCGTGCCGACCTGTTCGGCGGTGCCCTTGCCGCCGCGGAGCCCGGCGGTGATCAGGTGGAAGGTGTCTCGGCGGTAGACCTCCGCGCAGGCCGCGCAGCGGGTGGCACGGCGGTTGTTGCAGCGGACGAGGAGGCTTCTGGCGGGCAGGGAGGACGAGTCGAGGTGGTGGAGGACGCGCCCGATCTCGCCGGTGGTCCGGTCGACGGCGTACTCGGTGCGGTGGCCGTCGAGGCGCACGGGGTTGGTGCAGCCGCCCAGGCCGGAGAGTTGGCGGGCCAGCTCGGGCATGGTGCCGAGCGAGGCCAGCATGGAGAGTTCCGCCAGCGGGGGCGGAGTCTGCCGGGTGATGATGGGTCTTCCTTTCGGCTGTTTCGGCAGTTGGGAGGGACGGCCCCGGGGCGGCGGGATGCTTGGCGGCGTTTGCCGCCCCGGCGGCCGGTCAGCGCTTGTTCGCGCCGGTGACGAGGGAGCGCAGGACCACGGCGGCAATGGCCACGGACACGGCCGAGACGGCGACCGCCGCCAGGAGCGCGGTGAGGACGACGCCGACGACGACCACGGCGGCCACCGCACCGGCGCCGACGCCCACGAACGGGGCGACCGAGCGGCCGGCGGCGGGAGCCGGGGCGTGATCCTGCGGGATGTGGGTGGTGATGCTGGGGACGTGCGGGGTGTCGGGCAGCTTGGGACGAAACATCGCAGGACTCCTTGTCAGTCGGTGGTCAGTCGTGGGTGCCGTTGACGACGTCGACCCCGGAGCGGGTGCCGGACTCGATGGCCGGGGCGAGGATCGTGTGCGAGAGCCAGAAGCCGAACAGCGCGATCACGACGGCGACCCAGAGCCGGATGCCGAGGAACTTGATCGCGGCCCAGGCGATGACACACAGGACGAAGACGAGCGGCAGCGAGACGGTCACGGGAACTCCTCAGCGGACGCGGCAGCGGTGGGTGCGCGCGGCCAGCTCGGCGGCGACGCGGCTGTCGTAGTCGGTGGCGAAGCCGCACCGCGGAGCCGTGCAGGCGGCGGTGTGCTTCTCGCGGCCCCGGCCGTCGTAGTACGTGCCGACCTGGACGGGGCCGATGCGGACGGCGCGGCGGAAACGGCGGTTGGCGGACATCAGGGCATCTCCTTGTCGGTCTCGCCGGTGAAGTCGGTGACGTGGTCGGCCAGCCAGCGCAAGATCTCGTCGCCCTCGTAGCTGTCGGCGGCGAGGATCACCGGTTCGGCGATCAGCACGGCTTCGGTGAGGCGGTTCTGTCGGGTCAGCTCGGCGGCGCGCTTCAGCGCGCGGAGCGTGGACGGGCGCAAGGGGGAAAGTCCTCCGGGTCAGGTGAGTTGGGTAGTGATGGCTTCGGCGAGCGGCATGGGCACACCGAGCCGGGCGCGAAGGGTCGAGGTGTCGATGTCGCTCCCGGTCCGGGCGCGGTGTTCGTCGGCGACCTTGCGGGCGAGGGCGACGAGCGCGGGCGGCACCGAGGATGGAGGCGGCGGAGCCGACTCAGGTGCGACGACCGGAAGTTCGGGCGCAACCGAGGACAGCTCGACCTCTGCGGCGGTCGGTTCCGGCGCTTGTGCCGTCGAACACGGTTCCGGTGCCGCCGCCGGGTCAGCGCTGGGATTCGTTGCTCCGTGAGCGAGCAGCGTGCCGCCCAGGAAAGCGACCGCGGGCCAGCCGGCGACGAGGATGCGAAGCCAAGCCGGTACGTCCTCCAGGTCGAGCAGTCCGGCGGTGGCGACGTTGGCGCCGAGGGACGCCGTCAGGGCGACGACGAACCAACACCATCCGGCCGTTTTCGCCTCACCGGAGCGCAGGCGTCGCCAGGCCGCTACCAACAGCAGGTCGACGGAGACCGGATAGGCCCACGCCTTCCAGCCGTCCTGTCCGGCGGCCGAGGCCAGGTCGTGCAGGTGGGCGAAGGACAGCGCGGCGGCGATCACCGCTTGAACGAGCACGGCGTCCACGCGGACGGGCAGGGCGCGCACGGCCACTCCTTCCAGTTCCGGGCATGGGTGGGGTAGGGACTTGGCGCGGGACGGCCGCGCCGACCGTGGGAGCGGGTTGGTTACTCGGTGATCGGCTGAGGAGTGGCCATGGGGCTGGACTCCTTCACCGGCATGGGAGGGACGTGGGGCCGGAACGGCGCGAGCGCCGGAACGTCCGGGGCCAGGTGCGCCGTCTCGCGGCAGGTGGCCGCAGCGTCGGCGAGGGACAGGTACGGGGTGCGGATGCGGGACCAGCCGCCGGAGGTGTCGCCGACGACGGCGAGGCCGGGCAACTCGGCGGCGATGGCGCAGGCGGCCAGGACAGCCTCAGGGGCGATGTCACCGAGCGCCATCTTCGCGGACGCTTCGTCGTTCACCCGGTGGCACACCCGGCCGGTGAGCTGAGCCCGGAGCATGGTCGCTCCCTTGCCCAGCTCGGCCCCGAAGCGCTGCCCGCAGACCTCCAGGTAGATGCCGGCCGCACGGCCGAGCTGAGCGAGCCGGATGAGCTGAGTGACCATCTCGTCCCGTCGCTCCTCCTCCTTCCTCGTGGCGACGAGGAAGAGTTCCGCCACTTCGTCGACGAACAGCACGATGGGCGCGGGTCGTTCGTCCTCCGGCAGGCCCCAGACGTCCGAGGTGATCTGCTCATCCGGGGTACCAGGGGCGACGCCCTGCCGCGCTTTGATCAGGTCGTATCGGTCCTCCATTTCCTTGACGAGCACGGGCAGCAGCTCGGCCGCCTGCTCCGGGTCGGTCGCCAGCGCGGAGAGCCGAGGAGCGAACGGCGCCAGCTCCACCCCGCGCTTGCAGTCGATCCCGACCAGGACCACCGGCTGGGCGGCAAGCCCGGCAAGCAGGTTCCGCAGAAACATGGACTTGCCGGACAGCGTGGCGCCGAGCACGAGTTCGTGAGGTACGGCCCGGTAGTCCCGCACGAAGGCGGTCGCGTCCTCCCGCAGAGCCACCGGCACGCGGAGCGGACCGACGTCGGTCCGGCGAGGCATCCGCACCTTCCGCAGGACGTCGAAGCCGACGAGCCGCAGTTCCACGACACCGGGCTTGACGTCCCGCACATACACGGCGTGAACACCCCAGGCATGCCGAAGCCGTTCGGCCGAGGCCGCTACGTCCGCCGGTTCCTGGCCCGGAGCCAGCCGCAGCCGGAGCCGCAGGCCGGTCGAGGTGGGCCGGATCATGCCTCGGCGAGGAGGCACAGGCCGGACCTCACGGCGAGTCGTGGCCTTGACGGCCAGGGCCCGCCACCGGGGCGGCTCGACCGTCAGGCCGCATGCGTCCATGGTGGAGGTGTACGAGGCCAGCAACCGGGCCACCGAAACGGGCAGCCCGACCGTGGACCAGTACGCCGCCGGATGAGCGTGCCGGGCGTAGGCCGCACCGCCTATCGCAGCGAGCGACCCGCCCAGCTCGGCCCACGTCACCAGATCGGTCACGACGATCAGCCCGCCTGCTCCATCGGGAAGGCGCCAGGAGCAACGGCGGTCGCCCGGTAGGCGATGCCATGCCGCTGCTGCCCGTTGAAGACGCTTTCCCACGGCCGGGCGATGAGCCCTGGCAGCGAGACCGGAGCCCCGACGGTCAGGCCCTCCGTCACACCGCTCTCGGGGACGGTGACCTGGATCAGCGACGACTCACCCTCGTCGATGTAGACGACGCCGACCGTCATCAGCGCCTCACCGCTCACGGCGTCCTTGGCGATCTCACCGGTCTGCCGGTCGCGCACCTTCGGTGCCGGTGCTTCGGTGAGAAGGATCGTGGCGGCCGAGGCGTCAATACGGATCACACGCACAGGTTTCTCCTCCTGAGTCGATCAACTTGCCGACCTGACAAGTTGACTTAGCAAGTTCGAAGCTAGGGATGCCAAGTTGACTTGTCAAGTGCGAATCGAGGTGGGAGTCGACGGCGAACTTGCCGCGATTCGGGCTCAGTTCAGACGGTAGGTGCCTTCCAGTTCCTGCCGGTCGGCAGGAAGCAGCACGTCGGAGACTTGCAGAGCCTGCCCCGAAGCGTCACACGCGACGACCAGGACACTGAGGACCGGAATGCCCTCAGGGAGATCCAGAAGCTCCGCTTCGGCGCGCTCCGGCAGACGGGCCGAAACCCGTTCCGTCACATGGTCGAAGCGGACCTTCTTGCGCGTCTCCAGATGTGCGCGAGTGCCGCCCGTCAGCGCATCAGCGCTCTCCAGCTCCGTGCCTTCGACCAGGCCGGCGGGGAAGTAGGACGACACCAGCTCCACCGGTTCGCCGTCTTCCTCCACCAGGAAGCGGCGCATGAGAATCTCGGCCCGCTTGGGCAACCCGAGGGCAGAGGCGACCCGCACCGGAACGGGGACGTAGCCGACTTCGACCAACCGCCCTGCCGTTTGCGACTCGTCGCGCGTGAGTGCCTCACTCCCCCGGCGGTCCTTCTGCTCGACGACAGCCGGGCGACCGCGCACGATCGTGCCGAACCCCTGCCGGGACTCCACCCAGCCGTCACGCTTCAGCAGCTCCAGCGCCCGGACAACGGTCGGCCGGGACATCCCGAAGGCCTGCACCAGTTGGTTCTCACTGGGCACCCGCGTGCCGGGCGGATACGTGCCATCCTCGATGCGACGCTGGATCGTCTGCGCGAGGCGCACGTACTTCGGTGGCTCCACTTCATACGCCATGAACGCCGCCCGTCGAGATTGGCCAAGTCAACTGGTCAACCAGACTAGCGAATCTTCGATTGTCGAAGTAGAAGCGGAGCGAACTCTTACTTTCCGGGCCAGGCATCGGCCACCACGAAGGAGACGACGGTTCCGCCGAAGCGACTCGGCGCGGCATGCCACGACTCCGCCAGCGAATCGACCAGGAGCAGCCCACGCCCATGGGAGTCGTTGACGTCGGGGTGCCTCAGCCGCACGTTCGCGGGAAAGCCGGGGTTGTGCACGTCGACCCGAAGCGAGGTCCCCTCACGGAACCACTCAACCCGGACCAGCCAAGGATCGTCCGACCGGCCGTAAGCGATGGCGTTGGTCACCAGCTCCGAGATCATCAGCGCACAATCGTCGACGGAGCAGGCCGGGTTGTACGGGGCGATGAACTTGCGGAACCAGCGCCGAGCCCGCGGTACGGACTCGGCGACAGGGTGCAAGGTCATCGCACCGAGACGCGTTGACTCCTCAGACGGGTAACGGTCGATCATGAAGGCCATCGGGTGCTCACTTCCTGCCGCTACCGTCGCAGTCGAGGCAGCGCCGCTTTGATGTGGCGCGGGTGCGGTCGGCGGCGGTGGCAAGCGCCAGGGTCGTCCGCGAGCCGACGCGCTTCCAACCGCGCCCCCGGCAACCCCGGCAAGGTAAGTGCGTGCCCTGATCCGGCCGCTGACTCGTCACACCGCGCCTCCTCCCAGTGAAGTGGCCTTAGCCACTTTCTGGATAGTGGCATTAGCCACTTGGTCGACGCAAGCGATTCGCTGCAACTGGCCCCCTCAGGTGAGGGGGTAGCCCTGCTCGAACGCCCAGCGATGCGGCGGGTAGGTGGCCTCAGCGAACTCCAACGGCCGGTCCTGGAGGTCGAAGACCACGTGGTGGACGATCAGGACGGCGGAGCCAGCCGGAAGTTGAAGGTCCTCGGCCTCTTCGTCAGTCGCCGCACGCGCGCACATGCGATCTTCCGCGTAACTCCCCTGCCGTCCGGTCATGTTCTCGACGTACAGCAGCGTCCCCTCTTGGATCCGCTCCGGCTCCAGAAGCTTCGGCGCACGCTGACCGACATCCGGAGCGAACCACGAGGTGGACAGCGTGATCGGTCCGTCCTGGTTGTTGGTCACCCGCCGCCGGTGCACCGCCCGACGGTCCTTTACCAGGCCCAGCGCCTCAGCCACGTGGTCCGGCGCCTCCAGCCAACCGGCAGAGGTGATCACGGCGTACTCGCCAGGCGTATAGATCTTCCCGGTCTGCCGAGCGCGCCCGTACAACTCACGAGCCCGCCGATTGACTTCGAGGCTCCGCACGTACGTGCCCGACCCCTGACGCTTC
The DNA here is from genome assembly GCF_044453765.1 of Streptomyces sp. NPDC051636. Classification (NCBI taxonomy): domain Bacteria; kingdom Bacillati; phylum Actinomycetota; class Actinomycetes; order Kitasatosporales; family Streptomycetaceae; genus Streptomyces; species Streptomyces sp. NPDC051636. Next base: position 1,718 of record NZ_JBITDA010000029.1, on the reverse strand, counting down.
TCGACGAGCCCTTGATGGCTCAGCGCCTCCAACGACCGTGCGGCTGTGGGCCGGGACACCTTCCAGTCCGCCGCCAACTGCCGTTCGGACGGCACCTCATCACCTGGTCGCAGGTCACCCCGAAGAATCTGATCACGGATGTAGTGCGCGATCTGGAGATACTTCGGCTGAGCCTCCTCGATCTGCGGCATCAGTCCTCCTCACCCAAGGCGAGCCCCAGGCGAGTAGTCGGGCACCCCGCTACCGAGCTGAGGCCTGCTTCTCGATAAAAGTGGCTATGGCCTCTAGCCACTATAGGGTGGGTGGTCAACCCCCCACCCCGTAGGCTGAGACGCATGACGCGGTTGATCGTCGCAGCAGGAGGAGGTGGCGATGCAGTCGCCGCCGCAATGATTCACGCCGCCCTCTACGGCGACGAGGCCCAGGCGGTGATCTTCACGTACGCGTGGGACCGCCTTCTGATCGACCCGGTGCCGGGTCCCCGAGGACCGGACAACTTCACCGGCCTCCAGCCCCTCACCCCAACAGTCTGGGCAGTGCCGACCGAAGCCCGCCCGATCGCTCCGGCGGGCTCGACTCTCCCCCGACTCGCAGCAGAACTCCGGCACACGTTCGCGCTGATCGATCCGCGCCACGGGGTCGAGGGCGTCACCCGCCAACTCGAAGAGCTGGTGGACCACTTGTCACCAGAGTCGATCGACCTCCTGGACGTGGGCGGCGACATCCTCGCCCGCGGCGATGAGCCGACATTGAAGAGCCCGCTTGCCGACGCCGTCACACTCGCCGCGTGCTGCCAGGTGAACGCTCCCGTCCGCCTCCTGGTGGCGGGCCCCGGCCTCGATGGCGAACTCCCGCTCGACGAACTGCGCGGCATGCTCGGCCCGCTCATCCACACTCTCACCGCGAAGGACGTCGAGCCGATCAGCTCGGTCCTGGAGTGGCACCCTTCCGAGGCGACCGGGATGCTCGCTGCGACAGCCCGAGGCGTACGCGGCACCTGCGAGATGCGAGACGCGGGCCTCCCGGTGCCCCTCAATGACGAGGGACCGACGGTCCATGAGGTCGACCTGGACGAGGCGCTGAGCCGCAACCAATTGGCCCGTGCCATCCTGACGACAGCCACCCTGGACGAGGTCGAGGCACACAGCCGCGAAATCTGCGGCTACTCGGAGATCGACTACGAGCGCAACAAGGCCGCGTGGCTCAAGGGCCAGTCACCGGTGCAGCTCGACCCTGACGCTGTATTGTCCCAGCTCGGCCAGTTCGAAGCCGAGGCCCACAGCCGCGGAGTCACCCACACGACGTTCCGCCGCCTCACCGAGGCCCTGAACCTCAACGGCTCCTTGCGCGAGGACCTGCGCCAGCTGCTCATCAACAGCCACCCGCAGCAGTACGACGCTCCCTTGTGGCGCATCATAGCCACTACTGAGTAACAACCTTCTTCACGGGTTCAAGGCGGCTCGCTCCGCTCACCGCGCGCGGCCCGGCCCCCGGCCGGGCCTGCGCTCCTGTCTCCGCCCCGCTCCAGCCCGGCCGGCGCCCGTACCGCGCGCACAGAGATCAGCTACCTGAGGCCAGAGAAGGGGTACGTCGTGGCTGGGGCGGTCGGCTCCACGGCTTTAGCCCAAGACCGGGAAGTTAAGCGGTGTTGTGGCTGGTCGGGTGGGTTGACATGGGAACGGAGCCCGGCGCGGACTGTGAGTGTCGAGGTCACGGTT
>NZ_JBITDA010000028.1:0-106798 GCF_044453765.1 Streptomyces sp. NPDC051636 | reverse complement strand
CGGACAGAACAACGCGAAGACAGCCCAGCAGGGCGTCAGTCAGTGCCCGGGTCACGACCACCGGAACCCGAGTATCAGCATCAATGTCAGTGCCCTGTCCTAGAGTTCCCGTCACTTGATCACTGCGGTGCTGGGGAGGCACGTATGGGGTGGGTCCGGGCGGGCGACTACGAGGTCGCCCTCGACGGCGGAAAGGTGGTGTGCCGCAACGCGGCCGGACGGCGGCTGAAGTCCGTCCCCGCCAAGCTCGCCGACGATCCGGCGGTGGTGGGGCTGCGGCAGCTCGCCGAGTGGCTCGAGCGGCACGAGCGGCGGTGCCTGGCCGACGTCGAGCGGTGGATGGTCCGCTCGCTTCCGGTGCCCCTCGCCGTCCTCGCCCGGGTGTGGCCGGACCCCGCCTGGCAGGCCGCCCTGCGCGACCTCGTCGTCACGGGCGCCGACGGCGCGGTCGCGGGATTCCTGCGGGACGCCGACCCAGAACGCGGACTGGGCCTGGTCGACCTCGACGGCGACACCGTGCGCGTGGCCCCCGACCTCGTCCGCATCCCGCACCCGGTACTCCTGGACGACCTGGCGGAGCTGCGGGAGTTCGCCGTCGAACTCGGCCTGGAACAGCGGGCCCAGCAGCTCTTCCGCGAGGTGTTCCCCCGCCCGGCCGCCGTCGACACCGAGGGCACGCAGGTCGAGGAGTACGCGGGCGGCTCGTTCAAGGAGCTGCGCTTCCTGCACGGCCGGGCCACCCAGCTGGGCTACCGCGTGCGCGGGGGCAACTGCGTGTGTTCCGTGCTGGAGGACGGCCGGGGGGTCGAGGCCCGGGTGTGGATCGGCGACTACGAGGGCTACGAGGAGACCGAGACCGGACCGCTGATGTGGACCGACACCGGCGGCAAGGTACTGAAGCTCGGTCAGGTCGGGCCGGTGGCCTGGTCGGAGGGCATGCGCATGGCGGCCGCGCTGTACGCCGGACGCGACATCGAGGACGAGGAGCGGGCGGCATGACGGCCACGACGACGTACGACGAGACCACCGCGGCGGCGCTGCTCGACGCGGGGGCCGTCCTGCCCCCGGGCACCACCGGCCGCGACGACGCCGACACGCTCACCGTCCGCACCTACACCCACCCGGCGCTGGACGACCGGCGCGTGGTCCGGCTCGTGCCGGGCACCCTCGGCGAGGCCGAGGACCTGGCGCTGGAGTTCCTCGGCCTGGAGCGCGAGTCCGAGACTCCCGAGGTCGGGCAGGTGCGCCGGGAGACGCTGGGCTTCCCCGCCTGGGCGCTGGTCAACGACCCGGCGAACGGGCACCACGCGCTGGCCCTGGTCAAGGACGTCGAGCGGCTCGCCCGCCAGGCCAAGGCCCGCCCGGGCAACGCCAAGGACGGCTTCGAGGCGCTCGGCGTGCGGCTGGGCCGGGCCGTGCCGCACTTCCTGCCGACGTTCTACGAACAGGCCGCCCGGGTCTTCCTCCAGCACGAGAACACCACCTACGCCGCCGCCTTCTTCGGCAAGGCCCGGGAGGCCGAGCGGGTGCACGCGCTGGCCGTCGACGAGGAGCGGCAGCGGGCGGTGTTCCTGGAGTTCGCCTTCGCCGGGGCGCTGACGGTCAAAGCCCTCAAGGAGCATGTGAAGGACCTCGCACGGCGCCTCGACCCGGCCGAGGCGTGGGCGCAGTTCCGGCAGCTGACGGTGGAGCGCTGCGCGGCCGGGATGCCGCCGTACGCCTCGCTGCCGCAGGACGCGCGCGGCCTGATCAAGGCGGCCGGTCTGAACCGGGTCACCGAGGAGTGCGCCCTTCTCGCCGACCTGCTCGCCTCCCCCGCGGCCGTCCGCGCGCCCGCATCCTTCTGGACCGCCTACCGCGCCACCCTCGCGGTGCTCGCCGAGGAGCGGCCGGCGGTGCGGGTCCGGCTGCTGGAGATCATGCCGGCCGGGCTGGGCCGCGAGGTGGAGGACGACGAGTTCTGGCTGACGCTGCTCGCGGAGAGCGGCGCGGACCGGCTGCTGACCGGTGAGGACCACGAGGAGCACGGTGTCGACGCCGCCGACTGGCTGAGCCGCTGGGCGCTGCACCGCAAGCACGGCAGTGCCTACTCCAGGCCGTCCGCGGCCACCCTGGCGCTGGTGGAGCGGATGGCGCCGGGGCTGCGCGCCGCCGGCCGGCCCGTAGGCCTCTTCACCGGCCGCTGGCACGCCGGTGCCGACCTCGATCTGCTGGACCTGTGCGTGGCGGAGGGCATCCCGCTGACGGTGCCCGCCCCGGACGTGGACGTGTATCTGGCCCTGGAGCGCTGGCTGCCCGACACCCGGCCGGGCCGGCGCGATCTGGTCGCCACCGCGGCGGACCCGCGCCTGCGGCGCCTGCTGCACCGGGCCATCGGCACGCTGGGGAACGGACAGCGGGTGACGTTCGAGGCACTGGCCGCCCTCGCCGTCCACCCCGTACTCGGCGACGTGCTGCGCGAATGGCTGGACGAGGCGGCCGAGGAGTACATCCGCGCGGTCGGCCTGCCCGGCGCCCGCGCGGCCCTCGACCGGCTGCGCCCCTTCCGTACGATCGCCCGCGAGGTCAACCCCGGTGCCGTCGCCCGGGTCGCGGAGCACGCGGTCGCGCCGCTGCTCGGCCGTACGCTGCGCGCCGGCATCCTGGACGAACTGGGCTGGCCCGCCCTGGAGGAGGCGCTGCGGCTGCTCGACGCCAAGCCCCGCAAGGGCGAGGACAACACGCTGACCGTCACCGAGGCCTGGCCCGCGCTGATCCTCGCCCGGCCGTACAAGGCGGTCGTCGTCGGCCCGGAGGGGATCCTCCTCGAACACGAGCTGCGCCTCCCCGGTGACCTCGACCGCTGGCAGCGCCCCCGGTTCCGCTACACCGACGGGGAACTGCTGGTGATGTGGCGGCAGGGCAGCAAGCAGTTCGGCTACTGGTCCGCCCGGCCGTCCGAGGTCTTCCCCCTCACCGGCGAGCAGCTCCCCGGCTACTGGGCCGGCAACGACACCGGCACGCCCTCGATCCCGCTGCCCGGCGGCGGCCGGGCCACCGGTGGCCGCACGCTGCACGCCGGGGACACCGTCCTGCCGCCCAGCCGTGCCGTCATCGGCGACGGCACGACGTACTGGCGGCAGGGCAGGCAGGGCCGGCAGACGGTGTGGCTCGAGTACGACCCGGCCAGTGGCACGCACGGCCGTGCCTCGCTGCCCGCCTTCCTCCAGTCGGGCATCCGCGAGGACGCTTCCCTGCTGCCCGCGCACTGTGACGTCCTGCCGCTGCAACCCGGTCTGGAGAGCAGCCCGTTCGGCACCGACGGGAGGGTGCTCGGCCGCTGGGTGCGTACCGAAGGGGAGGGCACCGAGGCGGTGATGACCGCGGGGACTCCGGACGGCCGGACCGTCACGCTGCCCGCCGAGCAGGGGCACGGGCGCCGCGTTCCGCTGGGCGCGCTGCGGCTGCCCGGTGGGGCGGAGCCCGTCGTCGCGCAGTCCCATCTGACGGTGTTCCTGTACGCCGGCGAGGGTCCCTCCGCCGCCGGAGTGCTCGGCCGGGTCGTGGTGCACGAGCAGGGCGGCGAGTTCGCCGCCGGCACCCGGTTCGTACCGCCGGTCGCCTTCTGGCACGCCCTGCGGCCCCGCGACGAGGGGTCGTCGGCCGTGCTGCGGGCCCTGACCGACGAGCAGGTCACCGAGGTGCTGCGGGTCACGGCCGGGGCGCTGGCCGAGCGGCAGCGGCAGGAGGCGGCCGCCCGGGCGAGCGGTTCGGGCGGCGCGGGCGGGTCCGGCGCCGACGGCAGGCCCGCCGTGCCGACCGCCGACGAGGTCGCCCGGCTCGCCGTGTCCCGCGCCCTGCCCCGCCTCACCCACGAGCGGCTGCTCACCGGCGTCGCCACCCTCGTCCGTACGGCCCTGCGCGTCGCCGAGTCGGCCGCCGCCTTCGCGGCACCGCCCGCCGAGCGGCCGCGGCCGGACCACCGCCGGACCAAGGGCATGTTCGCCGACTACTGCCCCGAGTCCGGCGAGGACCGCGCGCTGAACACGGCCACCGCCGGGCTCGCCCAGCTGAGCGGATGGTGGGGCGGCGAGCGGTGGAGCGCGCTGCGGCAGATCCGGTCCGTGAACCACGTACTGTCCGGGAAGCCCGCCGACGGCAAGCCGCTGCCCGACTCCGAGCGGCTCGCCGCGCTGGGCGACGGCTGGCGCAGCGACGAGTTCACCATCCCCGGCATCGGCATGGTGTGGCCGCCCCTGCTGTCCGCGGTACGGCAGCTCGCCTACCGCGCCGCCTCGCCCGCCGTACCCGAGGCCGAACGGGAGGCGCTGCTGCTGCTGTTCGAGGCTCTCACCGAAGGGCCGCTCCTCGCTCCGGGAGGCGCGCTCCGCCAGATCGTGCTCAGCGAGCCGCACGACAAGCAGCAGCGGGCGGGTCAGGTGCTGCGCCGCGAGGGCCGCACGGTGGTCGTCCTCGGCTGCCAGCGCATCGACGGCCCGCGCGACCGCGTCGACTGGCTGGCCCTGGACCACGACCCGACCGGAGCCTTCGGCGCGATCGCCCACTTCACACTGGACGAGGAGATCCGGCACACGCCGGACCTGCCCGCCGGCCAACTGGCCGCCCTCACCCGGCTGATCCGGGACAAGGGCGCCGCGCCCTGGCGGCCCGAGGCCCCCGCCGCGCTCACGGCCGCGACCCGGGACGGCCTCGGCCCGGCCCAGGCCGCCGTCCTGCTCGCCGGTCTGCCGCACCACACCGACGCCGGGGCACTCGCCATGATCGGGCTGAAGCCCCGGCAGAAGGACTTCGGCGACGTGATGCTCCGGTCCCTGGACGCGGACGACCGGGCCGCGCTCGCCGGGGCCCTGCTGCCCGCCGACCCGGCCGGCCTGTGGACGACGGGACCGGACACCGAGGCCGCGGGCCGGGTGTGGGCCGAGCGGCTCGGCTCGCTCGTCCGGCTGCCCGAGGACATCGCCGCCGATCTCCCCATGGACGCAGGCGCGGCCGAGGCGGTGCTGAATCCGGGGCGCACGCCCTGGCTCAGCCGCACCAGCGTCCTGCGGCCGGACAAGGACGGCGACCTGGTCTGGGCGGACCCGGCGGCGATACCCGGGCGGCACGACCTGCCCGGCGCCGTCGCCGCCCTGGCCGCGCTCGCCTACAGCCTGCCGTACGGGCATCCGCTGCGCGCCGCCCTGCCGGACGGCCTTGCCGCGCTGCGCCGCCGCCTCACCGACCCGGAACTGCTCCTCGAACTCGACGTGTCCTGGGCGGAGAAGGGCGGTCCGACCGCCGTCGAGGTCCGCAAGGCGTACGGGCTGCCCGCCACCGGCGGGGCCGACGCGCACGGGCTGACGCGGGCCGGCGAGGCGCTCGTCCTGCGTCCCTCGTACGGCGACAGCGAGAACGTCCTGGTCCGCCCGGCCGCGCTCACCGGTCCGGACGACGATGTCCTCCTGCTCCTCGAAGGCCTGGTCGGCCCCCACCGCGGCGACGGCCTGCGGGCCCTGCGGACGATCCTCGGCGACGAGCTCGCCCGGGCCCTCACGACACGCACCGACGCCGAAGGACCGGCGGGCCACGCCCAGGACCCGGCCGTCAGCGTGCCCGCGCTGGTCGCCGAGGTCGCCGCGGCGCACGGCCTGAGCGAGGACGCGGCGGCGCTCTACCTGCAACTGCTGGCCCTCCCCGACCCCACGGACCGCAACCGCGCCCGGTGGACCGGCTGGAAGCCCGCCCGGTCGAAGAAGGCCCGTGCCGAACTGGCCGCGACCGGCCTGGTCGTGGAAGCCAAGCGCCCGCGTGCCGGGCGCACCCTGTTCCTGCCGTGCGGCTGGTACGACCTGAAGGCCCCGGCGCTGCCGGTGGAGACCTGGAAGGAGGGGCTCTACCCCGTTGCCGGCCACCACCGCGCCGTACCGCCGCTGCCGGTGCCCGAACTGTTCACCCGCGCCTGGGACCGGGTACGCGCGGGCGACGCGCCGGCCTACGAGGAGCTGACCACGCGGGCCACGCGGAAGGGACGCCGCCGATGAACACCGCCCGCGTGACGGGCCCGCGTGACTGCGCGGGCCACCGCCGATGACCACCACCCGCACCACCGCACCGAAGGACCACCGCCGATGACCACCACCCTCGTCCCCGACGCCACCCGGCAGATCGTGCCGCCCGAGGACCGGTACGCCACCGAGCTGGCCTTCCTCGCCGCGTACGACGGCGGGCCTCGTCCCCCCGCCTGGCGGCTGACCCCACGTGCCGTCGTCACGTTCGTCATGGGCAGCGGCGGTCAGGCGCTGCGGCTGCCCGACGACGCCGAGGTGCCCGAGGGCGTCCCGCGCCGGCTGGTGGTCGAGGGCAAGTTCGTCGGCGACCGGGCGCTGGTCGAGCGGTGCGTGGTCACGCTCGCCGGTGAGCGCGGACTGCTGCTCGTCGGCGAGCCCGGCACCGCCAAGTCCATGCTGTCGGAGCTGCTGTCGGCCGCCGTGTGCGGAACCAGCGGCCTGGTGGTGCAGGGCACGGCGGGTACGACGGAGGACCAGCTCAAGTACGGCTGGAACTACGCCCTGTTGCTCGCCAAGGGGCCCAGCCGTGAGGCGCTCGTGCCCTCTCCCGTTCTCGCCGCGATGCGCCGGGGTGCCGTCGCCCGGGTCGAGGAAGTGACCCGGTGCCTGCCCGAGGTGCAGGACTCGCTGGTGTCGCTGCTGTCCGAGCGGCGCATCGCGGTCCCCGAACTGACGGACACCGAGGACGCCCTGGCACACGCCGCACCCGGCTTCAACGTCATCGCCACCGCCAACCTGCGCGACAAGGGCGTCTCGGAGATGTCCGCCGCCCTCAAGCGGCGCTTCAACTTCGAGACCGTCGGCCCCATCCCGGACCTCGACGCCGAGACCGCGCTGGTGCGCGGCCAGGCGCGGGCCGCCGTCGAGCGGGCCGGGGCGCCCTTCCAGGTGGACGACGCCGTCCTGGAGGCCCTCGTCACCGCCTTCCGTGACCTGCGCGAGGGCCGGTCCGCGGAGGGCTGGGAGGTGGAGCGGCCCTCCACCGTGATGAGTACCGCGGAGGCCGTGTCCGTCGCGGGCGCGCTCGGGCTGGCCGCGGCCTACTTCCCGGGGGACCGCGACGTGCTCGGGCTGCTGCCCGGACATCTCCTCGGCGTGGTCAGAAAGGACGACCCGGCCGACGCGGCCCGGCTGCGCGGCTACTGGGACGGTCCCGTGCGGCGCCGTGCCGAGCAGGGCTCCGCCACCTGGCGCACCCTGTGGGACCTGCGCACGGTCCTGGAGGGCTGACGGCCGTGCCCCTCTCCCCCGACGCGGCCCTCGCGGCCCTCACCGACCCGGCGGCGCCCTACCTCATCGGCGTCCGGCACCACGCGCCCTCGCTGGCCGCGGCCGTACCCGCGCTGCTGGACGCGGCCAGGCCGGACGTGCTGCTCGTCGAGCTCCCCGCCGAGCTGCAGGAGTGGCTGCCCTGGCTCGGCCACGAGGAGACCCGGGCCCCGGTCGCCCTGGCGGCCGCCCCCGGCGACGGCGGCGGAGGGGACGGCCCGGCCTTCTACCCCTTCGCCGACTTCTCGCCCGAACTCGCCGCGGTGCGCTGGGCGATCCGCCACGAGGTCCCGGTCATCGCCTGCGATCTGCCGCTGGCGGACCGGGGACGGGCCGAGGAGCGCAGTGACCAGAGGCGGGCCGCCGGGCTCCCCGGTCTCGCCGCCGCCCTGCGGTCCCGGCTCACCGGCCGCCCCGGCGACGACCTCTGGGACCGGCTCGTCGAGGCCACCGCGCCGGGCTCGCCGCCCGAGGCGCTCCGCCGGGCCGCGCTGCTCGCGGGGTGGGCGCTGCGCGAGGACGCGGCGGCCTCGGGCGGGGTTCCCGAAGTGGACCTGCGGCGCGAGCGGTGGATGCGCGCCTGTCTGGCCGACGCGACCGGGAAGGGGCAGCGGGCCGCCGTGGTCGTCGGCGCCTTCCACGCACCGGCGTTGGTGTCCCCGCCGGGGGAAGCGGGGCCCGAGCCGGCGCCGCGGGCCGCGGCGGCGGGCACCGGCGGGACCGGGCCGGGATCGCCGGGCGCCGGGGCACCGGGGCCGGGTTGCCCCGCCGGCCCCGGCACCCGCCCCACCTGGACGACCTCGCTCATCCCCTACAGCTACGCCCTCCTGGACGAACGCTCCGGCTACCCCGCGGGCATCCGTGACCCGGAGTGGCAGCACCTCGTACTGGAGGCGGCGGGTGATCCGGACGCGCTGGAGGAGGCGCTGACCAGGGCGGCGGTACGGGTGTGCGCGGAGTTGCGGGCCCTCGGTCATCCGTCGGGGCCCGCCGACGCGCGGGAGATCAGCCGGCTCGCCGCAGACCTCGCACGGCTGCGCGGCCTGCCCGCGGCGGGCCGGGGCGAGCTGGTCGAGGCGGTGCAGACGGTGCTGGCGCAGGGTGAACCGTACGGCCGGGGGCGGGCCGTCGCGCGGGCGATGGAGAAGGTGCTCGTCGGTGCGCGCGGTGGACGCCCCGCGCCCGGCGCGCCACGCAGCGGTCTGGCCCCCGCGGTGGAGGCGGAGTTGGCGGCGCTGGGCCTGCCCGGGCCGGAGGCGGGCGTGTCCGGCCCGGCCCGGGACCTGCGCCTGGATCCGCTCCGCTCCGGCCTGGACCGCCGCCGCGAACTCCTGCTGCGCCGGCTGACGGTGTGCGGCGTGCCGTACGGGGAGGCGAAGAAGGTCGTCGGCGCGGGCGGCGCCGAGGCGCTGACCTCTCGCTGGGAGGTGCGCTGGACGCCCGCCACGGCGGCCATGCTGGCCACGGCCGGGATGCGGGGGGTCACCCCGGCCCAGGCCGCCGAAGGCGTGCTGCGCGAGCGGCGGCGCGTGGAGCGGGGCGAGGGCGGGCCCACCGCCGCACAGGCCCTGGGGGGTCTGGAGCAGGCGGCGGAGTGCGGGCTGCCCGCTCTCGCCGACGAGGGGCTCGCCGACACCGCCGAGGTGCTGCCGCAGTCCGGCACGCTGCCCGAACTCCTCGCCGGTCTCGCCCTGCTGGACCGGCTGCGCTCCGGCCACATCGCCGGGCTCGGCGCCGACGACGACCGTACGGCCCGGGGGGCCGCCGTGGCCGAGCTGCTGACCGCCGCCGCGGTGCGCCAGGTGGACGGGCTCACCGGCTCGGAGGATCCCGCCGACGCCCACGCTCTGCTGGACCTCGCCCACCGCGCGGACCAGCTGGGCGGCATCCGGCTCGCCGGCGCCCTGGCCCGCCTGGCCGCCGACGGCTCCCCGCTGATGCGCGGCGCCGCCGGGGCCGTACGCGTCCTGCTCGGGCACGAGGACGCAGGAGTGCTCGGCGGACGCGTCGCCTCCTGGGTGGACACCGCCTGCGACGCGGAGTCCCGGTCCGCGCTGACCGCCCGGCTCACCGGACTGCTGACCGCCGCCGGCCAGCTCCTGGAGGCCGCGCCGCCGGCCCTGGAACCCTTGCTCACCCGGGTGTCGGAGCTGTCCGACCAGGACTTCCTCGACCGGCTGCCCGCACTGCGGGGAGGGTTCGACACGCTCAGTCCGGCCGCCCGTGACCGTCTGCTGGCCGGCGTCGAAGAGCGGCTGGACACCAGCCACTTGGCCGACACGGCAGACGTCGACCCCGTGGCCCTCGCCACCTGGACGCGCGCGGACCTCGCGGCACGGGAGGCCCTGCGGACGATGGGGCTGCTTCCGCCGCCCGCAAGCCAGCCGGAGCAGCCGGGGCCCGCCGCCGACGGAGCCGCCCCCGGCGCAACCGGCGCGTCGGACACATCAGGCGCATCGGGTACATCCGGGGCAGCCGGTGCCGCCTGTGCGGCCGGTACCTTCAGTGCGGCCGGTACGTCCGGCGAGCGACACCGGCTCGCCCCCGCCGACCGCTGGCGCCTGCTGCTCGGCCGCCGCAAGGACCAACTGCCCCGGTCGGCGGACGCCCTGGCCAGCGCGCTGGACGAGCTGTACGGCAGCGGACGCGGCGAGGGCAGCCGGGGTGACCTCACCGGCGGGGGCCGGGGCGGCGGGCGGGAGGCGTCGTTTCCCGGTGTGCGGGAGTGGTCGCAGGAGCTGGCGGCACTGTTCGGGCCGGGCATCCGGGAGGAGGTGCTGGCGGCAGCGGCAGCGGCGGGCCGCAGGGACGTGTTCGCCGAGCTGGACCCGGACAGCGTGCGGCCCTCGGTCGACCTGCTGCGCAGTGTGCTGCGGCATGCGGGCGGGCTGCCCGAGGCCCGGCTGGCGGCACTGCGCCCGCTCGTCCGGCGCCTGGTCGACGCCCTGACCCGGCAGCTGGCCACGCGGCTGCGCCCCGCGCTGCACGGCACGGCCCTGCCCCGGCCCAGCCGGCGCCCGGGCGGCGGCCTCGACCTGCCCCGCACCCTGCGGGCCAACCTGGCTACCGCGCGGCGCGGCCCGGACGGCACGGTCCAGGTCATCCCCGAGCGGCCGGTCTTCCGTGCGCGGGCCCGGCGGGCCGCCGACTGGCGGCTGATCCTGGTCACCGACGTGTCGGGATCCATGGAGGCGTCCACGGTCTGGGCCGCCCTCACGGCCTCGGTGCTGGCCGGGGTGCCCACCCTGTCGACGCACTTCCTGGCCTTCTCCACCGAGGTCATCGACCTCACCGACCACGTCGAGGACCCGCTGTCGCTGCTGCTGGAGGTGAGCGTGGGCGGCGGCACGCACATCGCGGCGGGGCTGCGGCACGCCCGCGAGCTGGTGACCGTACCGTCCCGCACCCTCGTCGTGGTCGTCAGCGACTTCGAGGAGGGCTACCCGCTCGGCGGGCTGCTCGCCGAGGTCCGCGCGCTGGTCGGCGCCGGCTGCCACGTCCTGGGCTGCGCGAGCCTCGACGACACGGGACGGCCCCGGTACTCCACCGGCGTGGCGGGACAGCTCGTCGCCGCGGGGATGCCCGTCGCCGCCCTCAGCCCGCTCGAACTCGCCCGCTGGGTAGGGGAGAAGATCGCATGAACCCGGGCCTCCCTCCGGTCGCCGCGTCCGTGACCGCCGAACTCGTGGGGGCGCTGTCGCCCCGGCTGCGCAAGCGGCTCGACGCGGGCATCACCAAGCTCGCCGCCCGGCCCGCCGTCGTCGACGGCGACACCGTCCGCATCGCCGTCGACGACGACACCCACCTCGAACTCCACGCCCCTGACGGCTCGGTGACCAGCGCGGACGCCATCCGCTGCGGGTGCCTGCTGGCCCCCGACTGCCTGCACCGCGCCGCCGCGGCGTCGGCTGCGCCGATCGCCGACGCCGGAGCTGGGGACGGACCGGCCGACTCCGCCGGAGGAGCACCCTCCGCGACCGGCGAGGAGGAAGAGCCCCCCGTGCAGGCCGAGACGCCGCCCCCCGCACAACGCGCCGCCGCCCGGGCCGTGCACGACGCGGCGGCGGCCGTGCTGGACGCGGGCACGGACGGCGCGGGCGCGGTGCTCCAGGCGGAGCTGCTGCGCGCCGCGCACACCGCGCGCCTGGCGGGCCTGCCCCGGGCCGCCGCCTCGGCGGTCTCCGTGGTCACGGCGGTACGCGCGGCCCGCTCGGCCGATCCGGCGTACCGCCTCGCCGGCCTCGTCGCCGCGCTGCGCGAGGTCCTGTCCGTCGCCCACCGCCTGCCGTCGGCCACCGGCGCAAACCTGGCCGCCCTGCGCGGCACCGTGCGGCAGCCGTACACGCCGGACGGCTCGCTGCGCCTGTACGGCCTGTTCTCCGAACCCGTCCTGACGGCGACCGGCTACGCGGGCGCCGTCTCCTGGACCGCCGACGCCGACGGCCGTCTCTACACGGTCTCCGACGTCGCCCCGGGCGGCTCCGGGCGGGCCGTGGGCGCGGCCGACCGTGCCGTACGCATCGGCGACACGGCCCTGACGCACCGCGAGTTGTCGCGGGCCGGGCTCGCGGTGTCCGGGGCCACCGTCTCGCCGACGGGACGGCTGGGTGCGGGGGCGGGGGTACGTGCGGTCCGCGCGTCCGGCGCCGACTGGAGCGGCGAACCTCTCGACCGGCTCTGGACGGTGCCCGTCGGCGAACAGGTCCGGCGCGCCCTGGACGGCGGCCACGACCTGCTCTTCCTGGACGTCACCCTGACCGGCACGGTGCGCGAGGCGGCGGGCGACTGCCTGCTGGCCGACTGCGACGGACGCACGCTCCGGCTGGCCGCCGCCCACGACCATCCCGCGCTCCCCCACCGCGACAATCTCCGCCTGCTGGCCGCCGCCCGGGGCAGCAGGCTGCGGATCATCGCCCGCCTCGCCCCTGCCCCGCAGCCGCGCGCCCTGCTGCTCGCCACCCGGCACCCCACCGATCCCGGGGCGCGTGTGGACCTCGGCCTCGACCGTCTCCAGCACGCCGACCTGCCCGCCCAGGCACCGCCGCCCGCCGGGCCCGCCGGGCCCGCCCCGGACGAGGCCCCGCTGCACCTGCTGCGCCGCCGCCTCCACCAGGCCGCCTCCGGCGGCCGGCGCGTGCTGGCCTTCTCCGGGGACGGCGGCGACGGACGACGCCTGCGCCGCCAGGGCCTCGCGACCGCGGGTGACCTGCTCGACGAGCTCCGGTCCGCCGCCGCGGACCGCTCCCGCGACCCCTTCGGCCGTCTGCTCCCCGCCGACACGGACCGCTTCGCCCGTGCCTGGCTCGCCGCCGCCCTCTACACAGAGGAGGTGGACCGGGCGCTGTGCGCGGCCGCGTGGGGCGCGTGAGAGCACCCGGGGACCACACTGTGCGGGCCGCCGCTCCCCCGTAACGGCGGCCCGCACAATGGTGGAGGACAGCCGACCGTGCCGGTGTCGCCCGGTTGCAGTCTGGAACAGCGAGGAGCCGTGGGGGTATGGGTACAACTGCGTACGCGGACAACCGGAGAGCAACAGTGGCACAGGGCCTGGGCGGAGCCTACGAACGCATGCTGTCGGTCGCCGTGGCAGCGCTCCACGAACGGGAACCCGAGCGCCTGTGGCCCCTGATGGCCTCCGCCCTGCCCGGCCTGTGCGGTGGAGAGACGCTGATCTACAAGCTCGACGACTGGAGCGAGAGCAAGGGCACGGTCGGCATGTCACCCGGCGTCGCCGCGGCGTTCGACCGGCGCGGGGACGAGGCTCTGGGCCTGTTGCGCGCGGGATACCCGTTCGCGCACCATTACGCGGCCGACGACGACCGGACGCCCGTCACGGCACGCCGGGCGGCGGGCCGCGCATGGCAGTCGAGCCCGACGGCACGGCTCATCGCAGACACCATGGGCGTGGACCACGTGCTGGGGCTCCCCCTGTCGCGGTCCGCCGCGCCCGTCACCGGATGCCTCGTCTACCGCTCCGGTTCGGACTTCACCGACGACCACGTCCGGCTCGCTCAGCGCCTGCAGCCGCTGCTGGCGGCCGTCGACCAGCAGCGACAGCTCCTGGAACGCTGGCGGGCGACGGCCGTCACCCCGCGCGAACCGCCGGAGGCCGGTGCGCTCACGCCCCGCGAGACGACCGTCCTGCTCCTGCTCACCGACGCCCTGACCGCCGCCGCGATCGGCCGCCGCCTCGGCATCTCCTCCCGTACGGTGCACAAACACGTCGAGAACATCTACCGCAAACTCGGCACCCGCGACCGCATCAGCACCGTCCTGCGGGCCCAGCAGCTCGGCCTGGTGGCCACGCCCGGCGGCCTGCCGGACCACGCGCCGTCCGGATAGCGGCCCGGGTCCTCACTTCCGCGACCGCGCGATGGCGGGCACGATCCGGTGGTCCCGCCGACCGCGGGGCCTGAGTTCCTACGACGGCCGGGAGCGGACCGGCGGGGCCGAACTCGGCGCCGGACAACAGGGGGTGCGGCCTGTGGGCCGCCCGCACCGCGGCGGCCGTCCGCTTTCCCACCTGCCGTCGGCCATCAGGACGGGCGCCATCCGGCCAGCCCGGACACGAGGAGCAGGACCGCACAGACCGCGACCAGAGGCGTGAACAGCCGCGAGGGGCGGTACTTCCTCGCGGTGGCGCCGACCGACGCCTCGCACCACCGGCGCAGCGGCTCGGAGAGAGCCACTGCCGGTAACTGCTCGGTCCGGTCCTCTGATGCCTTGTCCACTGCGGTGTTCCCCCAGTCCGTTCCGCCGTGCGCAACCACACGTCCATGCGTGCACAGGGATGCCGCACGGAATGCATCGACCTGCGTGCGCTGATCGTAGTGAAAGCGGTGAATCTTCCTGCAGGTGAAAGCACGGCGGCGATCACGCGCCCGCGGCCCCCACCGTGCCGACCACTTTCGCGTGAGGACGGTGCCCGCCTGCGCCGATACGCCGGGCGGCAGCTGTTGCTGACCCGTCGTCGGCACCCCGGTTCCAGGGAAGGCGTCGGTGCCCATATCACCCGGACGAGTGCGTCTGGCATGTGCCACCACGGTCCTCGCCACGGCGGTGGTGCATACCCCGTTGCCCGCTACCGGCACCATCTCCGACCCGGTCCACGCCCCTCAACTCGACGTCGCACCGACGCCCGCGGCCCGGCCGGCGGCGCGGCCGCGGGCCCGACCTCCGCACCGCTCACCGCGTCCCGGGCCAGAACGTGCAGACCACCGTCGAGGGTCAGCCGGATGGCCTCGGCGTCGATCCGCAGCCGGCACAGTGGGGAAAGACAGGTGATCAGAAACGTGACGGCCGCGAACACGTCGGTGCCCCACGACAGTGCCGTCACGGCGCCCGCCGTCGTGGCACCGCCGCCGCCCAGAACCCAGGCCAGGACGGCGGAGGCCGACGACAGGGCGGCCCGCCCGCGCAGCAGCACGGCAGCCGGGCGGGAGATCAGCCGGCCGGGGACGTTCACCGCTTCCGCCCGTCCGCAGGGCATCGTGGCCGCGCCGTGCCAGCGCTCTCCCGCGTACCGGCGGCACAGGTCGTCGAGGCTCCGTGAGGTCACCGCGAGATACCGCAGATCGAGCACGATGCCCCGTCGTTCCTCCACCCATGCCGGCGGGAGGACCGTGCCCGCGCCGCGCGGACGGTGGCCCCGGCTCGCACGGACCAGCGGCTTCCCCCGGAAGAACTCCCTCCCCGTGACCGACGTCCTCCTCGGCGCCGGGAGCAGGCACAGCCCCTCGACCTCGGCCCAGCGCAGCCGCGTGCGCCGCGTACCGCCGCGCAGCTCCAGGCCCTCCGCGCTCAGGACGAGGGCGATCGGCCTGACGAGTCTGACCAGGAGTACGACGAGAAGCACCGCCCACACGACCACCGCCAGGCCCGCGCCCCGCGACACCTGGAAGCCGTGGGGCTGCGACCGCCAGTGCGCGCCTCCGGAACAGGCCCAGAGTGCGAGCGCCGCGGCGGCCGTCTGGCAGAAAAGCGTGCACAGAGCCTGCGGACTTCTGCCGATCCGGGTCGTGGGCAGGTGCACCTGTCCGGTCCCCGGTTCCACCACCTGCGCCATCGAGCCCCCGTTGCTCTTCCACGTCCGCGGCGCGGGCCGCAACCCCCCGCAGCCAGGGCCGCACACACAGCGGTTCCAGCGTACCGAGCCCCGGTGACGCCGGGTCAGAGCGCGGCGGCGCCGTTCCCGGACCGGTTGTCGGAGGACCTCGCACAGGCAGCGGCCGGCCGAGCCGCCCAGGACGACGCGGTCGTCGTGCGGGTGGAAGGAGCAGGAGGACAGGTGGTTGTCCACGCGCAGTTGACACCCCTCGGCCGCCGACTCGGTGCACCACAGGAAGGCCGAGCCTTCCATGGTGACGGCCGCCAGATGGGCGCCCGTCCCGTGACAGGGCTACGGACCACACCGCCGATCCGTCGCCTTCGGGGAGACAGTGGCCCGTGCCGCCAGGGATGTCGCCCGGCTCCGGCGGCAGTGAGCAGGTAGCGGTTCTGGCTGACGGTGAATCAGGTGAGGCTTGCCGGCCCGCTCCGAGAGCCCCTGTTTCAGCGGTGTGTGCCGTGTCACGCACCCCAAGGACTGTCTAAGTTGTCTGCATCACAGCGGAAATGTCTGTTTAACGTCCATGCTCGAAACGGATACCGACTCCCGAAGTGGAGCTCATCGGCAATCCCTTGGGCGCGAAGTCCCAAAGTGACCCATGACACAGCACTCGTGACATTCCTGCTTGTTTCCCCCGGAAAGGTGCCCCATTATGGCCGCTTACCTCTGTCCTCCTGCCGTGATACACGGCGAACACACCGTGGAGACCAGCCAGATCGTGGCGGAGGTGCGCGACCGGCATCCGCACGCGGCGTGGGCGCCGCGGATCGACGGCATCGCGGCCAGCACGGGCATCGAGACCCGCGGGTGGATGCTGCCGCTGGAGGCCGCCGTCGCGCCCGGCAACGGCGGCGGCCTGCGGGCTGTCGGCATCGGGTCGGCCCAAGAGGCGTTGGCGCGCGACGGGTTCACCCAGCAGGACGTGGACCGCGTGATCGCCGCCCTTGGGGCGATACCCGGGCCGCAGACCGTCCAGGAGCGCACCGCGCCGGCCTGGGAGGCCGTGCAGTCCTACGGGGAGCGTGCGGCGCGCGGGGCCCTGCAGATCGCCGGGCTGGACGCCGCAGACATCGACTGCCTGATCACCAGTCACTCCACCACGCCGGCACTGCCGGGTCTGGACATCGCCCTGGCCAACAAGCTTCCGCTCCGCAACGACGTGATGCTGCTGCCGGCCACGCAGTGGGCCTGTGTCGCGGGGACCCGCTCCCTGGCGTTGGCGGCGGATCTCGTGGCCGCGGACCCCGACCGGGTGGTCCTGGTCGTGATCGCGGAGGCGCTGAGCACGACCTACCAGCCCGCGGACGACACTCTCGAGTCCCTGATCGTCCGGTTGCTGTTCGCGGACACCGCGGTCGCCACGGTGGTCACGGGCCGCCCGCGGCGCGAGTCGGTGCTGCGGCTGGACGCCGCCTGGCACCACACCCTGCCCGGCACCCAGGACCTGCACCGCCTGGACACGCGGGCGGACGGCACCCACTTCGTGATGGACCGGCGCGGGCCGCGCGCCGTACAGGAGACGGTCACCGCGATGTGGAAGTGGCTGCGCGTCCGTTACCAGGACCACCCCGACTCCTGGCACCCCGACGTGCTGCTGGCGCACCCCGGCGGGACCCGGGTGCTGGAGTACATGGAGCAGACGATGCCCGACGCGTGGCCGTCGGGGCTGCTGGACTACAGCCGGGACAGCTACACCAGCGGCAACCGAGGAGGCGCCGCCGTGTTCGACATCCTGCGACGGGCGCACGACGCCGGGCAGAAGCCGGGCAGTCGCGCCGTCCTGTACGCGGCGGCACCGGGCCTCACCGCCACCGCCCTGGAAGGGGAGTGGCTGTAGTGCGAGCCCGCGCCACCCGTACCGGCGAACGGGCCGTCCGCATCACCGGTCACGCCATCGGTACCGCTGAGGGAACCGTCCGTACCGTCGGTGGCGTCGAGTGACGGGTACGCCCCCGTACCATCGCCGCGCTCCCGTACGCCGGCGGCGCCCCGCCCCGCAGCCGCGTCACCTGACTTCCGCCCAGACCACCTTGCCGGTGTCCGTCCACCGCACCCCCCACCGGGTGGTGAGCCTGTGCACGATGTGCAGGCCGCGACCGCCGTCGTCGAGGAGGCCGCCCCGGCTCAGCCGTGGCCTGCCGTTGCCGGTGTCGCCCACCTCGCACAGCAGGCCGTGACCGGCCCTGATCAGCCGTACCGTGATGGGACCGGCGGCGAACCGCACCGCGTTCGTGACCAGCTCGCTGACCAGCAGCAGCACGTTGTCCCGGGTGTCGTCCCTGGTGCGCCATTGCCGCAGCAGCGCGGAGACCTGCGCGCGGGCACGGGCGGGGGCGTCGTCGCGGGCGGCCAGCCGCCAGGTCGCGGTGTCCCCCTTGCGGTAGCCGATCATCCGCGCGAGCAGCAGGGTCACATCGTCGCGCTGGCGCACGGGTGCCAGCGCGGAGACGACGTGCCGTGCGGCCTGCTGCAGGGCTTCCCAGGGGTGCACCCTGGACACGGCGTCCGCCAGCCTGCCGATGCCCTCGTCGATCGACATGGCCGGATCCTCCACCAGGCCGTCGGTGTAGAGGACGAGCAGGGAGCCTGGGGGTGCGCCGAACGTGTGCACGTCGAACGGCTCCCGCAGCGCGAACTCGGCGCCCAGGCCGGGGTGAGGGCGGACCGCAAGCGGCCCGGCGTGCCCGTCCGGAGAGACCAGGACCGGGGGGAGGTGGCCGGCGCTGGACAGCGCCACATGGTGGCTGACCGGGTCGTAGAGGACGATGCAGCAGGTCGACCCGAGGGCGCTGTAGCCGGCCGTCAGCCCGGACTCAGCGTCGTCCAGCAGCGTCACGGTTTCGTCCAGGTGCTCCAACACCTCGTCGGGCGCGAGCCCCGCGGACAGCAGCGCGCGGGCCTCCATGCTCAGCTGGCCCATGGTTGCCGCGGCTCCCAGGCCGTGCCCGACGACGTCACCGACCACCAGCGCGGTACGGCCGTCCGCCAGCGGAAAGCTGTTCACCCAGTCGCCGCCGACGCCCGCGCTGTCGGGCGTGGCGGGCTGGTAGACGCTGGCGATCTCGATGGTGTCGCCGCCGGTCCGGGGCAGCAGCCGGCGCTGCAACGCCAGCACCTGCGTGTGCTCGCGCTGGTGCTGACGGGCCAGGTCGACGTGATGGGCGGTCCTGGCCACCAGTTCCTGCAGGTCCAACAGCTCGCTGTCGCGGAAGGGGCAGTCCGCCCGTCGCCAGACCTCCGCCACGCCCAGCACGACGGGCGGTGTGCCGTCCAGGACCAGCGGTATGCACGCCACACCCGCCGACCGGTCGCCGGGCACCAGGGCACGCATCACTCGGGGACTGCCGAGTACCCGCTCGACCGCCTCCCGGTCGGGTATGACGATGGCCTGCGGGGCGTCGTCCCGCCGTACCGCATGCGCCAGCAGGCGACTCGCGTCGCTGGGAAGATCGTCGCCCGGAGTCACGTAGCCCTCGGGCCACGCCCGGTCCGGTACCAGGGCCGCCCGCCGTAGCCGGATGCGCCCCTGCCCCTGCCCGGTGACTCCCTCGCCCGTCCACACGGCGAAGTCGAGGTCGACGGCGGCCACGTCTCCCCAAGCCAGCAGGGACTGGGCCAGCGACTGCGCGGTGTCGCCGATGTCCAGCGAGGTGCCGATCGCGGTCTCGGCGGCGTACAGGTGCAGCCTCCTGGCCATGGCGATCAGGGAGACGGTCAGGCCCTCCTGAGGCACCGCGGCGGGCAGGATGCTCATCGAGACCACAAGCTCCGACCCGTCGCCGCGCCGCAGACGCTGGATCCGGGCGACGTGCGCCTCACCGGTCTCCAGGACCTGCCGCAACCGCCGTGTGACCGTCGGTACGTCCCCGGGGGGCAGGAGATCGACGAAGGGACTCCCGGCCACGGCGTCCAGACCCCCGAATACGGGGGCGTCCAGATTGCAGCGAGTGATTCTCAGATCACTGTCCAGGTTGACCGCGCCGAGAATCTGGTCCTGACGGCCGGCTGCCGGGTTGTCGGGTACGCGTTGGCGAGTGGTGCGGTCGCCCTGCGCGTCGGCCGGACCGGCGGCCGCTGCCGCTCCGCCGCGTGGGATGTAGCGCTCCAGGGCGCTGCTGACCAGGTCGAACGACGAAGAGGACGAGGGAGAGGGTGTGGAGTCCATGCGGCTCCCTCAGCAATCCCCGGCGCAGCGCCGGGGCCGTACTCGGACCCGTGCGACGGGGCCCCGAGATCCCTGGCCGCACACCTCATTGAATAACACCGGGGGTCGCTTCGCCCACACCAGCGAATCGCGCGGTGAACGCGCACAGTGAGGGAATGCCGCGGCCGGTGGGGCCGTACTCGCCTTGCCGGGGGCCGTCGTCCGCCAGGATGCGACGACCGCCGCAGGACCACCGGGCGTCGGCGCCGTCGGCTCTGACGAGGTCCGGGCACGTACTGCTGGGCCGGGCGATCGGTGCCATGACGTGGTGATCCACGCTGACGCAGCCCCCGCGCCGCACCGGCGCGTCCGCCCGACGCCCTGAGCGGGACTGAGGGCAGGGCGAGACGGTAACGGTGCGGCCGTCCCTCATCGCAAAAGTTGCTCCTCGGGAGGCAGGAAAGTCACCCCAGGAAGCTCAACCGGACCCGACGGTCCGTGTTACTGGTGTTCGTATCCACCAGACACACCGACTGCCACGTCCCCAGTTCCAGCCGCCCGCCGACCACCGGCAGGGTCGCGTGCGGCGGAACGATCGCGGGGAGTACGTGGTCGCGGCCGTGGCCGGGGCTGCCGTGGCGGTGCTGCCAGCGGTCGTCGGCGGGGAGCAGGGTGTGCAGGGCGGCGAGGAGGTCGTCGTCGCTGCCGGCGCCCGTCTCGATGATGGCGATGCCGGCGGTGGCGTGCGGGACGAAGACGTTCAACAGGCCGTCGCGGCCGGCCGCCGCCTCGCCGAGGAAGGCCTCGCAGTCACGGGTGAGGTCGACGACCCGCTCCCGGGAACCGGTGGCGACGTGCAGCACTCGGGTGGTGAAGGCATCTGACATGCCCCCATCCTGACCCATACGCCGGGTTCCACACGTCACCGGCCGACCGTCACGCGATACGGCAGATCCATTCCGCGAGACATCGTCGACCACCGGCTCACCGAGTGGCTGCTTTCGGCCGCATCTTGCGTTCAGCCCTGCTCACCACGCGCGGTCACGCGGACACGGTCGCGGCCGCACAGGCGGCGCCGGGCCGCAGCGAGTCGGTGGGGCGCCAGCGGATGCCGGCCCTGCACGGCGGTTCGCGCGACCGGCTGGAGGTCCACCCCACCTGTGGGCGGGTGCCGGCCTGGTCCGGGGCGGCGCGGGCACCGCTCTGGTCGGCAGCCAAGCCGAGGTGGCCGACCGGACCGAGGAGTACCCCGCGCTGGGTGTCGAGCACTTCGTGCTCTATCCGCACCTGGAGGAGGCGTACTGGTTCGGGGAGGGGGTGATCCCCGAACTGCACGCACGCGGGCTGCTGGACCCCGTGGACAGCGCGAAAGGTGGGCCGCTCCTGGGTGGCGAGCGGGCGCTGAGCCCACGGGAAGATCCCCGGCCGGCTCGGTGTTCGCACCAAGGTGAACACCGCACGTGAGGTCGAAGTGGTCGTCACAGGCGCTGGGCAGGCGGGTCTGTCCAGCGCCTATCACCTGCGGCGCTCCGGCTTCGAGCCGGACCGCGACTTCGTGGTCCTCGACCACGCCCCCGCCCCGGGTGGCGCCTGGCAGTTCCGGTGGCCTTCGCTGACCTACGGCAAGGTGCACGGCATGCACTCCCTGCCCGGGATGGAGCTCACCGACGCCGACTCGGCGCGGCCGTCGGCCGAGGTCATCGGGGAGTACTTCGACACCTACGAGCGGACCTTCGGCCTGCGGGTACGGCGACCGGTCGACGCCCGCGCCGTGCGTGAGGGCGACGGCGGACGGCTGCTCGTGGAGACCTCGGACGGTACGTGGTCGACGCGGGCGCTGATCAACGCCACCGGCACCTGGGACCGGCCGTTCCGGCCGCGCTGCCCCGGGCAGGAGACCTTCCGCGGGCGGCAGTTGCACACCGCTCGGTACGCGGGGCCCGAGGAGTTCGCCGGGCAGCGCGTGGTCGTGGTGGGCGGGGGTGCGTCCGGCACCCAGCACCTGCTGGAGATCGCCCCGTACGCGGCCGCCACCACCTGGGTCACCCGGCGGCCCCCCGTCTTCCGTGAGGGGCCGTTCGACGAGGGCGCGGGCCGGGCCGCGGTCGCGCTGGTGGAGGAGCGGGTGCGGCAGGGGCTGCCGCCCAGGAGTGTGGTCTCGGTCACGGGGCTGCCGCTCAACGACGCGATCCGGCAGGGGCTGCGGGACGGAGTGCTGGACCGGCAGCCGATGTTCGACCGCGTCACCCCGGACGGGGTGGAGTGGCGGGACGGCCGGCGGGTGGCCGCCGACGTCATCCTGTGGGCGACCGGCTTCCGGGCCGCCCTCGGCCATCTGGCGCCGCTGCGGCTGCGGGAGCCGGGCGGCGGGATCCGGGTCGAGGCCACGCGCGCGGTCGCCGATCCGCGCGTCCACCTGGTCGGGTACGGGCCCTCGGCCAGCACCGTCGGCGCCAACCGGGCGGGGCGCGCGGCCGTGCGGGACATCAGGCGGCTGCTGCTGGCGCCCCGACAGGCACTGACCACGGAGCCCGCCGCCGCCTGAGGTGCCGGCCGCTCATCTCGGCGGCTGGGTCACCTGCGGCTGACTCTGCGACTGCTGCGGGCTCCGGCCCGGCTGCTGCCCCTTGCTCTGCTGAAGGGCGTTGAATTCGGCCACGTTGCGCTGGTGCTCGGTGTAGTCGGCGGTGAAGCGGGTGTCGCCGGGCTTGACCGTGACGAAGTAAAGCCAGTCGCCCGGCACCGGGTTGACCGCGGCGCGCATCGCCTCCTCGCCCGGGTTGTCGATCGGTGTGGGCGGCAGGCCCATGCGCTGGTAGGAGTTGTAGGGGCTTTCGATCCGGGTGTCGTCCGTGGTGGTCCGGATCGTGTCGCGGTTCAGGGCGTAGTTGATGGTGCAGTCCATCTGCAGCGGCATGCCGCGCTGAAGCCGGTTGATGATGACCCGGGCCACCTTTCCCATGTCGGCCTTCGAGGTGGCCTCGGCCTGGATGATGCTGGCGATGGTGACCGCCTGGTAGAGGTTCATCGCGTTGCGCTGGGCGCCCGCCGCGACCGGCGCCCCGTTGAACTTCTGGTTCGCGGTGTCGACCATGAACCGCAGCAGTGACTCCGGGGTCGCCTTCTCGTCGATCGGGTACGTCGCCGGGTAGAGGTAGCCCTCCGGGTTGCCCCGGGCCTCGTTGGGCAGCTTCAGGGCGGCCTTGCCGAGGGACTTCCCGGTCGTGCCCGCGGGCAGGGCGAGGGCCTTGTCGACGGCCTCGTAGACCTGCCTCGCGCGCCAGCCCTCAGGGATCACCAGGGTCCTGGGCCGGGTGTCCTCGTCGTCCCCCAGGGTCAGCAGCGGCACCGCCACGGCGGTGCCGGTCAGGACGGCGCCGGTCACGACGAGGGCGAGACGGCCCCGGCGTGTCAGTCGGACCGTTCTCCGTGGCGGAGTGTTCGTCTGCATGCGGGCACGGTAACCCGCATAACGTCACATTTCCGGCATATCACCCTCGATGCGGGTATCTCTTCATCTTGTCGGTTCCAGTTGCGCGTCCCGGCGGACCAGGGCCGCGTACCGCCCGTCCAGTTCCAGCAGTTCCTCGTGCGTCCCCCGCTCGGCCACGCGCCCGGAGTCGAGTACCACGATCTGGTCGGCACTGCGGACGGTGGACAGGCGGTGCGCGATGGTGAGCGTCGTGCGGTTGGCCGACAGGGCGTCGATGGCGTCCTGGACGGCGGCTTCGGTACGGGTGTCCAGGGCGCTGGTCGCCTCGTCGAGGATGAGGACGGGCGGGTCGCGCAGGATGGTGCGGGCGATGGCCAGGCGCTGCTTCTCGCCGCCGGAGAAGCGGTGGCCGCGCTCGCCGACGACCGTGTCGTAGCCGTCGGGCAGCGCGGCGATGTGATGGTGGATCTGGGCCGCCCGGGCCGCCTCGTGCAGTTCCTCGTCGGTGGCGTCCGGCTTGGCGAAGCGGAGGTTGTCGGCGACCGAGGCGTGGAAGAGGTACGTCTCCTGCGAGACGACGCCGACCGCGCGGGCCAGGGTGTCGAAGTCGAGGTCGCGGACGTCGACGCCGTCGATGGTCACGCGGCCGCCGGTGACGTCGTACAGCCGGGGCACCAGATAGCCGAGCGAGGACTTGCCCGCGCCGGTCGGGCCGACGATCGCGAGGCTGCTGCCCGCCGGGACGGTGACGTCGATGCCGTCGAGGACCGGGCGGGCCCTGTCGTCGTTGTCGTAGCGGAACTCGACGCCCTCGAAACGGACCTCGCCCTTCACACGGTCGAGGCGGACGGGGTTCTCCCGTTCGGTGATGTCGATGGGCAGGTCGAGGTACTCGAAGATGCGCTGGAAGAGCGCGAGCGAGGTCTGGATCTGCACGCCGGTCGCCAGCAGGCTGACGGCCGGGCGGAACAGGCCCTGCTGGAGCGAGACGAAGGCGACGATCGTGCCGAGCGAGGCCTGCGGGCCGCCCAGTCGGAGGGCCGTCCCGGCGGTCCAGTAGATGACGGCGGGCATGGCGGCCATGACGATGGTGATGACGGCCATGCGCCAGCGGCCGGCCATGTTGGACTTCACCTCGAGGTCGACCAGCCGCTCGGACTCCTCGGCGAAGGACGCCGTCAGCGACTCGGCCCGGCCCATGGTGCGGCCGAGCAGGATGCCGCTGACGGAGAGCGACTCGGTGACCGTGGCGGCCATCGCGGCCATCTGCTTCTGGCGCTGGGTGGTGATCTTCTTGCGTTCGTTGCCGACCCGGCGGCTGATCCACACGAACGCCGGCAGCAACAGCAGCGAGACGACCGTCAGCCGCCAGTCGAGGGCGACCATCGCGACGATCGTGGCGACCACGCTGGTGAGGTTGGAGACCAGCGAGGTGGCGGTGGAGGTGACGGTGGCCTGCATGCCGCCGATGTCGTTGGCGATGCGGGACTGCACCTCGCCGGTGCGGGTGCGGGTGAAGAAGGCGAGCGACATGCGCTGCAGGCGGCCGTAGACGGCGGTGCGCAGGTCGTGCATGACGCGCTGGCCGACGGTGGTGGAGATCAGCGTCTGCAGCACACCGAAGACGCTGGAGAGCACGGCGCTGAGGATCATGCCGAGCGCGAGCAGGCTCAGCAGGCCGGTGCGTCCCTCGGGGATCGCGACGTCGAGGGTCTCCTTGAGGAGGAACGGCGTGGCGACCGAGACCAGGGACGCGGCGCCGACCAGCAGACCGACGATCGCGAGGCGGCCGCGGTAGGGACGGAAGAGCCTCAGGATGCGGCGCACCTGCCGGGGCTGTTCCTTGTTGTCGGCAGGTGGGGTCCAGGAGGTTTCACGGTCGGGATGCATGGGCTCCTACGGAGGTGAGCGGGCGCCGGCGCCGAGGCCGGCCGACGATGACTGACGGATCCTAGCTCGTTGTTACCTATGCTCACAATGAACAAGGTCCTGATATTGTTCCCGCATGACCACCCCCGATTCCGAGGGCCTGCTCGCGGAGCAGCTGCTGCGGCTCACCCGCCGGGTGCACCGCATCCAGAAGCGCCATCTGGAACAGCGTGACCTGGGCATCACTCCGGCCCAGTCCCGGCTGCTGCGCACCCTCGCCCACTACGGCTCGCCGCCGCGCATGGCCGACCTCGCCGAGCGGCTGGAGGTGGTGCCGCGCGCGGTGACCACCCTGGTCGACGGGCTGGAGGCGAGCGGCAGGGTGCGCCGGGTGCCCGATCCGACGAACCGGCGGGTGACACGGATCGAGCTGACGGACGAGGGGCGCGAGACACTCGGGGAGCTGCGCGGCGCGCGCCGGGCGGCGGCGAAGGAGATCCTCGCGCCGCTCACCGAGGAGCAACGCGAGGTGCTCGGCGGGCTGCTGGACACGCTGATCGACGGGGAGACCGTCAAGCGCTGCTGAACCGCTTCCACCCGCTTCAGCGGCGGCTGTCGTCCCCGGTGAGCACCCCCTGAACCGTGGTCAGCGAACGGTCGTAGCAGCCGTCCGAGCCGTACAGCCGGTAGCGCTCTCTCGTCGTGCCGACGGCGTGGCGCTGGTCGCGCGGGACGTTGAGGGTGTACGTGGCGTCGCCGGTGTAGGTGTCGTCGAGCCGCGACCACGCCGTCCGCCTGCCGTCCCTTGTCCCGACGGCCGCCGCCCGGTCGCCGAGCGTCAGCACCGTGCGCAGCCGGTCGTCGGTGCCGATGGTGGTGGTGCCGTCCATCGTGTACGTGCGGTGCGTGTGCGTCGTCCGGGCGGGCCCCCGTCCGTCGACCGTGACCGACACGTCGTCCGTCCAGGTGGCGTCGAGTCCGTCCGTCGTCTCGCCGTCGGTCCAGCGGTGTACGGAGGTAGTGGCGAGCGTCCGCCTGACGGTGGTCGTCACCCGTCCGTGCGAGGTGTCGACGTATCCGGCGACGGTCAGCCGGCGGCCGGCGCGGGTGTCCACGCGGTGCTCCGAACCGGGCGTGTAGACCGAGGAGTTGGTGAGGCCACTCGCCTTGTGCACGGTGAGCCCACCGGTGACGTGCGCCCGCCCCGCGTCCTGCCAGACCAGGACGTTCACCCGAGTGCTCCAGCCCGTCTGCCCCTCGGGAACGCCGAGCACGGACACCTCGACGCGGTGCGGGCGGCCGTCGTTGAGGATTCCGGCGAAGGGCGTCAGGTCGTACTCGACCGGGCGCGCGTCGAAGGCGCGCGGGGCCGGAATGACGTACCAGAGGAAGGGATTGGACCATCCGCCGGTCCACACGTTCGGGAAGGGGGCGGCGATTCCCGCGAGTCGGCCGTCGACCTTGACCTGCACCTCGCGGTAGGGGCCGCCGGCGGCCTTGCAGGAGTACGGCGCCGGGTCCGGGGCGGCCAGGTACCAGAACTCCTCGCAGCCGCCGCCGGATCCGGTGGCGTACACCTCGGCGACGACGCGTTCACTGTTGCGCGGAGTGGTGAGGGTGGTACCGGCGGACGTGTCGGTGAGGGTGAGGACGCGGTCCGGAGCGGTGGCGGCGGGGCGGCCCGCGTAGAAGGTCAGCGTTGCCCTGACGTCGATGACGCCCGTGTACGTGTCGTCGACGACGTTCCCGATGAGCATCTCGACGCCCTGCGGGCTGCGGAAGGTGGCGCTGTAGCGGGTGACGTCCTTCTCCAACGACCACTCGATGCCGTCGGGCGACGGCTCCGGCGTCGACGTACGCAGGACCTCGACGCCGCCGACGTGCAGATAGCCGAGCCGGTCGTACTGGCGGCCCTTCACCTTGCCGTCGAGACGCAGCACGACCTTGCTCCAGCGGTCGCCGCACCCCTGCGGGGGCGTGTAGGCGCCCTGGTACGGCGTGAAGTCCCGGAACTGCGCCTCGGCCAGAGTGACCCGGCAGGACGTGGAGTGCGGCCTGGCGACGGGCGGGGCGGCGGTCACGGGGTCGTGCCAGTCGGTGCCGAACTCTGCGGGGACGCCGGCCGACCGAGCGGGAGCAGCTCCCAGGAGGGTGCTCGCCAGGAGCGAGACCCCGGCAAGCATGGACATGACTATCCGGCTTCTCATGGCCGGTGTTCTACGGGGAGTTGGGCGTTGCCGCAATGACGCCTCGGCGGATCAGGCTCTCAGATGAGCCCTGTCCCCCATGACGATGACGGGATGCCGGCCCGGGTCGAGCGTGCGCAGCAGGTACTCCATGGCCTCCTGCGAGACGCTGACGCAGGCCGACGTACCGCTGCCGTGGTCCATGTGCAGCCAGATACCGCCGCCCTTCTCCACGCCCTCCGGACGGGTCGGGTCGTCCGGCGGGGTGCCCTTGACACGGTTGTAGTCGATGGCGATGACGTAGTCGAAGTCGTGCCAGTGCGACGCGGGCCATTCGCGCGGAGCCGCGAACGACGCGTCCTGCGTGTACGGCAGTTCGGCACCGGGGTCGTCGAGCACGCCGCCCGCGTCGGACAGCGTGTAGACGCCGACGGGGCTGCGCTCGTCACCCATGTGGTGGCCGGTGGTCCACCCCTTCCTGCCGTTGTGCGCCGGCCAGCTGCGCGTCCGCTCCCAGGCGGTGCCGCGCCGGGTGTACAGCACGAGCGTGGCGGCGGCCGAGTCCTCGCCGCGTCCGTAGACGGCCACCACCTGCCCGGAGTCGGCGGGAATCCGCCCGTGCAGCCGGTCGCCGACGCCCGGTACGCGGGTCGGGTCGACGGTGGCGGGGCGGCCGGCTCCGGACCGGCCGGAGGCTCCCCGCTCGTCCACGGTGCGCGCGCCGTCACCTCCCGCGGAGCCGCACGCGGTCAGGGTCGTCAGCAAGGATCCGAGGGCCGCCACCACGACCGTCACCCGCCACACGCCGTTCATCCGCACCGGACCAGGGTGGCACCACGTACCAGCGGATCGCGGAAGGTTCCGGACATCACCCCCGGATCGGTGGACAACGGATCCGGTGCAGACTCGCCGCGGGACAGCCGGTTCCGTGCGCCCGCCTGGAAAACCGTTTGCTTTTGACCACGCTGCGACGCGAACCTTTCACGGTTTGTTGCCGCCTCTCCCTCCCTGACACGAGCCACTGGGACCTCAATCGTCATGCAGATCCAAGACCTTCCGTATCCCGACCCGGGTGTGCCGGACGCCCGTTCGGGCCCCCGATTCCTGTGGTGGCTGGGGCGGAACCAGCTGGGCGGGCAGGTCAAGTCGCTGGCCTGGGGCCTGCTGCACTTCGTCTCCGTCTCCGCGCTGCCGTTTTGCGTAGGACTCGCCGTGCAGGCCGTCGTCGACCGCTCCGGCAGGCGCCTCGCCCTGACGGGCGCGCTGATGGCGCTGTGCGGGGCGGGCATCGCCGTCGGCGACACCTTCCTGCACCGGGCCGCCGTCACCAACTGGATCACGGCGGCCGCCCGCGTCCAGCAACTGCTGGCCCGCAAGGCCGCGCAACTGGGCTCGGCGCTGACCCGGCGGGTCGCGGCCGGTGAGGTGGTGGCCGTCTCGACGGGGGACGTGGAGAAGATCGGCTGGTTCGTCGAGGCGGTCTCGCGCTTCACCGCGGCAGCGGTGACCGTGGTCGTGGTCTGTGTCGGCCTCCTCGTCTATCA
Source organism: Streptomyces sp. NPDC051636 (assembly GCF_044453765.1). Classification (NCBI taxonomy): domain Bacteria; kingdom Bacillati; phylum Actinomycetota; class Actinomycetes; order Kitasatosporales; family Streptomycetaceae; genus Streptomyces; species Streptomyces sp. NPDC051636. The sequence goes on along the minus strand of NZ_JBITDA010000028.1, from coordinate 78,199 downwards.
GCCGGCGCTCGGCGTGGTCGTCGCGGTGGGCCTGCCCGTGGTGGCGCTCGCCGTGCTGCCCCTGCTGCCCCGGGCGACCCGGCGCGCCGACGTCCAGCGCGAGAAGGCGGGCCGGGCCACCGAACTCGCCTCGGACACCGTCGCCGGCCTGCGCGTGCTGCGCGGCATCGGCGGCGAGGAACTGTTCCTCGACCGCTACCGCAGCGCCTCCCAGGAGGTACGGCGCGCAGCCGTGCGCAGCGCCCGCATGTGGTCGCTGATCGCCGCGATCCAGGTGCTGCTGCCCGGGCTGCTGCTGATCGCGGTCGTCTGGCACGGCGTCCACCTCGCCCGCCAGGGCCGGATCAGCGTCGGCGAACTGGTCACCGCCTACAGCTCGGTCATGATCCTCGCCTATCCGCTGCGCCACTTCGAAGAGATCGCGATGGCCTACTCCTTCTCCCGCCCGTCGGCCAAACGGGCCGCCCGCGTGCTGTCCCTGGAACGCACCACGGACGCCGGGGGGTCGCGCGCCGAGGCGCCGGGCGGCGACCTGTACGACCCTGCCACCGGACTGCTCGCGCCCGCCGGCCGGTTGACCGCCGTGGTCTGCGGCGACCCGGACGCGGCCGGGCGGCTCGCGGAACGGCTCGGCGGACACCCCGCCGAGCCGGGCCCGTCGGTGCTGCTCGGCGGGGTTCCGCTGGACGAACTGCCCCTCGACGGCGCCCGCACGGCTGTCCTCGTGCAGGACAAGGACCCGGTGCTGCTGTCCGGTTCGCTGCGCGAACTGCTCGACGTGCCCGCGTCCGGCGCCCTCCCGGCGGAGGACGCTCTGGCGGCCGCCCAGTGCGGAGACGTCCTGGAGGCGCTCGCCCAGGGGTCGTTGGACGCCGCCGGCCCGATGGACGCCCGCATCACCGAGCGCGGACGCTCCCTGTCCGGCGGCCAGCGCCAGCGGCTCGCGCTGGCCCGGTCCCTGATCACCGACCCCGAGGTACTGGTCCTGGACGAGCCGACCTCCGCCGTCGACTCCCACACCGAGGCGCGGATCGCGGAAGGGGTACGGCAGCTGCGGGCCGGCCGCACGACGGTGGTGTTCACCTCGTCCCCGCTGCTCCTGGACCGCGCGGACCGGGTCGTCCTCGTGCACGACGGCGAGGTCCTGGCGGTCGGCGTGCACCGGGAACTGGTGCACAGCGAGCCCCGGTACCGGGCGGTCGTGACCCGGGAGACCGACGACGGGGCCGCCCTTCGCGGCACGCCGGCGGAGCACGGCGAAGGTCCGCTCCCGGACGCGCCGGCGGAGCACGGCAAGGACGTCCTGCGGGACGCACTGGAAGCCGACGACGAGGCTGCCGCCCTCCGGGGCGCACTGGAAGAGATCGAGGAGAGCGCATGATCGGCGTCGCGCCACCGGCCTACGACCCGGCGGCCCCGACCACGGCCACCACCCTGCCCGTCGGCGCCGCAGCGACCGTACGCGCCTACGTGGCCGAACTGTTCCGTCGCCACCGCCGGTCCTTCCTCATCCTGATCGCCGTCAACACGGTCGCCGTGGTGGCCTCCATGGCGAGTCCCTATCTGCTGGGCGGACTGGTGGAGCGGGTCTCCGACGGGGCGCGGGAACTGCATCTGGGCCCGACCGCAGGGCTGTTCGTGCTCGCGCTCGTCGTACAGGCCGTGTTCGTCCGCGAAGTACGGCTGCGCGGGGCGATGCTCGGTGAGCGGATGCTGGCCGACCTGCGCGAGGACTTCCTCGTGCGGTCGGTCGGGCTGCCGCCGGGGGTGCTGGAGCGGGCCGGGACCGGCGACCTGCTGTCCCGCATCACCACGGACATCGACCGGCTCGCCAACGCCATGCGCGAGGCCGTGCCGCAGCTGGCGATCGGTGTCGTGTGGGTCGCGCTGCTGCTCGGCGGGCTCGTGGTCACCGCGCCGCCGCTGGCGGCCGCCGTGCTGCTCGCGGTGCCGCTGCTGGTGGCGGGCTGCCGCTGGTACTTCAGGCGGGCGCCGTCCGGCTACCGCTCGGAGGCCGCCGGATACGCCGCCGTGGCCGCCGCGCTCGCCGAGACCGTGGACGCCGGCCGCACCGTCGAGGCCCACCGCCTCAGCGGCCGGCGCATCGCCCTGTCGGAGCGCCGGATCAAGGAATGGACGGCCTGGGAGCGCTACACGCTCTGGCTGCGGTCCGTGCTCTTCCCCGTCATCAACGCCACCCATGTGACGGTCCTCGGTTCGGTCCTCATGGTCGGCGGGGTCTTCGTGCTGCGCGGCTGGATCGGGGTGGGCCAGCTCACCACGGGCGCGCTCATCGCTCAGATGCTCGTCGACCCGGTCAACCTGATCCTGCGCTGGTACGACGAGGTGCAGGTCGCCCAGGTGTCGCTGGCCCGCCTGGTCGGCGTGCGCGACATCGAGCCGGACGCCGGGGACGCCGCGCTGGCCCCGGACGGACGTGACGTGCGCGCGGAGCGGGTGCGCTTCGGCTACCGCGAGGGCGTCGACGTCCTGCGCAAGGTGTCCCTGGAGGTCGCGCCCGGCACCCGGCTGGCCCTGGTCGGACCCTCGGGGGCGGGCAAGTCGACGCTCGGCCGGCTGCTGGCCGGCATCTACGCTCCCCGGGACGGCCGGATCACCCTGGGCGGTGCCGAACTCTCCCGGATGCCCGCCGAGCGGGTCCGCTCGCACGTCGCCCTGGTCAACCAGGAGCACCACGTGTTCGTGGGCTCCCTGCGCGACAACCTCCTGCTGGCCAGCACCGGTGCCACCGACGCCGAGCTGTGGGCGGCGCTGGGCGCGGTCGACGCCGACGGGTGGGCGCGGGCGCTGGACGACGGCCTGGACTCCGAGGTCGGCTCGGGCGGGCTGACGCTCACCCCGGCGCAGGCCCAGCAGATCGCGCTGGCCCGGCTGGTGCTGGCCGACCCGCACACGCTGGTCCTGGACGAGGCGACCTCGCTCCTCGACCCGCGCGCGGCACGTCACCTCGAGCGCTCCCTGGCCCGCGTGCTGGACGGCCGCACCGTGGTCGCCATCGCCCACCGCCTGCACACCGCCCACGACGCCGACGTCATCGCCGTCGTGGAGAACGGCCGCATCAGCGAGCTGGGCAGCCACGACCAGCTGGTCGCGGCGGGCGGCGCGTACGCGGCGCTGTGGCGGTCCTGGCACGGGTGACCCCGCGGGAGGCCGGGCGACCAGGGGCGGGGCCGAAGGGGGCATGCGTCCTCCCGGCAGCCCGACTCGGGGCGGCCGGCGCCGGTCCCGGGCACAGTCCCCGGCTGCCTGACCGGCGGCCGGGCCACGCCTGACCGGGGCGGGGACGCCCGCTCCCGGCATCCGGACGCCGGGCGGGCGGCCCCGGGCCGGGGCCGGGATGCGCGCTCCCCGCGGCAGGCCCCGGAGGGAACGGCGCCGCAGCCGGACAGGGGTGCGCGACCCCGGCGCAGGGCTGTGCGGCAGGTGATGCCGGACAGGTACGGGAGCGTGCACTCTCGGACCAGGGCCCGTGCCGTTGCGCGGTGACGAACCGGGGTGGAAGGCTGGAAACTGGCACCGGCTCGGGGAGCGCCCGGGAACCGCCCGGTTACCGTCCGGTTCGCGCCGGGTGACACCTGTGCCCCGCATCCCGGCGGACCGCCGCCGACCGCGGTGAGAACGGGCCGTGCCCAGCACCTGGAGGTAGCCGTGGACAGCGCCGACGGATGGGGAGATGACGTCTACCAGCCCGATGCGTCCGAGATCCAGGACGACGCGGGACTGCTCGACGCGGAGGACACGCTCGTCGACGACGGTGTCGACGATCCCCTCGACCGCGGCTGGTCCCCTCCCGAGCGGCCGTGGGCGGTGGAGCACGCGGGCGTGACGGCGGCCGAGCGCCGGCAGGGCGAGACCCTGGACGAGCGCCTCGCCGAGGAGCTGCCCGACCTCGTCGCCCCCGACGGCGACGGCATCGGCGACAGCCAGGACACCGACGGCGAACCCCTGGACAAGGAGGTCGGTGCCCTGCGCTCCGGCCGCCTCGTGGCCCCCGACGAAGGGGCGCACGAGGACGAGGAAGCCGCTCTCGTCGCCACCGACGTCGGCATCGACGGCGCGGCCGCCTCCGCCGAGGAGGCCGCGGTGCACATCGTGGACGAGGACTCCCTGTACGGCTGACCCCGACGCCGCCCGCCCGCCGACCGCCCCGTACGAGGAGCCGCCATGCAGCAGGACAAGCACCCCGGCTACCACCCGGTCGTCTTCCGGGACCGCGCCGCCGGATACGCCTTCCTGACCCGGTCCACCGCGACCAGCGAGCAGACCATCGAGTGGGACGACGGGGAGACGTACCCGGTCGTCGATGTGGAGATCTCCTCGGAGAGCCACCCCTTCTACACGGGCAAGGCGCGCACGGTCGACACGGAGGGCCGCATCGCCCGGTTCGAGCGCCGGTACGGTGGGGCGGACTCCGGGGAGTCCGCCTCCGGCGGGGGCGACGAGACGGCCTGAGCCCGGCCCGTCCGTCAGATGACGTTGAGCGCGGCCGCGCAGCCCACTCCGCCGAGCAGCATGAACGTCGGCATGAGAACCTTCAGCTCGACCCAGCTGCCCGCCCGGAACCGCATCGCCTTCGGCGGACCCAGCGGGTACCAGCGCTTGCGGCCCACGGGGATCGGCCACAGGATCGGGCAGCCCGAGACGGTCAGCGCGTCCCCGATGTCGTGCACCAGCGCCCCCAGCACGACGGGCAGCCCCAGCCACAGGTACTCCTGCCCGGGCGCGGTGAACAGCCAGTGGGAGCCGTTGCCCGGCTTGTCCAGGATGCCGGCGAGGATCCATGCGCTGGTCGCGGCCAGCAGCCAGACCAGGACGTCGCTGCTTGACCCCCGGGCCGCCCGCCACAGCAGGCCCTCGATCGCCAGCACCATGTGTGCGAACAGGATCGCCAGCACCGCCCAGCGGCCCCCGGTGATCGCCGCGGCGGAGCACCCCGCGCCGATCAGGACCGCCCACAGCCAGGTGTGCGTCAGCGTGCGGTGCCCGCCGGAGCGCCGCGGGTCGCCCTGCTTCCTGGTCGCCTTGTAGACGGCGTACGACAGCTTGTCCACGATCTCGCAGATCCAGCGCGACAGCGGTCCGAAGGCGCGCGAGATGGTGGCCGCCTTGTGGTCGAGGTCGGGGGCGAGCGCGGCGCCGGCGCAGATCAGCGCGCCGACCAGAAGCACCGGCCAGGGCATCGGGTGCCCGGCCGCGGCGGCGGCCGCTCCGACGCCGAGCCAGGCGGCGGCCCCCGACAGTGAGTGTGCTGGTCCCATCATGGCCGTTGCCCGCCCCATTCCTCATATGCCGCTGTCCAGTTGACCGGGTGCGTTGACGCTCCGTCGGCGACACAGCGTAGCTGCCGTGATCTTCGGGCCCGCAGCCGATTCCCCCATCGGCGGGGAGGCCAGGCAAGATGGGTGCGTGACCCTCATCGATCAGCTGCCGCCGACCGCCGACCCCGACGCACTCTACGAAGCCTTCGAGTCGTGGGCCCAGGAGCGCGGTCTCACGCTCTACCCCCACCAGGAGGAGGCGCTGATCGAGGTGGTCTCGGGTGCGAACGTGATCGTGTCGACACCCACCGGCTCGGGCAAGTCCATGATCGCCGCGGGCGCGCACTTCGCCGCGCTGGCCCGGGACGAGGTCACCTTCTACACGGCCCCGATCAAGGCGCTGGTGTCGGAGAAGTTCTTCGAGCTGTGCAAGCTCTTCGGCACCGAGAACGTCGGCATGCTCACCGGCGACGCCTCGGTGAACGCCGACGCGCCCGTCATCTGCTGCACCGCCGAGGTGCTCGCGTCCATCGCGCTGCGCGACGGCAAGGCCGCGGACGTCGGCCAGGTCGTCATGGACGAGTTCCACTTCTATGCGGAGGGTGACCGCGGCTGGGCTTGGCAGATCCCGCTGCTCGAACTGCCCCAGGCCCAGTTCGTCCTGATGTCGGCCACGCTCGGTGACGTCTCGTTCTTCGAGAAGGACCTCACCCGCCGCACCGGCCGTCCCACCTCGGTGGTCCGCTCGGCGACCCGCCCGGTCCCCCTCTCCTACGAGTACAGGCTCACCCCGCTCACGGAGACGCTCACCGACCTGCTGGAGACGAAGCAGGCGCCCGTCTACATCGTGCACTTCACCCAGGCGCAGGCCGTGGAGCGGGCGCAGGCGCTGATGAGCATCAACATGTGCTCGCGCGAGGAGAAGGACCGGATCGCCGAGCTGATCGGCAACTTCCGCTTCACCACCAAGTTCGGCCGCAACCTCTCCCGGTACGTGCGGCACGGCATCGGCGTCCATCACGCCGGCATGCTGCCCAAGTACCGGCGCCTGGTGGAGAAGCTGGCGCAGGCCGGTCTGCTGAAGGTCATCTGCGGCACGGACACCCTCGGCGTCGGTGTCAACGTGCCCATCCGCACGGTGCTGTTCACGGCTCTGACCAAGTACGACGGCAGCCGCGTGCGCACCCTGCGTGCCCGTGAGTTCCACCAGATCGCGGGCCGGGCCGGCCGGGCCGGCTTCGACACGGCCGGTCTCGTGGTCGCGCAGGCGCCCGAGCACGTCATCGAGAACGAGAAGGCCCTCGCCAAGGCGGGCGACGACCCGAAGAAGCGCCGCAAGGTGGTCCGCAAGAAGGCGCCCGAGGGCTTCGTCGGCTGGACGGAGAACACCTTCGAGAAGCTGATCACCTCCGAGCCGGAGCCGCTGACGTCCCGGTTCCGGGTGACGCACACGATGCTGTTGTCGGTGATCGCCCGGCCCGGCAACGCTTTCGAGGCGATGCGCCACCTGCTGGAGGACAACCACGAGCCGCGCAAGCAGCAGCTCAGGCACATCCGGCGCGCGATCGCCATCTACCGCTCGCTGCTGGACGGCGGCATCGTCGAGAAGCTGGACCAGCCGGACCCAACGGGCCGCATCGTCCGCCTCACGGTCGACCTCCAGCAGGACTTCGCGCTCAACCAGCCGCTGTCCACGTTCGCGCTCGCCGCGTTCGAACTGCTGGACCCGGAGTCGCCGTCCTACGCCCTGGACATGCTGTCGGTCGTGGAGTCCACCCTGGACGACCCGCGGCAGATCCTCGTCGCCCAGCAGAACAAGGCGCGCGGTGAGGCCGTGGCCGCGATGAAGGCGGACGGCGTCGAGTACGAGGAGCGCATGGAGCGTCTCCAGGACATCACCTACCCGAAGCCACTGGAAGAGCTCCTCTTCCATGCGTACAACACCTACCGCAAGAGCCACCCCTGGGTCGGCGACCATCCGCTGTCGCCGAAGTCCGTCGTCCGCGACATGTACGAACGGGCGCTGTCCTTCACGGAGTTGGTTTCCTTCTACGAGCTGGCCCGCACCGAGGGCATCGTGCTGCGCTACCTCGCCAGCGCCTACAAGACCCTGGACCACACCATTCCGGACGACCTCAAGTCGGAGGATCTGCAGGACCTGATCGAATGGCTCGGCGAGATGGTGCGCCAGGTCGACTCCAGCCTGCTGGACGAGTGGGAGCAGCTGGCCAACCCGGAGGAGATGACCGCCGAGGAGGCCCAGGAGAAGGCCGACGAGGTCAAGCCGGTCACCACCAACGCGCGTGCCTTCCGGGTGCTGGTCCGCAACGCGATGTTCCGCCGCGTGGAGCTCGCCGCCCTCGACCAGGTCGACGAACTGGGCGAGCTGGACGCCGAGTCCGGCTGGGACGCGCAGGCCTGGGGCGAGGCGATGGACACGTACTGGGACGAGTACGACGACCTCGGCACCGGTCCCGACGCCCGCGGTCCCAAGCTGCTGGTGATCCAGGAGGAGCCGCAGAACGGACTCTGGCGCGTCCGCCAGATCTTCGACGACCCCAAGGGCGACCACGACTGGGGCATCAGCGCGGAGGTCGACCTCGCGGCCTCCGACGCGGAGGGCCGTGCGGTCGTCCGCGTCACCGACGTCGGCCAGCTGTGAGCACAGGAGCATCCCACCCATGACGAATCCGGCCGAGAGGCTCGTCGACCTGCTCGACCTGGAGCAGATCGAGGTCAACATATTCCGTGGCCTGAGCCCGCAGGAATCCCTCCAGCGGGTCTTCGGCGGCCAGGTGGCGGGCCAGGCACTGGTCGCCGCCGGGCGCACCACGGAGAGCGACCGCCCGGTGCACTCGCTGCACGCGTACTTCCTGCGCCCGGGCCGCCCGGGCGTGCCGATCGTGTACCAGGTGGAACGGGTCCGGGACGGGCGGTCGTTCACGACCCGCCGGGTCACCGCCGTGCAGCAGGGCCGCACGATCTTCAATCTCACCGCCTCCTTTCACAAGCCTGAGGAAGGACCTTTCGAGCACCAGCTGCCGCCGGCCCGCGAGGTGCCGGACCCGGAATCACTGCCGACGGTCACGGAGGAGATCCGCAAGCACCTGGGCGCACTGCCCGAGCAACTGGAGCGGATGGCGCGCCGCCAGCCCTTCGACATCCGTTACGCCGAACGGCTCCGCTGGAACGCCGAGGAGGTCAAGGACGCCGAGCCGCGCAGCGCGGTGTGGATGCGCGCGGTCGGTCCACTGGGCGACGATCCGCTGGTGCACACCTGCGCGCTCACCTACGCCAGCGACATGACCCTGCTGGACGCGGTCCGCATTCCGGTCGAACCGCTGTGGGGTCCGCGGAACTTCGACATGGCATCGCTCGACCACGCGATGTGGTTCCACCGGCCGTTCCGCGCGGACGAGTGGTTCCTGTACGACCAGGAGTCCCCGATCGCGACGGGCGGCCGTGGTCTGGCCCGCGGGCGGATCTACGACCTGCGGGGGCGTCTGCTCGTGTCGGTCGTCCAGGAGGGGCTGTTCAGGGCGTTGTAGTCGCTGCTCAGTGTCCTGCGGGCCGGGGACTTCTGCGGAGCAGCCGGCCCAGCAGTCCGCGTGACGGCTCCTGCTGGGGCGCGGGTGGGGCCCGGTGTGCTGCGGGCGCCGGGTGTGATGCGGGCGTGGCATGGCGCGGTGCGGGACGCGGAGCGGGCCGGTGTGCGCGCGCCTCCCGCACCGCCCGTGCCAGGTCGCTGCGGAGCCGGCCGATCTCGTCCGGGTCGTCCGCCGTCATGATCCGCTCGGCGAGGTCCGCGGAGGGCGAGCCGGGGGCGCCAAGGGCGGGCGGCCCCGGCCGGAACCGGTTCACATGGGCGCGTTCGTAGGGGTCCTCGACGACGTCAGCGATGTGGACGGGGTCGAGGAAGGCGGCCACGGCCCCGGCGCGCTCCCATGGATCGCCGGCCTGCCGCAGCAGGAATCCGAGGTGACGTCCGCGCCAGGTACGGCCGCGCAGATCCAGGCCCTCCCCCAGCCGGTCGCGCAGCGCCTCGGGCGTACGCCCGGTCAGCAGGAGGGAGTTGCGCTCGTCCGCCGCGAACTGCCGCAGCTCCTCGGCCAGATAGAGCCAGACGACGGCTCGGTAACGGTTGAGGTATAAGTTCACCGGCACCACCAGGCCGAGGCGCGCGAGGCGGGTGAACCTGGTGGGCGGCACCTCCATGAGGGCCGCGCCCTGCGTGGTGCCCACGGCCCTCACACTCTCCCGGAGTGATTCCGGGAATCCGTCCTGGCCGCGCAGACGCTCGATCTCGGCACGGTCGACACGGCGGCCCCCGCCACCTCCCTCGTCGGGTACGGTCCGGATCCGTCCGAGGTGTACGGCGAGGTCGAACTCGCCGCGCTTGAGCCCGAGTTCACGAGCGGCACGGCTCGGCGCGTAGGTCAGTTGGCGAGGTGCCGCGACGGTGTTGCCCGACATGGTCGTCTCCCCCGTGGAGTCGATGGCTCACGCCGTCTGCGCTCGCCGTGAAAAAAACCGTAACCGGTTGGGCGAATCTCGTGGCGGGCCTGTGGATAACTCCATGGGGAACGATGAATGTGCAGGTCAGATGTCTTTCGCGGGTGAGCGCTCGGGGTGTCGGGCGTCCACGCCGAGGTGTTCGCCGACCCGGTTGACGAGCAGCGTCATCTCGTAGGCGATCTGGCCGATGTCGGCCTCCGCGCCGCTGAACACACACAGGCAGCTGCCACTGCCGGCGGCGGTGACGAAGAGCACGGCGTCGTCGTACTCGATCATCGTCTGGCGCACCGTGCCCGCGCCGAAGTGGCGTCCCGAACCCTTGGCCAGGCTGTTCAGTCCGGACGCGACGGCGGCGAGATGCTCCGCGTCCTCGCGGCGGAGGCCGGTGCTCGCGCCCGTCACCAGGCCGTCGTTCGACAGGACCAGCGCGTGCCGTACGTGTTCCACGCGCTCGGTCAGGTCGTCCAGGAGCCACCCGAGTCCCTGGTTCTGCGCCATCTTCCGTCTCCCCGTGTGATGTCTCCCCCTGGCTGGAGGAACTCCCGCCAGCCTTCCCCACGGCCGCCGTCCGGGCAAGGAGGATGGGGGCATGGCACAGAAGATGACCGACGAGGAATGGCGGGCGTTCGTCTCCGAGGGCACCCGCACCGGCAAGCTGTCCTCCGTGCGGGCCGACGGCAGTCCGCACGTGGCACCGATCTGGTTCCTGCTGGACGGCGACGAGGTGGTGTTCAACACCGGCAAGGAGACCGTGAAGGGGCGCAATCTCGCCCGTGACGGACGGGTCGCGCTGTGCGTGGACGACGACCGGCCACCCTTCCACTTCGTGGTGCTCAACGGCCGCGCCCGGCTGTCCGAGGATCTCGGCGAGGTCCGGCACTGGGCGACCCGGATCGCCGCGCGGTACATGGGCGAAGAACGAGCCGAGGAGTACGGCGCCCGCAACGGCGTTCCCGGCGAACTCCTCGTCCGCGTCCGCGTCGACCAGGTGGTGGCGGTGAAGGACCTGGCGGACTGAGGACCGCCGTCCGCCGGTCAGCCCACCGAGTCGAGCAGCCGGGCGGTGTGCATCCGCCCGGCGTACTCGACGAGACGGATCAGCACCTCCTTTCCCGAGTCCCGGTCGCGGGCGTCGCACAGGACCACGGGTGTTCCCCGGTCGAGGTCGAGGGCGCGGCAGACGTCGTGGACGCCGTAGGTGCGTGCGCCGGCGAAGCAGTTCACGGCCACGACGAACGGGATGTGGCGGTGCTCGAAGTAGTCCACCGCGGGGAAGCAGTCCTCCAGCCGCCGGGTGTCCGCGAGGACCACGGCTCCGAGGGCGCCCTGCGACAACTCGTCCCACAGGAACCAGAACCGGTCCTGGCCCGGAGTGCCGAAGAGGTACAGGGACAGGCCGGAGCGGATGGTGATGCGTCCGAAGTCCATGGCCACGGTCGTGGTGACCTTCTGGTCCACACCGTCGGTGTCGTCGACCAACTGCCCGGCCTCGCTGAGCAGTTCCTCGGTACGCAGCGGACGGATCTCGCTGACCGCGCCGACCAGGGTGGTCTTGCCCACGCCGAATCCGCCGGCGACCAGAATCTTCAGCGCCAGGGCGGACGTCTCGCCGTCCGTGGTGTCGGAGTACTCGGAGACCATGATCACTTCTCTCGGGAGTGCGGGTTGCGGTCGACGGGGCGGCGTGGTTCCGGTGGGTGGTGAACGGTCATCTACAGCGCCCGCAGTCCCGCGATGACCTCGCGCAGAATCCGTTCGTCGGGCAACTGCGCGGGAGGCACCGGACGGCTGACCGTGACGCAGCCCAGGTCCAGCAGGTCGCCCAGCAGGACCCTGACCACCCCCACGGGGAGGTCCGCGCCGGCGGCGAGTTCGGCGACCGACTGGGTTTCCGTGCGGCACAGGTCGACCAGCGCTTGGTGCTCGGGCCCGAGCGCGGGGTCGCCGTCCGTCAGAAGGCCGCCGGGGTCGAGCGTGACGAGTGCGATCAGGTCGAAGCACACTCCGGTGGGGCCGGGTCTGGTGCGGCCGCCGGTCATGGCATACGGGCGGACCAGAGGCCCGGCCTCGCCGTCGTACCACTGGCTGCCCTGCTCCCGCGGGGCGCCTGTGCCGTCCTCGGTCATGGGTGCCGACCGCCCTCTCGGCTCATCCGGCGGCAGGCGGTCGCGCGGCGACCCGGGGGGCCGTGTAGAGGTGCTCGCCGACCCGCTTGACCAGCCGGGCCATCTCATACGCGACGAGTCCGATGTCGGCGGTGACGGCGGTGAGGACGGCGAGGCACGAGCCGTCTCCGGCGGCGGCCACGAAGAGGAAGGCGTCGTCCATCTCCACCATGGTCTGACGGACACCTCCGACTCCGAAGTGCCGTCCGGTGCCCTTGGCGAGGCTGTGGAAGCCGGAGGCCACGGCGGCGAGGTGCTCGGCGTCCGCGCGCTCGAGGCCGGTCGAGGCGCCCACGGCCAGGCCGTCGTTGGACAGCACCACGGCGTGCCGTACGTCGCTCACGCGGGTCACCAGGTCGTCCAGCAGCCAGTCGAGTTCGCCGGATCGCTGGGCGGCCCTCATGCTCGAGTCCTGGATCATGCGGGGTCTCCTTCACTGCGGTCGCTGCCCGCTTCGGTGGCCGGGGTGGCATCACGGCCGGGTTGCCTGCCGCCGCCGCGCGTCCAGCCGTCGCGGTAGGCCGCCATGCGGTCCCTGACCAGTTCGGGGGTGCGGTGGTCGTCGCTCCGCGCGTCCGGTGCCGAGGGCGGCTCCTCCGGGCGGTGTTGGCGCAGTTGGGGCGCCAGACTCGCCTGCCGTACCCGGCGCGGGAGGTCGTCGGAGCCCTCGGAGTCGTTCGGTGGGCGGTGCAGCCGCAAGGTGGTGACTCCCGGGGGTGGGGTTTCGGTCGCGGGTTCCGCCGACGGCCGGGCGGTGGCCGCGAGGGCGGGCCGGTCGGCGGATGCGGCCACGGCCTCCTGGGGCGAGCGGGCGCCGGGCACGCGCGCGTACGCCTGCCGCTCGGCGCGCTCCGGCTCCGCCGCCGCACGGGCGGCGGGTTCCGCCGGGCCGCTGTGCAGCAGGGCTGTGGGCAGCAGGACCACGGCGGTGGTGCCGCCGAAGGGCGAGGTCCGCAGGTGCACCTTGATGCTGTGGCGTGCGGCGAGCCTGCTGACCACGAAGAGGCCCAGGCGATCGCTGTCGAACAGGTCGAGCGCCTCGGACTGCCCGATGCGCCGATTGGCCTCGGTGAGGGTTTCCGGGCCCATGCCCAGGCCGCGGTCCTCGATCTCCAGTGCGTAGCCGTTGCCCACGGGTTCGCCGGTGACGCGTACACGCGTGTGGGGTGGTGAGAACTGGGCGGCGTTCTCGACGAGTTCGGCCAGCAGGTGAGTGAGGTCGGCGACGGCGGCGCCGACGACGGACGCCTCGGGGAGCTGCCGTACCTCCACGCGCGCGTAGTCCTCGACTTCGGAGACGGCGGCGCGGACCACGTTGGTGAGGGACACGGGCATGCGCCAGGCCCGGCCGGGTGCCGCCCCGGAGAGGATGATCAGGCTCTCCGCGTGGCGTCGCATCCGGGTCGTGAGGTGGTCGAGCCGGAAGAGGTCGCCGAGCTCGTTGGGGTCCTCGGAGCGGCGTTCCATGCTGTCGAGCAGGCTCAGCTGGCGGTGCACCAGGACCTGGCTGCGGCGGGCGAGGTTGACGAAGACCCCGGAGATGCCGCTGGCGAGCTCGGCGCGCTCGACGGCGGCCCGCAGGGCGGCCCGGTGCACGGTGCCGAGGGCCTCGGCGACCTGGCCGGTCTCGTCCTCCGCCGGCGGTCCCGGCGGTGCCTCCGCCCGGATGTCGATCTCCTCCCCGGCGCGCAGTCTCTCCATCGCCTCGGGAAGTTTGCGGCGGGCGATCTCCAGGGCGTCGTTGCGCAGGCTGACCAGTTCGACGACGAGGGCGCGTCCGATGCGTACGGAGATGACGAGCGAGGCGGCGACGGCGGCGAGGCCGAAAAGGACGGCGGCGCCGGCCGGGGTGAGCAGGCCTCGGGTGTACGGGTCGGCCCGGCCGGCGACGGCACCGGCCGCTTCCGCTCCGACGGCCCGCATTCCGTCCCGCACGCGCGCGTGGGCCGTCTCCCAGGTGGCCGCGGGGGCCGCGTCGACCGCGCGGGTGCCCGTGTCCGCGGCGAGCACCTTGTCCTCGACGGTGCCCACGGCGGTGTAGGCGGCGCTCTCGGCGAGGCCGCGCCAGGCGGCGCGCTGGGCGCCGGGCAGGTCGGCGACGGCGGTCTCGGTGAGCGTGCGGCGCGTGTCGACGGCGCCGGTGAACAGCCGTAGCCGCTCGCCCGCGAGGCCGCCGGCGAGACGGGCCCCGGCGAGCACCGCGTCCTCCTGCGCCAGCGCTTCCTGCGCGCGGGAGAACTCCAGCACCACACGTGCGTCGGAACCCAGGTCGGCCTGCTGGATGCCGGTGAGGGCGCCGTCCACTTCGAAGGCGGTGGCGATGGTCCGCGTGTACTGCCCGTACGCCTCGTCCCAGCCGGCGCGGCGGTCGAGCACCGCCGTACGCAATGTGCGCAGACGCTCGGCCCCGGTGACGAAGGTCTCCAGGCGCTGCGCGACACCGGAGGGCAGTTCCTCGCTGTCGGCCACGGTGTGGTCGTCGCCCAGCCGTAGCCGGGCCACGGCCCGGTCGGTGCGGGCGGCGAGGCCACGGAGGTCGCCGCCCTGTCCGGCGGCCGGGTCGGAGGCGTGGCGCACCGCGGCCGTGCGCTCGGCCTGCAGTGCGGTGACGGCGCGGGCGAGCGGAGCACGCAGTTCGGCGTCCACCCGCTGCGACTGGCGCAGCCGGGACACGTCCTGGGCGGTGCTGACGGTGGCGTACGCCCACAGGGCGAGCAGGGAGACGACGGGCACCATCAGCAGGCAGACGACCTTGGCCCGCACGGTCCGGGGCCGGATCCGGCGGCGTCCCGCGCGCGCGGGCGCGTCGTCGGGGGCCGGGCCGGCGGTGTCGTCGGTGCCTTCATCGGCGGGTGGTCCGGCATGTGCGCGACGGCCGCGCACGGGCGGCGGGGACGGCGTCCTGGCGCCTGCTGTGGTCCTACGCGGTGTACGCATGGCCTCATCGCTCGGAAGTGGTCGGGGCACGTTGTGCCGGGCGGGGCGCCGGTCAGCGGGCCGGGCTCCGCACCGGACGCTGCGCGGAGGCGGACGCCTCGCGCTCCCCCGCCGTCGGCGAGAGCGCGACGAAGGCCGAGGTGAGGAACAGGTAGGACCCGAGGCCGACGGCGAGGGGGAAGATGAACTGCATCGCCGTGGCCCCGGGAAGAACCTCGCCGGAGGGGGTGACGTGCACGCGGACCGCGAACATGCCGGTGTAGTGCATGCTGCTGACGGCCGCTCCCATGACGAGGGAGGCGACGGTGACCGCGACGGGCGACTTGATGTTGAGCCCCGCCCAGAGGGCTGCGGTCGCGGCGACCACGGCGATCAGGATGGAGACCCCGACGAGCACCGGGTCGTAGGTCACGTCGCCGTGCAGCCGCACCGCCGCCATGCCCAGGTAGTGCATGCTCGCCACGCCCAGCCCGGTGGTGAGGCCGCCGAGGAGGAGGGCCCGGGTGCGGTCGCGGCTGTAGCCGACGGCGAAGACGCCGACGGAGACGACGAGCATGGCGACCAGGAGGCTGAGGATGGTCAGCGGCACGTCGTAGCGGATGTCGGTGCCGCCGACGCTGAAGCCGAGCATGGCCACGAAGTGCATGGTCCAGATGCCGGTGCCGATGGCGGAGGCCGCGGTGACGAGCCAGTTGCGGCGCGCCCGGCCGGTGGTGCCGAGCGCGCGGACGGTGCAGCGCAGTCCCAGAGCGGCGCCGATGCAGGCCATCACGTACGACAGCGCGGGCGTCAGCCAGCCGAGGGAGGCGTGGTCCAGGTGTCCCATGGCCCCGGGACGCTAGTGCGGGCAGGGGCGTACAAACGGGGCACATTCGAAAGGTGTTGGAATCTGGCGCAGACGTGCGCCGGAACGATCGCGTCACGCTCGAACGTGTGCACAGGATGTCCTCCCCGCCGGTGAGAGATCATGCGGAGCATGAGCGACGACCACACACACGTCCAGGAGTTCTTCACCGCCCGGGCGGACGACTGGGACAGCAAGTTCCCCGAGGACGGCCCTGCCTTCGCGGCCGCCGTCGCCGGCCTCGGGCTCCGCACGGGGGACCGCGTGCTCGACGCCGGCTGTGGCACGGGACGCGCCCTGCCGCCGCTGCGTGCGGCCGTGGGGCCGTCCGGCGTGGTCATCGGGGTCGACCTGACCCCGGCGATGCTGCGGGCCGCCGTACGGGCGGGGCGGGACCGGGAGGGGCGGCTGCTGCTCGCCGACGTCGCCGCGCTTCCGCTGCGGTCCCGGTCGCTCGACGCCGTGTTCGGAGCCGGCCTGATCGCGCACCTGCCCCACCCGGCGGAGAACCTTCGGGAGCTGGCGCGCGTGGTCCGTCCCGGCGGCACCCTGGCCCTCTTCCACCCGATCGGCAGGGCCGCGCTGGCGGCACGCCAGGGCCGTCGGATCACCCCGGACGACCTGCGCGCGGAGGCCAACCTCGGCCCGCTCCTGGCCGGTTCCGGGTGGCGCATGACGTCGTACGTCGACGAGGATGCCCGCTTCCTGGCGCTGGCGGTCCGCGAGGGCTGAGGGCGGGGGCGGGGACGGGACGCGGGCTCGGGGCGGGGCGCGAGGGCTGCTTCACGCCCGCGACCGCCGTCACGAACGCGTCGGGGTTTGCGAACATGACGTTGTGCCCAGCGCCGGGCACCGTGAGCACGCGGACCCGGCCGTCTCCAGCCGCTGTCTGCCGGGCAGTTCACCGCTGAGCTCGCCCTGGAGGTACACGCGGTCGATCGCCAGCTCCTCCAGGAGGGTGCGCATGACAGGGTCCGAGCCCCTCCGCAGACCGACGGCGGTGCGGTGCATCCGGCGCGGGTCTGCCGGCCGCATGGTCGCCGCCCACAAGGGGGCCGGCCTTCTCCAGCACGCGCGCGTACCCGCCCGCCACGAACTCCTCCTCCCGTAGGAGGCGATTCCGCTGCTGCCCGCGGCGGGCGGCGGGAAGGCGTCGAGACCCGTTCCGGCGGGGCATCCTCACCGTCGCCCGGGCCACGAGCCGGGCGGAGCTTGCCTGGCTGCGCGAGACCCTTGCCTCACTCGACGGGGTCGGCCGCTGAGGCGCCGGTGTGCCGCACCGGGCAGCCGAGCCGGCCGGGGACCGGACGAGTGCCCAGGCCGGCCAGCCGGTAGCCGTTGGTGTAGCCCTTGACCTCCGGGTTCTGCCGTGCGTAGTGGGGGGCGCGACGCGGCGGGAGCAGGCGGACGAGACGCCCCCGCGTCCGCACCGCGCGCCGTACGAGCGCGGAGGTGACGGGGCCGGGCGGCTCGTAGTGGAAGGCCCGCAGCAGCGGTTCGTCGAGGAGGGCGAGCGTCGCGGTGCGCAGCAGGGGCGCCAGCGGCCGGGGATACCAGGAGGCCATGAGGTCGAGCGTGGCGTCGGAGACCCGCCGCGCCCGCTCGTCCCAGGCGAAATGGGCCTCCTCGTAGGCGACCAGGCAGGCTTCGAACTCCTCGTAGGACTCGGGTACGTCCGCGATGCCCATGTGCCGGCCGAGCGTGCGGTAGTAGACGGCGGAGGCGACGATCTCGTGCCGGGACATCCGGCGCCAGCCATAGGCGTCGATCCATCGCTTGGGTATCACGACGAAGGTGCACAGCACGTAGCGCATGTCATCGTTGCTGATGTCGTAGCTGTGGTGCATCTGGTTGATGCGGCGGATCGCCGTGCGGCCCTGCACGGAGGCGAAGCCGTGCTCGACGACTGCGTCGAGGAGCAGCACGGTGTCGTCGTAACGCTTCTGCGTACGGTCGGTGAGCTCGGCCGTCTCGGCGAGCAGCCGACCGATGCTCGGGACGGCGTAGGTGCGGTACAGGGCCAGTTCCAGAGCCCGGGCGAAGTCCCAGGGGAATTCGAACGCGGCGCTGAGGCGGTATATCTCCACGGCGTCCGCCACCGGATCCATCCGGCGTATCCGCTCGAGCCTCTCGAAACGCTTCACAGCATCGTCCCCCTTCTGCCGCCGGGGCTCCAACTCTACGTTGAGTAGCAGCAGGTGGACGATCAGCAGGAGAAGTCGCGCAGGGGAAGGTGATCCGTATGTGGGGCAGGATCCGCGAGAGGCTCACCGGGCCGGCCGTCTCCGCGCGCGCGGAGAGGGGCGGCGGCCGTGAAAAGCGTACGCACAACTTGTTCGAAGCCGCGGCCGCCTATGTGTCGGCCTGCGCCGAGGACGACCAGGACCGGATCGACGAGGCGGCGGCCTGGGTGTCACCGGAGGCGCTGTCGTTCGGGGTGAGTGAGCTGGCGTGCCGAGCCGTGATCGCGCTGGCGCGGGAACGCGACGAGTCACCGCGGAAGGTGGCCCGTGACCTGCTCGGGCTGCCCGTGGCCTGACCGGTGTCCGGCGAGCGGCTTTTCGCCCCGTCCAGGCGGAAAGCTGCAGCTCCGCGTGTGGTGGGAGTCGTGACAACCGCCTTCCGCTCGCACTAGGGTGCGCGCCGTTGGACGAACCACTGGGGAGGCTGGGATGGCAGAGACGGACGAGGAGGCCGTCGCCGCCGCGGACGATGCGCTGTACGTGCTGACGGCGGTACTGCTGACGCCGGCGCAGTATCCGAGCGTGCTGGGCGACGACTATCCGGAGGCGTGCGCGGCGCTCGACCTCGCGCCGCGCGCCGACGGCTACGGCCTGGTGCTCGGACAGGACGGTGAGGGCGCCCGCTGGACGGTCGTGATCGACGACGTCTCACTGGTCGCCGTCGCCATCGCGTCCTGGGACTGCGGCATGGAGTACGAGCTGTCGCCCGACGAGCGCACGGTCGTGGCCGCCCTGCCGGGCTGGCCCCTCGCGGTCGCCGTGGCCGCTCCGGGCGTGCCCGCGCCGCACGACCCCGGCCCCGAAATCGCGGACCGCCCGCCGCTGGCGCCGCCGGACACCACCTCCTGGGGGCCGGCCCAGCGGCGGCTGGGCGCCGACGAGATCGCGTCGCAGTGGGCGATGTGGCGGGGGCAGATCGACGACGTCGGCTTCCCGGCGCCGGGTGGCTCGACACCGGCACCCGACGATGCCGCGGACGCGCCGCGGGGTCACCGCGGCATCCGGCGCGTGCTGGCCGAGGCCCGCGCGTACGTGGACGCTCCGCCGCCCCTCGGCCGGGTCCGCTCGTCGTTCGCCCCGGGGGACGCCCGGACACTGCGGGCCGACGGTCCGGGCTGGTCGATGGTGGCCCGCACCGACGACATCGCGTTCGTGCTGCTCGACGAGGAACCCGGCGAAGTCCTGCCGGTGGGCCGGGGCCCGGAGCTGCCCGGCCTGCTGGAGGCGCTCGACAAGCTGGCCGTACGGCCCAGCTGACGCCGCCGTGCCCCGCGCGGGCGGCCGAGCGGGTCACCTGCTCCTGCCGGGTCGACCAGGAGGTCCTCCAGGGCGGTGCCCGGGTCCTCCTGGGCCCGCAGCGCCTCCAGTTCGGCCCGCCACGGCTGCGCCCAGTCCGTTCCGCGGCCGCCGGCCCGCACCAGGGCCAGGGCCAGGGCCAGGGCGAGCATCCCGGACACGGCCGTCGCACGGGCGCGCACGCCTGCGGGCCGCGGAGAGCAGGGGCACGCGCGTGGATGGCCCCACAGAACCACGGGCACGTAGTCGGTGGTCGTCGGGATGCGCTTCCGGGGCGGCTGCGCACAGCCGCGCCAACCTCTCCCACCGGTGCCCGTCGTGGAGTCGCTGGGCGTCCTTTTTACGGTCATGGCCGTCATGGGTGGTGCTGCGGCGATCAACCGTGCACGCGAATTCGGCGCGGCAGGCGGCGGCCCTGTTCACCGGCCTGATGCCCCGGAGGCCGTCATACGCCTGTCCCGAGGCCGCCGGGGGGAGCCAGGCACCCCGCCGCCCCCGGATCGTCGGCAGGCCCGCGCGCGGCGAAGTGGCCGGCTCCCGCCCCTTGTCCGGGGACACGGGGAACGCAGGGAAGGCAGGGAAGGCACCAGGGCGGTAGCGCCTCAGCGGCCGAGCTCCTTGCGCGCGACGCGGCGCAGCCTGCGCCGCTGCGAGGGATCCAGCGTGAGGTACGCGGCCGCGGGAACTCCCAGGACGATCAGGAACGAGACCCACCAGGGCAGCCATATCAGCAGGATGAGCCCGACCGCCACACCTCCTGCGGCGATCTTCGCGGTATTCGACATGAGCGTCGCCTCCTTCGCGGCCACTGCCGCTCTCTGATGTGAAAACGCGTCCGCGCTTCCGGCGGTTCCGGACCGCTACCCTGAGCCGCCCCTGAGGCGCGACCCTTACGTGCCCCTGAGTGGCGACGTCTCCCCGGCCTTTCCTCGCATCGGACAGCCTCCGAAGTGGCTCAGGTCACAGCCTAACCATTCCGGGCCGGTCGTCGATGTGCTGTAACCTCGGCGACTCCGCCCGCAGTAGTCAAATTTGAGGAGTGCGGCAGAGTCGTGCAGAGGATCCCCCCGGCACCACCCTCCGAGATGTCCGAACTGGCCCGCTGCAGCGCCGTGTTCCTGCCGGCCGACCCGGCCCGCACCGGCAGCGTCGCCTTCTGGCGGCCCGACGCCACCGCCCCTCCGGCCGTCGCGTCGGGCGCCGCCGCGGACCTGGCCGTCGCGCTGCCCGGCGCGCAGGGTGTCGAGCACGTGCGCGTGCCCGCGGTCATGCTGCCGGTGCGCGCCGCCCTGCCGTGGCTCACGCGCGCGCGTGCAGCCACCTACGGGCATCGGGCGACGGCGTTCTGGGGCACGGCGGCCGTGTTCGCGCTGCACTTCCTGGCGCGTGGGCTGCTGCTGCCCGGGCTGTCGCCGGCGGATCACGACGCCTGGCGGATGGGCCCGCTGTCCGCGCGGGACGCGGAACTCGTCCGCGAACTGGCCGCCGCGATGCCGCCCGAGGCCCGAGCCGTGCCGGTGTCCGGCGCTGAGCCGTCACGGCTGCCGGATCCCGAGCGGCTGCTGCGCGCCTTCCTGGACGCGGTCGCCGACAGCCTGCCCCGCTCGCCCGCCGCACCGCTGGTGACGGGCGGCTCGGCGTACGCGGCGCACGAGCCGCGGCACCTGCCGCAGCATCGCGCGTGGGCCGACGACGTCGCCGCGGGCCACGACGCGGGCGTACGGCTCTCGCTGCGCGTCGAGGTGCCCGGCCTCGGCGACGCCGCACCGGACGACGTGCCGCCGCGGTTCCGTGCCGTGCTCCAGGTGCACGGGGTGAGCGACCCGGCGCTCGTCGCGGACGCCGCCGAGGTGTGGGCCGGATCCGGCCCGGCCGGCGAGGCGTTCGGCCCGCGCGCGGGGATGGACGCCCTGCTGGCGCTGCGCCGCGCGGCCCGAGCCTGGCCGCCGCTGACGCCGCTGCTCGCGGCCGGTGTGCCGGACGCCGTCGAACTCGCCGACGACGAGGTCACCGAACTCCTCGGCGAGGGCGCCCGGGCGCTCGCCGTGGCGGGCGTCGACGTCCACTGGCCGAAGGAGCTCTCCCGCGAGCTGACCACCCACGCGGCCGTCGGCCCGCCGGACGACGGCGCGGCCGGCGACAGCGGCACCGCGCAGCTGCCGTCGTTCCTCTCGGCGGACGCCCTGCTGACCCTCAGCCGGCGGTTCGCGCTGGACGGGCGGGAGCTCTCCCGCGCGGAGCTGGATCTCCTCGCGGAGGCCAAACGTCCCTTGGTGAGGCTGCGCGACCAGTGGATCCTGATCGACCCTCAGGAGGCACGCCGGGCCCGGGCGGGGCAGGACCACAAGGTCACACCGGTCGAGGCGCTCGGCGCCGCGCTGACGGGCTCCGCGGAGATCGACGGGCAGCGGCTCGAGGTACGCCCCACGGGCCGGCTGGCGCAGTTGCGGGAGCGGCTCGCTGACCCGGAGGCGCAGGAGCCGGTCGCCCCGCCGCCCGCCCTCGCCGCCACTCTGCGGGACTACCAGCTGCGCGGCCTCGCCTGGCTGGCCCGGATGACCTCCCTGGGCCTGGGCTGCTGCCTGGCCGACGACATGGGCCTCGGCAAGACGGTCACGCTGATCGCCCTGCATCTGCACCGCCGGGCGGACCCCTCCACCGCCGGCCCCACCCTCGTGGTCTGCCCGACGTCCCTCCTCGGCAACTGGCAGCGCGAGATCGAACGCTTCGCACCCGGCACGCCGGTGCGCCGGTTCCACGGCTCCCGCCGCGACCTGGGCGCAGTGGCCGACGGGGAGTTCGTGCTCACCACGTACGGCACGATGCGCCTGGACGTCCGGCGGCTCGCCCAGGTGTCCTGGGGCATGGTGGTCGCCGACGAGGCCCAGCACGTCAAGAACCCGTATTCCTCGACGGCACGGGCGCTGCGCATCGTCCCGGCACGCGCGCGCGTGGCGCTCACCGGCACCCCGGTGGAGAACAACCTGTCGGAGCTGTGGGCGATCCTGGACTGGACCACTCCGGGTCTGCTGGGCCGGCTCGGCACCTTCCGCTCCCGGTACGCGCGGGCGGCCGAGGGAGGCCAGGACCCCGCAGCCGCTCAGCGGCTCGCCCGGCTCGTGCGGCCGTTCCTGCTGCGGCGGCGCAAGTCGGATCCCGGTATCGCGCCCGAACTGCCGCCGAAGACCGAGACCGACCACCCCGTCTCGCTCACCCTCGAACAGGCGGCCCTGTACGAGGCCGTGGTACGCGAGACGCTGGCCCGGATCGCGGCCGCCGACGACATGGCGCGCCGTGGGCTGATCGTGAAGCTGCTGACCGGTCTCAAACAGATCTGCAACCACCCGGCGCAGTTCCTGAAGGAGGACGACCCGAGGATCGTGGGGCGATCGGGGAAGCTGGAGCTGCTGGACGAACTGCTCGACACCATCCTCGCCGAGGGGGCGAGCGCGCTGGTCTTCACGCAGTACGTGCGGATGGCCCGCCTGTTGACCCGGCACCTGACGGCCCGTGGCGTGCCGTCGCAGCTACTGCACGGCGGGTCGTCGGTCACCGAACGCGAGGCACTGGTGCGGCGGTTCCAGGACGGTGAAGTGCCCGTCTTCCTGCTGTCGTTGAAGGCCGCCGGCACCGGCCTGAACCTCACGCGAGCCGAGCACGTCGTGCACTACGACCGCTGGTGGAACCCCGCCGTCGAGGCGCAGGCGACCGACCGTGCGTACCGCATCGGCCAGACGCGGCCGGTGCAGGTGCACCGGCTGATCGCAGAGGGAACCATCGAGGACCGCATCGCCGAGCTGCTGAACCGCAAGCGCGACCTGGCCGAGGCCGTGCTCGGCTCCGGCGAGGCGGCGCTCACGGAACTGACGGACGCCGAACTGGCCGATCTGGTGCAGCTGCGAGGGGAGCCGCGATGAACGGGTACGACGAGGACACCGAGCGCACGTTCCCGGCCCGGCCACCCGCGCGCGGGCGTGGCCTCACGCACACCTGGTGGGGCCGCGCCTGGGTGCGGGCACTGGAGGACGCGGCGCTGGACGCGGCGCAGGTGAAAGCGGGGCGCAGGCTCGCGAGCGCGGGAGCGGTGGGCGCGGTGACGGTCCGCCCGGGGCGGGTCACGGCGGTCGTCCGGGATCCCGGGGGCGCGCCGCACCGGGCCGACGTCCTGCTGCCGGAACTGACCGTGGAGCAGTGGACCCGGTTCCTGGCCCTGGCCGTCGAGCGGGCCGGGCACCTCGCGGCGCTGCTCGACCGGGAGCTGCCCCCGCATCTGGTCGAGGACGCGGCGGCCGTGGGCATCGAACTCCTGCCGGGCCTCGGCGACCTGGAGCCGGAGTGCGGCTGCGGTGCCTGGGACCACTGCGGGCACACGGCGGCGCTGTGCCATCAGGTGGCGCGGCTGCTGGACGAGGATCCGTTCGTGCTGCTGCTGTTGCGGGGCCGGGGGAAGCGTGCCTTCCTCGCCGAGCTTCAGCTGCGCGGCGCCGCGCCCGAGGAGCCCTCCGCCGAGCCGGAGGGCGAGGACGCCGCGGAGGTCTGGGCCGCCGGGGACATCCTCCCGCCGCTGCCCTCCCTGCCCGGCCTCCCCAAGGACCCCGGCGCACCGCCGTCCCTGGACACCGAGACGCCCCCCGGGCCCGGAATCGATCCGGCGGCCCTGGAGTACCTGGCCGCGCGGACCGCTGTCGAAGCACACCGGCTGCTGGCGGAAGCGCTCGGCGCGGGGCCGGGCCCGAAGGTGCCGGAAGCGGAGTTGACGGTGGCTCAGGACGCCGTGCGGCTTGCCGCCGGAGACCCGGGGGACACCGTCAAGGGCCGGCTCGCCGAGGGGTCGGGGCGGGGCAGGGAGGGGCTGGCGACGGCCGTACGCGCGTGGCGTGAGGGAGGTACGGCCGGACTGTCCGTGCTCGACGAGGAGTGGCCGGTGGAGGGCGAGGCGCTGGCACGCGCGCGTGCCGCCCTGGAAGCGGTCTGGGGCGAGGACGAGCGCCCGGCGGTGCTTTGGTCGGGCAACCGCTGGACCGTTCCGGTGGCGGGCATCGGGGCGGGAATCCAGCTGCGTCTGGGACGGGACGGCCGCTGGTGGCCGTACCGCGAGGAGCACGGCCGCTGGATTCCGGTGGGAGCCGGCGTGCGGGATCCGGCGACGGCACTGGCATCGGCGCGGCTCGCTGTGGACGGCGAACCGCATGAAGGGAGCTCACGGTGAAAGGCGACGAAAGGACGACGACACGCTCGCGCTCATCCACGACAACGACTTCGGCATGACACACGGCGTGGGCGCCTTCGACGCGCAGGGCCGGCTGGTGGACAGCGGCATCGAGACGACCGTGACGTACGTCCGGCTGCCCGACCGCGTCCGACGGCGCCGGCCTCAGGGCAGCGTGTCCGGGAAGGAGCTGCCGAACGGCTCGAAGTCGCTCGGCACCTCGCTCGGCAGCACGCTGGGGAACCCCGACGGCAGCCCGCTCGGCAGCCTGGAGGGCCACGACGGCAGCCCGCTGGGCAGCTCGGTCGGGAGGCTGAACGAGGGCCGGGGAGAACCGCTGGCGCTCGCGCTGCTCCCCGGCCGCTGGTCGTCCGAGGAGCCGTCGCCTCCGGGGGCCATCAGCACCACGGCGAGAACGGCCCCGGCCCCCGCAAGCACGGCGAGGACGGCGAAGAGCGGGCCCCGGCGACGACCCGGGCCGGGGCCCGGACCGCCCGGCGGTCCGGGCGGCGGAGGCGGTACGGACGATGTGGTCATGCCCTCCACCATCGCCGCGTACGGACCATGGGGCGAGCGGCGCACGGAAGGTGATACCGGCTCACGCCGTGGACCGCACGTTTCCGGAGCATTCCGCGCGCGGGTCGGCCAGCGGCACGCGCGCGTAGCTTCACCGCTACGCGTGTGTGCGGTCAGCCGCGCGCCCCCAGCAGATGGTCCATGGCCAGCTGGTCGAGCCGCTCGAAGGCCATCCCGCGCGCGGCGGCCGCCTCCACGTCGAAGTCCTCGAAGGCCGCGCGGTCGGCGAGCAGCGCCTGCAGGCCGTCGGCCGCGGTGGGCTGGGCCAGCTCGTCGAGGCGTGAGGCGCGCAGTGCCTCCTGGACCTCCGGGTCGGCGCGGAAGGCGGCCGAACGCTCCTTCAGAACGAGGTAGTTGCGCATGCAGCCGGCCGCCGACGCCCACACGCCGTCGAGGTCCTCGGTCCGCGGCGGCTTGAAGTCGAAGTGGCGGGGACCGTCGTAGCCGGCGCTCTCCAGGAGGTCGACCAGCCAGAAGGCGGAGCGCAGGTCACCCGCGCCGAAGCGGAGGTCCTGGTCGTACTTGATACCGGACTGGCCGTTGAGGTCGATGTGGAAGAGCTTGCCCGCCCACAGGGCCTGCGCGATGCCGTGCGGGAAGTTGAGCCCGGCCATCTGCTCGTGGCCGACCTCGGGGTTGACGCCGTACAGCTCCGGCCGCTCCAGGCGCTCGATGAAGGCCAGCGCGTGGCCGACGGTGGGCAGCAGGATGTCGCCGCGGGGCTCGTTCGGCTTGGGCTCGAGGGCGAAGCGCAGGTCGTAGCCCTGGGTGGTGACGTACTCGCCGAGGAGGTCGAAGGCCTCCTTCATGCGGTCGAGGGCGACGCGCACGTCCTTGGCGGCGCCGGACTCGGCACCCTCCCGGCCGCCCCAGGCCACGTACGTCTTCGCACCCAGCTCGACCGCCAGGTCGATGTTGCGGATGGTCTTGCGCAGGGCGTACCGGCGCACGTCGCGGTCGTTGGCGGTGAACGCGCCGTCCTTGAACACCGGGTGCGTGAAGAGGTTGGTGGTGGCCATCGGCACGGTCATGCCGGTCGCGTCCAGGGCCTGGCGGAAGCGCTTGATGCACGACTCGCGCTCGGTGTCCGAGGACCCGAAGGGGATCAGGTCGTCGTCGTGGAACGTCACACCGTAGGCGCCCAGGTCGGCCAGGCGCCGCACCGTCTCGACCGGGTCGAGGGCGCGGCGTGTGGCGTCGCCGAACGGGTCCCGTCCCTGCCAGCCGACGGTCCACAGGCCGAAGGTGAACCTGTGCTCGGGGGTGGGCTGGTAGCTCATGCCGCGGCTCCTTGCTCGCTTGCGACTATTTCGTCATGGCGATTTACAAATTAGTATGCGCTCGCGTCCCTGGGAAGGGACAAGATGTCCTCGAGGTCACATCCCGCGAGCCGCGGAAAGAGGGAGAGCCCGATGTCAGCAGCCGAGGGTCCGCTCGTCGTCGGGGTGGACTCGTCCACCCAGTCCACCAAGGTCCTGGTCGTCGACGTGGCCACCGGGCGGGTCGTGGCGAGCGGCCAGGCGCCGCACACCGTGTCCTCCGGCGCCGGTCGGGAGAGCGATCCGCGCCAGTGGTGGGAGGCCCTGTGCACGGCGCTCCACCAGTGCGGGGACGCGGCGCACGAGGCGGCCGCGGTGTCGGTCGGCGGCCAGCAGCACGGCCTGGTCACGCTGGACGCCCGCGGTGAGCCGGTGCGTCCGGCGCTGCTGTGGAACGACGTGCGCTCGGCGCCGCAGGCCCGCCGGCTCGTCGAGGAGCTGGGAGGTCCCAAGGCCTGGGCGGAACGGACCGGCAGCGTGCCCGGCGCGTCCTTCACGGTCACGAAGTGGGCCTGGCTCGCCGAGCACGAGCCGGACGCGGTCCGCGCCACGGCGGCCGTCCGGCTCCCCCACGACTACCTCACCGGGCACCTGACCGGCCAGGGCACCACCGACCGCGGCGACGCCTCCGGTACGGGCTGGTGGGCGTCCGGGACCGAGGCGTACGACGAGGAGATCCTCGCGCACGTCGGGCTCGACCCCGCACTGCTGCCCCGGGTGGTGCGGCCGGGCGAGGTGGCCGGGACGGTGCGCGACAGCCACGACCTGCCGTTCTCCAAGGGCACGCTGGTCGCCCCCGGCACCGGTGACAACGCCGCCGCCGCGCTGGGTCTCGGGCTGCGCCCGGGCACCCCGGTGCTGAGCCTCGGCACGTCGGGCACGGTGTACGCGGTCTCCGAGCGCCGCCCCGCCGACCCGAGCGGCACCGTCGCCGGCTTCGCCGACGCCCGCGGCGACTGGCTGCCACTGGCGTGCACCCTGAACTGCACGCTCGCGGTCGACCGCGTCGCGACCCTGCTGGGCCTGGACCGTGAGGCGGTCGAGCCCGGTACCTCCGTGACCCTCCTGCCGTACCTGGACGGCGAGCGCACCCCGAACCTGCCGAACGCCTCCGGCCTGCTGCACGGGCTGCGGCACGACACGACCGCCGGACAGCTGCTGCAGGCGGCGTACGACGGTGCCGTGCACTCCTTGCTCGGCGCGCTCGACCTGGTGCTCGACGAGGACGCGGACCGCACCGCACCGCTGCTGCTGATCGGCGGCGGGGCACGGGGCTCGGCCTGGCAGCAGACGGTACGGCGGCTGTCGGGGCGGCCGGTCCAGGTGCCCGAAGCCGGGGAACTGGTCGCGCTGGGCGCCGCGGCGCAGGCGACCGGACTGCTGACCGGCGAGGACCCGGCCGCGGTGGCCCGCCGTTGGAACACCACGGCCGGACCGGTGCTGGACGCCGTGGAGCGGGACGAGGAGACGCTGGCCCGGATCACCGGGGTACTCTCCGACGCGGCGCCGCTGCTGGAGCGGGGGGCGGGCGGTCGCTGACCCACCCCTCACAGAGACGCCCGTGAGGGCCACGGACCGAGGACTGACTTCAGCCATGACCGCACCGCTGCACGAGGCCCGCCCGGCCGGTCGCGGCCGGGCCCTGCCCGACACCCAGCAGGGCATGCGCCGCCGCAACCTCGCCCGGGTGATGCACACCGTCAGCGCCGAGGGACCGCTCTCGCGGGCCGCGGTCGCCTCGCGCATCGGTCTGACGCGGGCGGCGGTGTCGACTCTGGTGGACGAGCTGATCCGCTGGGGCCTGCTGGAGGAGCTGGGTCCCGAGCGGCCCGGCCGGGTGGGCCGGCCGGGGTCGGCGCTCGCGGTCAGCGGGCGGGGTCCGGCCGGGATCGGGGCGGAGGTCGGCGTCGACCACCTCGCGGTGTGCGCGGTCGACCTGCGGGGCGAGGTCCGGGCCCGAGCCGTCCGGCACCGCGCGAACCGGGGCCGTGCAGCCGGACCGGTGCTCGAGGAGCTCGAGGCGCTCGTCCGCCGGATCGTCGCCGAGGCGGAGCGGGAGGGACTGTGGCCCGCCGGGCTCGCGGTCGCCGTGCCCGGCCTGGTGGCGCGGGACGCCCGTACGGTCGTACGCGCCCCGAACCTCGGCTGGCACGACACGGACCTCGGCGCCCTGCTGCCCACGGACATACCGCTGACCGTGGACAACGAGGCCAACTTCGGCGCGCTGGCCGAACTCTGGCTCGGGACGGACACCCCGGGCGACTTCCTGCACGTGTCGGCCGAGATCGGCATCGGCGCCGCGGTCGTCGTGGACGGCCGGCTGCTGCGCGGGACGCGGGGATTCGCGGGCGAGCTGGGCCATGTGCCGGTCCGGCCGGACGGGCCCCGGTGCGGGTGCGGCGGACGCGGCTGCCTGGAGCAGTACGCCGGTGAGGAAGCGGTTCTGCGCGCGGCGGGACTCGAAGCGGGCGAGGACCTGGTCGGGCTGCTCGCCCGGCGGGCCGACGAGGGGGACGCGGGCGTGCGGCAGGCGCTCCAGGACGCCGGTACCGCCCTCGGCATAGCCCTGACCGGGGCGGTCAACCTGCTCGACCCCGAATCCGTCGTCCTGGGCGGCGCGCTGGCGGGGCTGTCGCCCTGGCTCCTGACGTCCCTTCAGGCCGAGCTGGCCGGCCGCACGGCGGGCCCCGCCTGCCCGGTGTCGGTCTCCCGCCTGGGCCCCGAAGGACCGCTGCTCGGTGCCGCGCACTCCGTGATACGCGCCGTGCTCGACGATCCGGCGGTGGTGGCGGAGCGGGGATGAGGGCTCTGCCGTGCCGAACCGCATGTGTTTCACGGCGGGACAGAGGGCACCGGGGAGGCGTACATGGTGGAATGGATACCGCGTGAGGAGTGGGTCAGGACCCAGCCGCGGGCTCTTGTGGCCTCCTGCGTACTGATGCTGGACGGCAGCGGCCGCATCCTGCTCCTGCGCTACGGGCCCGGTCAGCCGAGCGCCGGGACATGGTGGCTGCCGGGCGGGATGGTCGACCACGGGGAGGATCCTTGGACGGCGGCTCGGCGGGAGATGCGGGAGGAGACCGGCATCGAACTCGGCCCCACCCCCGGCACTGATCGGCATCGACCACCGGGTGGACGTCCTGGGGACCGGGCCGGTCCTCGACTGCTTCTTCCACGGCGGCACCCTGGACGGCGACACACATGTCCGGCTGAGTGCCGAACACGACCGCTACGGGCTGTTCAGCCTCGACGAGTTGACCGGCACGCCGCTCACCGCCCGTCTCCCCACCCTCGCCGCGCTGCGCGGGGCGGACCTGTCCGGAACCGTCGTCCGCCTGCGGGAGGGTGAGCCCCTGTGAGCCGTGAAGTGCGGACGGTCTTCGCGTGGATCGCCTGCGCGGGGATCGCCTGGGCTTCCCGCTTCCACGGGCCGACGGCGACCTTCCCCGTGGTGCCGAGGTCCAGTTCAGGTGTCACCATCACGGGGGCGGCGCCCGGCTTCGCCCGGACCCGGACGTAGGGGACGTTCACCGCAGTGCCGTCGAGGACGGTGTTGCGCCGGACCAGGCCTGCGAGTGCGCGTTCGCCCGGCTTCAGGGACAGGGGGCGGGCCGGGCCGTCGGCGCCGGTGCCGGAGGCGATGGCGGAGCCGTCGTGCAGGATCCGTACGCCGGTGACCGGCCGGTGGTCCTCGTCGAGCAGGCTCACGCGGGGGTAGCCGGTGAGGCGCTGGGTGCGGGTCCCGCAGTTCACCAGGTGGAGGCCGGCCACACGGAGGCCCATGGCTGCGTCGCCCTCGTCGGCGTACAGGCGCAGCCCCGAGGACGGGCAGCGACCGCCCGGGGCGGGTGCCTCGTCGACGGGGACGCTCCGCACCTTCTCGACGCGCACCCGTGACCAGCCCTCGGCGCCCGGCGGCAGGTCACTCGCGCCGACGGTGCCGCTCACCGTCCGGCCGGGTCCGACGGACGGCACGGTCCGGTAGGTGTCGGCCAGTTGCGCTCCGCTGTCGGAGAGGAAGGTGAAGGTAATGGTGTAAGTGGAGGGTTTCGCGGCGTGGTTGGTGACCTGGAACCGGCCGCAGTCGTGAGCGCCGTCGCCACCCGGGTCCGTGATCGTCACATCGCCCGTCGCCTCGGCGGTGGGCTCGGCAGGGGTGGCAGGCTCCGAGGACACCTGCGCATCGCACGTGGGGCCGTCGGGATCGGACGGGACGGCGAGTCCGGTGGCCTGGGAGCAGGAGGTGGTGAGCAGCAGGATGCCGGCGACGACGGTGGACAGGATGGCGGGGGTGGCACGCATCCGCCGAGTCGATCAGTGCTCGACCACGGCGGGCTGTGGTGGAAGCCACTCTTGCGGTCACAGGACCGTCACAGGGCCGGCGCGGCCCGGGCGACCTGCCTGATCCCGGCGGCGCACCCGCCCGGTGACGGCCACGCAACTCACCCGGTTCCGGGCCGACTTCACTCGATGGGGTGGCGGAGTTGTCCACAAAGCCTCCGTCGTCCACGGAACGGCTCGGCTCCCTTCTGCCCGACTCGGGAGCGCCGTACCGTGATTCACGCGAGGTGCTGCCGCCACGACCTCGCGGCGGTGGCGTACTGAGGTGAACGAGGGGACACACACGGTCGGGGGAGACGCATGTCGGGGGAGACGTCCGAGGGGCTGCGGCGCGATGCCATCGGGTTGCACGAGGTCCTGTTCCAGAGCGTCCCGGCCATGGCGCCGGCCGCCGCCGTCGCCGCGTCCATTCCGTCGGGCGCGGCCAACGCGGGCGGAAGTCTGCCGCTGTCCGTACTGTTCGCGCTGGTGGCCTGCCTGTTCACGGCCTGCTGCGTGACCGAGCCGGCACGGGAGTTACCCGCGGCGGGCTCGGTGGCCACCGACACGGCGTGCGGACTGCACCCCGCCGTGGGTTTCCTCGTCGGCTGGGGCTACGTCTTCGTGGAGGTCCCGCCGCTGATGCTCCTGAAACTGGGCTTCCCCACGGCGAGCACGCTGCACGAGGAGTGGTCCGGGTTTCCGGCCGGGACCGTGCCGGGCGCGACGCGGGCCACGGGCGGCACGCCACCCCTCGACCCGACGCACGGCACCGTCGGCGTGGCACCCGCCGGCCTGGACTCGGCCCTGTTGGCCGACGCGCACGGCGGGAACATGGACACCCCCGAGATGCGGGCCGGCGTCACCTGCTGCCTCGGGGTGAACGCCGAGGGCGCGCTGCTCAGCCTCGGGGGACGGGCACGCCCGGGAGGGCGAGGGCGAGACCTGCGGCGTGGCCCTCGGGTGCGCGATGCACCCCGTGGTGATCGTCCACCTCCTCGAGGAGGTCGCCACGCCGTGGCCCCGCCTGGAGTCGGCCACCCACATCAGCTCGACGGGTTCGGCGCGCCCGCTGGCGGAGCCTTCCGGATATCCCGGCTCCACCTGGTGCAGTGGCTGGTCCGCGACTACGGATTCGCTGAGCTGGACGCGTATCAGTTCGCAACCCAGGCGGTGGAATCGCCGTTGGCCAACGTGTGCGACACCAACTACACGTGCGCGGCCGAGATCCGCAGGGAATGGCTGCCCGCGTGCGAGACCTGCCACGGGCCGCACGCCCGGCCGCGCGAGACGGCCGGGGCCCTCCGCCGCCGACCGCACCCGACTCCGGAACTCCCTGTGCTCCCCACCCCACTCCCCCACTCCCCCACTCCCTCGCTCCCGAAAGGCGACCCCACCATGGACCGGGACAGACCACTCCCCACCAGACGACGCCTGCTGAAGGGCGCGGCTCTCGCCGCCGTCCCCTACGCGCTGCTCCCCACCACACGGGCCGGTGCCGAGACCGAGGCCGTCGACTACCCGCCCGCCGAGTGGCAGCCGGCGGCCACCTCCAACTACACGGCGTCCAGCCGCCCCGGCACCTACACGATCGACCGTGTGATCATCCACGTCACCCAGGAGACGTACACCGACACCCTGGCCATCTTCCAGAACCCGCAGAAGAAGGTGTCCACGCACTACCTGGTCCGCTCCGCCGACGGGCACGTCGCCCAGTGCGTGCGCGAGGCGAACGTCGCCTGGCACGCGGGAAACTGGGACTACAACACCCGCAGCATCGGCATCGAGCACGAGGGCTGGGTGGATCAGCCCGCGTACTTCACCCACGCTCTGTACGAGCAGTCGGCGAAACTGACGGCGGCGATCTGCGACACGTACGGCATCCCCAAGGACCGGGAGCACATCATCGGGCACTACCAGGTGCCGGGGACCGACCACACCGATCCTGGGCCGTACTGGGACTGGGTCCGCTACATCAGACTGGTCAACTTCGCCTGACCGGTTGTCCGGACCAGCACCCCGAGTGACGATGTCCCCAGCCGCATCGCCGTCCGGGAGGCCCAGTTGACCGATCCGTGGGTGGCCCTGGAACCGGGGGCCGACCCCGCCGAGCGCGTCCGGGTGCTACGCCGGGCGCACGAGACGTTCACCACGGCGGGTACCGTGCCGCGGCCGGTGCGGTCGGTGGTGGCGGACTCGTGGCGGCGCAGCGCTCGGGCGGGAGTCGGTCCGGACGGCACCGCCAGCGTGGAGCTGACGGACGACGACCTCGGCGCCTACCGCGCGGAGCACCCGCTGGCCCGGGTGATGCCGCTGCTCCGCGAGCTGATGGGGCCGTTCGCCGCGGACGGCGAGCATCTGCTCGCGGTGTGCGACGCGCACGGCAGGCTGCTGTGGGTCGAGGGCCATCCGGCCACCCGGCGCCGCGCGGACCGGATGAACTTCGTCCCAGGCGCGCGCTGGGCGGAGACCGCGGTGGGGACGAACGCGCCGGGCACGGCGGTCGCCGTCGACCGGCCGGTGCAGGTGTTCGCGGCGGAGCACTTCATCCGACGGGTGCAGCCGTGGACCTGCGCGGCGGCGCCGGTGCACGACCCGCACACCGGCCGGGTGCTGGGCGCGGTGGACATCACCGGCGGCGACGGTCTGGCGCACCCGCACAGCCTGGGCTTCGTACAGGCGGTGGCGCGCGCCGCCGAGTCGCAGCTCGCGCTGCTCGCCCCACCGCGGCCCGCCGACGAGGCGCCCGCCCTGACCGCGCTGGGCCGCGACGAGGCCACACTCCGGCTTGACGGCCGCCGGACCGTGCTCAGCCGCCGGCACAGCGAGCTGCTGGTGCTGCTGGCCCGCCACCCCGAGGGGCTGACCGGCGACGAACTGCTGTGCGCGCTGTACGAGGACGAGTCGGTGACGCCGGTGACGCTGCGCGCCGAACTGGTCCGGCTGCGCAGGCTGCTCGGTCCGGGGCTGCTGGCGTCCCGGCCGTACCGGCTGACGGCTCCTGTCGAGTCCGATGTCACCGTCGTCGAACGACGGTTGCGGGCGGGCGCGGTCGCCGCGGCCGCGGGGGCGTACGCGGGCCCCCTGCTGCCCGGCTCGCAGGCCCCGGCGGTGGTGCGGCTCCGCCGGCGCCTGGCCGGCGGGCTGCGGGCAGCGCTGATCGCCCGCCGTGACCCCGACCTGCTGGCGGACTGGGCGCACGCCCCCTGGGGCGGGGAAGACGTCGAGGTGTGGCGGGCGCTCGCGGCGGTGCGGCCGACGGCGACGGTACGGGCGCGGCTTGAGGCGCTGGAGGCGGAACTGGCGGCCCCCACCCACCGGGCAACGCGCTGACCGGCCGCGCAACGTCCTCGCAACGTTCCGCTTCCTACCCTCGCGCCGGAAGCTGCCCAACGGCGGGCAGCGCTTCACCGGGAGGCAGACCAGTATGACCCGTTACGCGGCGCCCGGCACCGAGGGCGCGATCGTCTCCTACCAGGCGCGCTACGACCACTTCATCGGAGGCGAGTACGTGCCGCCGGTGCGCGGCCAGTACTTCGAGAACCCCTCTCCGGTGAACGGGCAGCCGTTCACCGAGGTCGCGCGTGGCACCGCGGAGGACGTGGAGCGGGCGCTCGACGCGGCGCAGGCGGCCGCGCCCGGCTGGGGCCGTACGTCGGTGACGGAGCGCTCCGACATCCTGCTCAAGATCGCCGACCGCATGGAGGCCTGCCTCGAACCCCTGGCGGTCGCCGAGAGCTGGGAGAACGGCAAGCCGGTGCGCGAGACACTGGCCGCCGACATCCCGCTGGCCATCGACCACTTCCGGTACTTCGCGGGCGCGATCCGCGCGCAGGAGGGTTCGCTGGGCGAGATCGACGACGACACGGTGGCGTACCACTTCCACGAGCCGCTCGGTGTGGTCGCGCAGATCATCCCCTGGAACTTCCCGATCCTGATGGCCGTCTGGAAGCTCGCCCCGGCGCTCGCGGCGGGCAACGCGGTCGTCATCAAGCCCGCCGAGCAGACCCCGGCCTCCATCCACTACTGGATGAGCCTGATCGCGGACCTGCTGCCGCCCGGCGTGGTGAACATCGTCAACGGCTTCGGCGTGGAGGCGGGCAAGCCGCTCGCGTCCAGCCCGCGCGTGGCGAAGGTCGCGTTCACCGGGGAGACCACCACCGGGCGGCTGATCATGCAGTACGCCTCCGAGAACATCAAGCCGGTCACGCTGGAGCTCGGCGGCAAGTCGCCGAACATCTTCTTCGACGACGTCTGGGCGCACGACGACGACTTCCGCGACAAGGCGCTCGAGGGCTTCACGATGTTCGCGCTCAACCAGGGTGAGGTGTGCACCTGCCCGTCCCGGGCGCTGATCCAGCGCGGCCACTACGCCGAGTTCCTCGACGCCGCCGTCGCCCGCACCCGGCAGATCAAGCCCGGCCACCCCCTCGACACCGACACGATGATCGGCGCCCAGGCCTCCAACGACCAGCTGGAGAAGATCCTCTCCTACCTGGACATCGGCCGGCAGGAGGGCGCGAAAGTGCTCACAGGCGGTGAACGCATCGAGTACGACGGCGAGTTGAAGGGCGGCTACTACGTCCAGCCGACCATCTTCGAGGGCGACAACCGCATGCGCATCTTCCAGGAGGAGATCTTCGGCCCGGTCGTCTCCGTGACCTCCTTCGACGACTTCGACGACGCCGTCAAGACCGCCAACGACACCCTGTACGGCCTCGGCGCCGGCGTGTGGACCCGGGACGCCACCACCGCGTACCGCGCGGGCCGCGCGATCCAGGCGGGCCGGGTGTGGACGAACTGCTATCACGCGTATCCGGCGCACGCGGCGTTCGGGGGCTACAAGCAGTCGGGGATCGGGCGGGAGACGCACAAGATGATGCTGGAGCACTATCAGCAGACGAAGAACCTGCTGGTGTCGTACTCGCCGAAGAAGCTCGGCTTCTTCTAGACACCGGAGAGGGGCGCCGGACCTGGGCAGATGCCCATCGGGCGCCCTTGCCGGTGGGACGGCGTCATGCCCCACGGGCGGGCGCCTACTGGGAGACGCACAAGGCGTGCAGTCGCCAGCAGCTCACCATCTCCAGCCATGGCCGCCGCCACTGTGGAACAGGGCCAGCACAGCGGTGGTCACGACGAGGTACTGAGTGAGGCGGCCTTGCCGGAACATGGCCGCCAGCGCCCACGCGTAAGCCGCGTACCAGGGCATCGACCAAGGCGCCGTGAGGATCCATGCGAAGGCGAGCACGAACGGGACAGCCGCGACAGCGGGAGTGTCCGACGGAACGCCGCGGCGGAACACGGACGCGAGCACGAGCATCAGGAGCGGCCAGAGCAGGCTGATCACGGTCGAGGCAGCGTCCTGTCCCGGCCACGTGGCGGCGAAGCGGTCGAAAACGGCCCACACCGAGGGCATGGTCACCTGGTGGGAGGCGGCAGAGAGGGGGCCCAATGCGTGCAAGCCATACACACCGTAGAGGGCAGCCAGGATGATCATGGTTGCCAGTGTCTGCCGGGCAACCCGTTGCCAGGCACCTGAGCGCAGCAGCGGCCAAGCCAGCCCGACGCCGAGCAGGATGCTACTGATCTTGACGCAGCATGCGAGGCCGATCAGTGCTCCGGCAATCAGATCGTAGTGGTCCCGGGCTCTCCGGCTGACGAGGCGGATGGCGCAGACGGCCAGGCCGGCGACAAC
Organism: Streptomyces sp. NPDC051636; assembly: GCF_044453765.1. Classification (NCBI taxonomy): domain Bacteria; kingdom Bacillati; phylum Actinomycetota; class Actinomycetes; order Kitasatosporales; family Streptomycetaceae; genus Streptomyces; species Streptomyces sp. NPDC051636. Next base: position 41,801 of record NZ_JBITDA010000028.1, on the reverse strand, counting down.
GGTGTCCATATGCCCACCCGCGACGAGCACACCGATCAGAAGAGGGTTGGCGATCCACAGAAGACCGGCACGGACAGGATCATCGGCAGTGCGGGTCAGCAGATAGCCCGTGGCCAGGAAAGCCGCCACGTTCACAAGCATCAGCACCCGTATGGTCAGTGCCGGCTGGTCACCGCCGACGAACGCGGCACCAGCCTGAAGCCACGTCGCGACGGGCCCGTACACGGATGGCGTATTCCGCCACGCCGCGCCCACCAGACTTGCGTAGCCGCCCCCTAACTGGGCGGGTGTCATCACGTAGGGGTCACCGCCGACTGCGGTGATCCGGCCGTACGCGGCGTAACTGGCCGTGTCGGAAGAGCCGACCGGGGTTAAATTGGCCAAGAGAAGCGCAACGAGGGCACCGGCCCAGAACAGGATCCGGGTGTCAGGAGCCCAACCCCGCCTATGGGCGTTCAGTATGCCGAGCGTTGCGAGGCACGACAGCAGTACGGCTGTGACCATGAATGCCTCGGACAGAATGCCGGGCATGGAGGGCAATCGATACGGGGTGATCTCATACCTGAGCGTATTGTTGTTGGGGGCGTATGCACCGACCAGCCCGAACAGGGCGACACTCACCCCCCACGCCCACAAGGCCGCGCGTGGACGAAGCTGTGCGACGAGCATCGGTGCGCGTGGAGCAACTGCCGGGGCACCCGCAGAACACGAGGCCCGCTCATTGTCGTCAGCCGTCAAGGTCGCTCTCTGAAGTCCTGATGGGGCGGCGATCGAGCCGCGAGCTTGGCGAGTAACTCCGCGGTACCCGGGCTGTTGTGCTCCACCTTGCCACAAGGCCGACGGCGACAGCCTCAGGCCTGCCGCGGACCGGCTCTTGGACTCGCCGGCCGGCGCCGACGGCATGGTCGTCGTGCGACGAGAGGACGCCCCGACCGTGGTGGCCGGGCCGCCCTGGACCTGCTGCGTGAGGGGCCGGTCCCGCGCCGCGCGCCGGTCGGGCGCTCATAGCAGCAGCCGACCAGTGCGCTCGGCTCGGCCCTGGTCCCCGGACCTGACGGCCGCCATGACGGGCCTCGACGACGGGGCCCGCAGTCCACTCGTGCCGGAGTCGGAGTGGCCCGTGGGCCCGGCTGCTCGGCCGACCACTGCTCCCGGAGCTGGCCGGCCCCATCTGGACGCGACTGGGCTTTCCCGGCGAACCCGACCCGCGGCAGGTGGGGCACTGCGAACCGCTCCCGCGACAGTCCCTCTCCACCGCCTCCGCGCCGTCCCACGGCCCACTCGACACGACGGCCCTTCAGCCGTACGTGCACCTCCGGGCCCCCGAGGAGAACCGCTGACGACCGACGGTGACCGTTGTCGCCCCATGAGCCCAGAACCGCGGCCCTGTTCGCGTCCGTCCGCATGGGCGGTCGATGGCCGGTATCCGGTCCGGCATCACAGCGATGTCATGACGTGCTTGATGCGGGTGTAGTCCTCGAAGCCGTAGGCCGAAAGGTCCTTGCCGTAGCCGGACTTCTTGTAGCCGCCGTGCGGCATCTCGGCGACGAGGACCATGTGGGTGTTGATCCAGACACAGCCGAAGTCGAGGCGCTTCGACATGCGCATGGCGCGGGCGTGGTCCTTCGTCCAGACCGAGGAGGCCAGAGCGTAGTCGACGCCGTTGGCCCACTCCACGGCCTGGTCCTCGTCGGCGAAGGACTGGACGGTGATGACCGGGCCGAACACCTCGTTCTGGATGATCTCGTCGTCCTGCTTGAGACCGGAGACGACGGTGGGGGCGTAGAAGTAGCCCTGGTCTCCGACGCGGTGACCGCCCGCCTCGACCTTGGCATGCGACGGGAGCCGGTCGATGAAGCCACTGACCTGGGCGAGTTGGTTGACGTTGTTGAGCGGGCCGAAGAGCACGCCGTCCTCGTCGACGCCACCGGTCTTGACCTCGGCGGCGGCCTTGGCGAGCAAGGCGGCGAACTCGTCGTGGACGGACTCGTGCACCAGCACACGGGTTGCGGCCGTGCAGTCCTGTCCGGCGTTGAAGAAGCCCGCGGTCGTGATGCACTCGACGGCCTGCACGAGGTCCGCGTCATCGAAGACGACCACGGGTGCCTTGCCGCCGAGCTCCAGGTGGACGCGTTTGATGTCCTTGGCGGCGCTCTGGGCGACCTGGATGCCGGCACGTACGGAACCGGTGATGGCGGCCAGGGCAGGAACCGGATGCTCGACCATGAGCTGCCCGGTGTCCCGGTCGCCGCATACGACGTTGAGCACACCTGCGGGCAGATCCAGCTCCTTCAGCACGCCACCGACGATCTCGGCGAGCAGCACCGTGGACGCGGGGGTGGTGTCCGATGGCTTGAGGACCACGGTGTTGCCCGCGGCGATCGCCGGTGCGAACTTCCACACCGCCGTCATCATCGGGTAGTTCCAGGGCGCGACCTGCGCACACACCCCGATCGGCTCCCGCCGGATGATGGAGGTCAGGCCCTCCGCGTACTCTCCGGCTGCCTTGCCCTCCAGCAGACGCGCCGCGCCCGCGAAGAAACGCAACTGGTCGACCATGGGAACGATCTCTTCGGTCCTGGTCACGGCGCGGGGCTTGCCGGTGTCACGGCACTCCGCCTCGACCAGTTCCTCAGCGCGTGCCTCGACGGCGTCCGCGATCTTCAGGAGCAGCTTCTGCCGGGTGCTGGGGGTGGAGTCGCGCCACGCAGAAAAGGCTGCCGCCGCGGCCGCCATCGCCGCGTCCACGTCTGCCGCCCCCGAAAGCGGTGAGCTCGCGTAGACCTCACCGGTGGTGGGGTCGACGACCGGCAGCGTACGACCGTCCTTCGCGTCGACGAATGCACCGTCGATGTAATTGCGCAGCGTACGGATTTCGCTCACGACGTTCTGTGCTCCTCGTGGCTCGGGAATCGTGCGGAGTGGCGAGTGGGGATATCGGATATCTGCCGTCGGAGGATCTGGGGTCAGGCCGGCTGGACGGTGGAGACGACGTAGCGCCCAGGGGGTGGGGGCGGCCGTGCGGCTGAGTTCCGCGTCGTGCGGGGCGAGGGGGCCGACCCGCACGACGCGGAATTGACGACGACGCTATCCCGCCGCCCGACCGGCAAAGAAGTGGTGGATTCATCCATAGTCATACCGCCTCCATGGATGGTCTGCACACTCCCGCACTCATTGACGTGCAGTGGGCAGGTCCCTACTGTTGCGCCACGCGGTCGCCGGGCCGGCCCGGACCGCGTGATCCGGATCGCCTTTCCTTGTCCGCGGATCGCCTGATCGTGATGGCGGATGCCCATGGGTTCCGGAAGTCATGGCCGTTGGCGACGGCTGTCGGTTGCAGAGGTCGCAATCCCCGACCTGTGCGCTCATGACGCAGATCGCAGTGCGTGGATCCCCCAGATCACTCCATTTCCGTCCCCGTTTTTCCCTCGTCCCCCCGTTTCCCTCGTCCCCCTGTTTCCCTCGTCCCCCTGTTTCCCTCGTCCCCCCTTTTCGCTCATCACCCTCTTTTCCCTTTTCCCTCTCTGCCCTCTTCTCCCTCTCCCCTCCGGGGCTGAGCCCTGCCGCGCCCCGTCATTGATCGCGTCGCACACCTGTCATGGGTGTACTCCGACGCGGGGCCGTCGTGTTCCAAGAAAGGCATGGTCACCATGAACGAGCAGTCACACAGAAGCATGAGCCGCCGGTCGATCCTGCGAGCGGCCGGAGCCTCCGCGCTGGCGGCACCCCTCGCGGGGGGTCTGCTCACCGCGTGCAGCACCAAATCGACCCCGTCCGCCAAGCCGAACACCACGGTGACCGTCACCTCGTACGGCGGCTCCTACAACGACCAGCTGACCAGGACGCTGCTCAAGCCGTTCGAGAAGAGGACGGGGGTGCGCCCGTCGCTGCTGGCCAACACCAGCCTCGCCGGGCTGAAGGCCCAGGTGCAGTCCGGCGATGTCCAGTGGGATCTGGTGGAGTTGACCGCGCCGGAGTACCTCCAGGCCGTCGACGAGGGGCTGTTGGAGAAGCTGGACTACGGCGTCATCAGCGACAAGGGGCTGCCGTCCTACGCGAAGGCCGACTACGGCATCAAGTATCTGAGTTTCCTCTTCGTGATGGCCTGGGACCAGAAGCACATTCCCGATGCGCAGGCGCCCCAGAACTGGGAGCAGTTCCTGGACCAAGGCCGCTACAAGGGCAAGCGTTCCGTCTACTCGCAGTTGTCCGACAGCTCGATCCTGGAGGCGGCACGGCTCGCCGCCGGCGTCCCCTTCGACAAGATCTACCCGCTCGACGTCGATGCCGCCCTGAAGTACCTGGCCCGGCATCCCGGGCGTGACAGGCTGATCTACCACACGGCCAACCAGGAGCCGATCCAGCAGCTGACCTCAGGTGAGGTCGCCCTCTCGACCAGCTTCAACAACCGGATCAATGCCGCCCGCAAGGATGGCGCGAGACTGAACTTCACGGCCAGGAACAGCGTCGTCGCGGGCGACTACTTCGTGGTCCCCAAGGGGGCCAGGAACAAGGAGGCGGCCTTCCGGCTCCTGGACTTCATGAGCAACGACGCCGCGGCCGGCGCCGACTTCATCCAGACCACGAACCTCACCCTGGCCAACACCCCGGCTCTGGCCAAGCTGCCTTCCTCGGTGGCCGACTCCCTGCCCACCAGCCCCAAGCTGGCGGACTCCGTCCTGGTCCGCGACGACGCCTGGTGGGCCAAGAACCTCAAGGCGACCGAGCAGCGCTTCAAGCTGTGGCAGGCGGGCAGCTGATGACGCCCACCGTCACGCCCGCCGCGACACCCTCATCCGCTCTCACCGGTGCCGGTGCGCCGCGGCGGCGCCGGCGCCCGCGCGGCACGTGGTTGCTGCTGCTGGCGCCCGCCCTCGCCTTCGACGCCGTACTCTTCCTGACGCCCCTCGGCAAACTCGCCGCGGCGAGCACCCACGACAACGCCTACCAGCGCGTGCTGAAAGACCCGCTGGTGTCTCGGTCGCTGCTCAACACCTTCGAGATCAGCGCGCTGTCGACGCTCGCCACGGTCGTGCTCGGCTACCTGCTGGCCGTGGTGATCTGGCGGCGCGGCCCGCTGGCGCGGGTCGTCCTCTTTGCGCTGGTGCTGCTGCCCTTCTGGACGGGCGTCCTGGTGAAGAACTTCGCCTGGGCGGTCCTGCTGCAGGACAACGGCCTGGTGAACACCGCACTGCAGGGGCTCGGTCTCACCGACGCACCACTGGCCCTGCTCCACAACCGCTTCGCCGTCGTGCTCGGCATGGTGCACTATCTGCTGCCCTACGCCGTCTTCCCGATCTTCGCGGCCCTGGCCGCGATCGACGACCGGCTCGAACTGGCGGCCCGGTCGCTGGGTGCGGGCGAGGCGTCGGTCTTCCGGCGGATCATTCTGCCCCTGACGGTGCCGGGGGTCTCGGCCGCGGGTCTGCTGGTGTTCATCATCAGCACGGGGTTCTTCATCACACCCGTCGTGCTCGGCGGCCCCGGCGACATGATGATCGCCAACCAGATCGATTTCTACGCACGGCAGTTGACCGACTTCGCCGGTGCGTCGGCGCTCGCGCTGCTGCTGACCGTCGTCGTGAGTGTGCTCGTCGCCGTATACCAGCGGATCCTTCGTGCAGGAGGCGAATATGAGGCCGGTTAGACCTCGACATGTGTCCTCGCTGATCGCCTCCGTGCCGGTCTTCGTCTTCCTGGTGGTGCCGACGCTGATCGTGCTGCCGGTGGCGTTCACCGGAAGCCGCTACATCACCTTCCCGCCCCAGCAGTTGTCCACGGCGGCGGTCACCGGATTCTTCAGCGACCAGGCGTGGATGACGGCCCTGTCCGCGAGCCTCCAGGCGGCCGGAGTCTCGGTGGTGATCGCGGTGCTGCTCGGGGGGACGGCCGCGGTGGCGCTGCACGGGCGTGAGTTTCCCGGGAAGGCTGCGGTGACGGGCGTGCTGCTCGCACCGATGATCGTGCCCGCGGTGGTGATGGCTCTGGCGTTCTACCAGTTCTTCATCTCCCTCGGCATGGTGGGGACGGTCCTGCCGATCGGCCTCGCCCATGCCGTGATCGCCGTGCCGTACGCCTTCCTGACCGTGCGGGCCAGCCTCGCCGGGCTGAACCCGGCCCTGGTCCGCTCGGCGAGCAGCCTGGGCGCCGGAGCCTTCTCCGTCATGCGGTTCGTCTATCTCCCGGTCATCCGGCCGGGGCTCGTCGCGGGGGCCCTGTTCGCCTTCTCGGTGTCCATCGACGAGACGGTCATAGCGCTGTTCCTGCAGTCCCCGAGCGCGACGACGCTGCCGGTGAAGATGTTCACCGACATCCAGTACAACCTGACCCCGAAGATCGCCGTGTCCTCGGCGATGCTCGTCACCGTCGCCACGCTCGGTCTGCTCGTACAGGCCTGCTTCACGATCCGCCGCCGCTCCGTCGCGCGGCTGCTGCCCCTGACCGCCCCCGACCAGACAGGGTGAACCATGACGACCACGAGCACAGTCCAGGCATCCTCCGCGGTTCCCCAGGAGCGGTGCGGCGCCATCGAGCTGCGGGGTGTCCGCAAGACGTACGGGAACGTCGCCGCCGTCGACGATCTCGATCTGTCGGTCGACCCGGGCGAGTTCGTCACGCTGCTCGGGCCGAGCGGCTCGGGCAAGACCACGACCATGATGATGGTCGCCGGCTTCGAGGAACTCACCTCCGGCACCGTGCTGATCGACGGCAGTCCGGTGGACCGGCTGCCCCCCAAGGACCGCAACCTGGGCATCGTCTTCCAGAGTTACGCCCTGTTCCCGCACATGAGCGCCGTCGAGAACGTCGAGTTCCCGCTGCGCATGCGCGGGATCCAGCGCGGCGAGCGACGCAGGCGCGCGGAGGAGGCACTCGCCCGCGTCGGTCTCGCCGGGTTCGGCGACCGTCGTCCGCGGCAGATGTCCGGTGGCCAGCAGCAGCGCGTCGCGCTCGCCCGTGCGCTGGTGTTCAACCCCGCGGCCCTGCTCCTGGACGAACCGATGGCCGCCCTGGACAAGCGCCTGCGTGAGCAGATGCAGGACGAGGTCAAGACACTGCAGCAGTCGCTCGGCATCTCCGTCCTGTTCGTCACCCATGACCAGGACGAGGCCATGTCCATGTCCGACCGGATCGTGGTCATGCGCGACGGCAGGATCGTGCAGGAGGGCGCCCCCGCGGACGTGTACGCACATCCGCGTACCGACTGGGTCGCCAACTTCCTCGGCGACACCAACCTGCTGCCGTGCACGGTGCTCGAACGCAAGGACGGCGAGGCCGTCGTCGACCTCGGCGCATGGGGAGTCGGCCGGGTACGGGATCGCGGGGCCAAGGGCGACGCGTACGCGGTCTCCATCCGCCCCGAACATCTGCGGTTCGTCGACGCCGACCGCACCGAGAACCGCGGTTCCGGCCGGGTACTGTCCTCCACCAGCCTCGGGGCCACGATCCGCCACCGACTGCACGTAGGCGGCCAGGACGTGGTCATGCGGGAACTCGGCACGGGCTCGCGCGCCACCGGCCGCCTCGACGCCGAGGTGACGGTCGGCTGGTCCCCGGAGGAGGCACAGCTGCTCGTCCTGGAGCACTGAGGGCTGAGGGCTGAGGAGGGCTGCGTGGCGCGGGGACGTCACCTCACCCCAGCCCTCGTCATCATCGCTTGCGGCGCAGGACCTTCGCTCCGTGCCAGCGGCAGACGTTGAGGGCGAAGTGGAGGTCGAAGGCGTTGGCGTCGAGGTCGAGGTGGTAGTGGTCGACGGCGCGCTGGACGCGGTAGTGGACCGTGTTGCGGTGGACCATCAGCTGGTCCGCGGTGGCGGCGTAGCTGCGATTGGTGGCGAGGAAGACGCGGAGCGTCTCGCGCAGGAGTGCGCGTCGGCGGTCGTCCACGGCGAGGTCGCCGAGGGTGTCGAAGACGAAGTCGGCCAGCTCGCGGGGCTCGTCGACCAGGAGAGCGACGGGGGCGACGCGGCCGAAGGCCACCACTTTCGGGGTGCCGGCCCCCGCGGAGAGGGCGAGGGCCTTGGCGCGGGCGGCGGCGCGGGTGCTGCGGCGGAAGCCGTCGAGGCCCGGCCGGACGATGCCCAGAGCGACCCGTACCGGTAGCGCGGCGTCGGCCAGTCCGGCGGCGACGGTGTCGGGATCCACCGGGCAGCCAGGGCTGACGGTGAGCCAGATCCGGGCGTCCGCCTCGTCGGTGTGGACCAGCAGGGGGCGGCCCTGTGCGTGCAGGACGGTGTACAGCAGCGAGGTCAGCCGGTCGAAGACGGCGGCGGGGTCGGTGGTCGCCGTCGTGCCGTGGAGCCAGCCCTCGACGGCCAGATGGCTGCCGGACAACCGGTAGTCGAGGGCGGCCTCGGCCTGGCGCAGATCCACCCGGGGGTTGTCGAGGAGCTGGTTGACCCAGTACTGGCGCAGCACGCCCCGGCTGCCCACCCAGCGTTCACGCTCCTCCTCGTAGACACGGCCGATCTGGTCGCAGACCCGGTCCAGATAAGCCGAGGTGAGGCTGACGAGGGCGATGACGGTGCCGGCCGGATCGGGCAGCCCCAGTCGGACGGCCTCGCCGAGGACCAGGTCCAGGCTCTGCGCATGGCCGAGCCGGTAGGCGCGCAGCAAGGCCGAGAGCGGAACGTCGCGCTGGGCGAGCCTGCGGGCGTAGGAGACGGCCGAGGCCGGTGCGTCCACGGTCTGCGGGTCGATGCGGTTGATGATGACGTGCAGGGCGGTGACGATGTTCTCGGTGATGCTGGCTTCCAGGAGCCTGTGCAGCGGTTCGTCGTGTTCGAGTTGGGCGATCTCCGCCTCGGTGGTGGCGACCAGTCGGGCGATGACGTCGTCCCGGTTGGCCTGTATCACCTGGGCCGCGAGAACGACCGGATCCGGTGCCCCGTCCGGCCGCTGCACAGGACCGCTCACCGGTCCAGGTACCGCAGTGCGGAGCGGGCGGCGTTCGCACCGCACATGCCGTGCACCCCGGCACCGGGCGGGGTGGCCGCCGAGCACAGGTACACGCCGGGGATGCCGGTGCTGTAGGGGTCGAGGGCCACCCGGGGGCGCAGCGCAAGCTGCGTCTCGGTGTTGGCCCCGCCGATGATGTCGCCCCCCACGTAGTTGGGGTTGTACCGGGACATCTCCACGGCCGAGCGGACGGCGATGCCCACGATGCGTTCCCGGAAACCGGGGGCGAACCGCTCGATCTGGCCGAGCACGGCCTCGGTGGCGTCCCCCGTGTAGCCATGCGGTACGTGCGCGTACGCGTAGACCGGGTGGACGTCCCCGGCCGAGCGGCCCGGGTCGGCGAGGTACTGCTGGGAGAGCAGTACGAACGGTCGCTCGGGCATGTGACCCCGGCTGGTCTCCCGCTCCGTGCGGACGACCTCTGCCAGAGTGCCGCCGAGGTGCACGGTGCCGGCCTGGCGGCAGGACTCGTTGGTCCACGGCACCCCGCCGGCCACGGCCAGGTCCACCTTGAACGCCGCCGGCCCGTGGCGCCAGCGCAGATAGGCGCGCCGGACGCGCGCCGGCAGTGCCGGACCGCAGATGCCGACGGCGGCGCGCGGGGCGACGTCGAGCATCACGGTCCGGGCGGGCGGGAGTTCGGTCAGCGAGCGCACGTGCACGCCGGTCTCGATGGTGCCGCCGAGCTCCCGCAGGAGCGCGGCGAGCGCCTCGGCGATCACGCGGGAGCCACCGCGGGCGACGGGCCAGCCGTAACGGTGCCCGGCGGCGACGAACATCAGCCCGAGCGACGCGGTCAGCGGGCGCGTCAGCGGATGGAAGGCGTGCGCCGCCGCCCCCGCGAACAGCGCCCGGGCCTCCTCTCCGCGCCAGCGCCGAGCCACCATCGTGGCCGGCTGCAGCGCCCGCACCCCGAACCGGCCGAGGCGGACGGGATGGGCCGGCAGGTGTACCACCGGCCGCAGGACGTCGTCGAGCAAGGCGTCGAAGTCGTCGGTCAGTGGCGCGAACAAGCGCTCCCAGGCCGGGCCGTCCGCGCCGAGCCCGCGCGCGGTCCGCTCCACGGACCGGACCAGCACCCCGGCCCGCCCGCCGTCCAGCGGATGGGCCAGATCGACCTCGGGCCAGGCCCATTCGACGCCGTACCGCTCCAGGCCGAGGGTCCGCAGGAACGGCGAGCCGACGCCCAGCGGGTGTACCGCGGAGCAGTGGTCGTGCAGCAGGCCGGGAACGGTGAGTTCGCTGCTCCTCGTGCCGCCGCCGATCTCGTCGGCGGCTTCCAGGACGGTCACCTTCAGGCCCCGCTGGGCCAGGGCGACGGCGGCGGCCAGCCCGTTCGGGCCGGCCCCCACCACGATCGCGTCACTCATGTACGGCCGCCACCTCGGTCGCCGGCCGCGGGCGCGCGACGGGCTCGACGGGAATCGCGGGCGTCTCGTCGTCGAGCCAGGGCTGCCGGACCACCATCTCCCGTACGTTCACATAACCCTCCTCGATCAGGCCGCTCGCCGCGTCCACGATGCGGTAGTGCTGGCGCTGGCGGTGCGTCGGCTGTGACTCGAGCAGGACGACGCGCAGGTCGCCCGGCGCGAAGCCGCACCGCTGCTGTACGGCGGCCACCAGCTGCTCGTTGTGCAGATGGCCGTCGCCGAAGTTCCAGCCGAGGACCGCTCCCGCCACCGTCTCGCCCTCCCGCACATCGTAGGACTCCACGTCGTCCACGGCCCGCGGCAGCAGTCCGGCCAGCGCGCGGCCGTGGCTGTGCATCGCCCGCCAGGCCAGCCCCTGGTGCAGCACCAGTTCGGCGGCGTCGGCGCCGTACAGGCGGGTGAGCTGGTCGACCGGCAGACCGGAGGCCTTGACGATGTGCTCGTTGAGCCGCTGCTCGGTGCCCTTGCGGAAACACCACAGGCTGGTGGGCCAGTTGCCGGCGTAGTAGCGCATCGAGGGGAGGAACGACACCAGGTCGGGACGGATGTGCCCGAGCACCGGGACCACCACCAGGCCCAGCACCAGCGCCGCGGCCAGCAGCGGGGAGTGCACGGCGAAGGCGCCGACCGCCGCGTCGTGGCCGAAGAGGACGATTGCCGAGTAGATGAAGAAGACGTTCCACTCCAGCGGCACCCCCATCGGGAAGGTCGACATGATGTGCAGATGGAAGACGACCATCACGGCGAGGGCGATCGTGGTGACGGGCCCGCCGTGGGAGAGCACCAGGACCAGCGGCACCACGTACTCGATCACCGTGCCGCTGTGCGCGGCCGCGGCGGCGAGAGCGGACGGCCGGAGATCGTCGGGGTAGTGCCGGTACAGCCGGCGCTTGAACCAGGCCGGGTGCAGCGGGCTGTTGCTGATCATCACGGCCACCACGAACGGGAAGTGGCGGTTGAGCTTGGAGGACGCGGCGCCCCACCACAGCGCGAGCATGACCAGTTTCAGCGCGGCGGTCATGTCGCTCACCGGGAACAGGAAGATCAGCAGCGTCAGTCCGTAGTGCTCCGCGCGGGCGGCGAGGAAGACGGTCTTGTCGCGCAGCCCGAGCAGCGCTAGCAGCACCGCGAGCACGGCGACGCGCCACGGAGCCAGCACGCCGGCCGCGTCCCCGTCGCCCGGTGAGCACAGCAGCCACACCGCCGCTCCCAGTACCGCCGCGTACAGGGCCACGTCGGCCACCGTGCGCCGGGTCCCCCCGGTGAACGGAATCCGGCCGGGCCAGGGGGGCAGTCGTACGGTGCCGGGGCGCAGCCAGTGCAGGAAGGCGCCCACCGGCGGCACGAAGTGTGAGCTGAGCGGGCCCGAGCCACAGCCGAGTCCCAGTACCTCCCACAGCACTGTCCAGACGACGAGCTTCTGATAGACGATCGGTTCCGCCCACCAGGAACCGAAGTCCGTGATGCCGCCGACGCCGGGAGTCGCGGAGACGACCGCCATGCCGCCGAGCGCGTACGCGGTGATCTTCACCAGGTACAGCAGGTGCACGATGCGGGGGGTGCCGAAGCCGTGCATGACCCAGTGCTCGGCCAGCGGCCTGATGCGTTGCTGGTAGGGGCGGCTGCGCCACTGCTGTATGTCGACGTCAGCCGTGTCCGGTGCGAGGAATCCCATGACTGCCTTCCGTTTCTGTTCAGCCGGCCGTGGTGACGGCGGTGGTCCTGGCCCGCAGCGCGGGCTTGTCCGTCTTGCCGACGGGATTCCTCGGCAGTCGGTCGACGAGGGTGATCTCGGCGGGCACCTTGAACCGCGCCAGCCGGGCCCGGCAGTGGCCGAGCAGGTCGGTTGCGGTGGCCGCCGCGCCCGTGCGCAGTGCCACGAAGGCCACCGGTACCTCGCCGAGCCGCGGGTCGGCGGCGCCCACCACGGCGGCCTCGAGCACGTCGGGGTGGTCGCCGAGGACGGTCTCGACCTCCTTCGGGTAGATGTTCTCGCCGCCTCGGATGATCATGTCCTTGATGCGGTCGACCAGCACCAGATAGCCGTCCTCGTCGAAGCGGCCGACATCGCCCGTGTGCAGCCAGCCGTCGACCACGGTGCGGGCGGTCTCCTCCGGGCGGCCCAGGTAGCCGCGCATCACGTTGGGGCCGCGCACCACCACCTCACCGGTCGCGCCCGCCGGCAGGATCCGGCCCTGCCGATCCATCACGGCGACCTGCTGGCCGGGCAGCGGCCGTCCGACCGTGCCGGGCTTGCGCGGGCCGTCCAGCGGGTTGGTGGTGGAGGCGCAGGTGCCCTCGGACAGGCCGTAGCCCTCCAGGATCGGGATGCCGTATCGGCGCTCGAACCGCTCGATGAGCGCGGGCGGCATCGGGGCCGCCCCGCAGGCGGCGAACCGCACCGACGAGGTGTCGGGCCGTACCCGGTCCGGCAGTTCGGCCAGCATCGAATAGATCGCCGGGACCCCGGAGAAGCAGGTCGGGCGGACCGCGGTGACCAGGTCGAAGAAGGTCTCGGCCCGGAACCGCCCGGCCACCGTGACCCGTCCGCCGGCCAGCAGCGGGGACAGCACGCCGACCACGATCCCGTTGACGTGGAAGAGCGGCAGGATCAGCAGGCTGTGGTCGGCCTCGGAGAGCCGGGCGGTCTCGATCATCATCCGCGCCATGGCCGCGAGGTTGGCGTGGTCGAGCATCACGCCCTTGGGCCGCCCGGTGCTGCCGCTGGTGTAGATCAGCAGGGCGAGCGCGTCCGCGTCCGTCTCCGGTGCGGCCTCGTCTTCGGGCCCGGCGCCCAACTCGGTCACCGTCAGCGCCCCGGCCAGCGGCGACGGCTCGGCGGTGACGACCACCGCGGCACCCGCGTCGCCGAGCTGGTACCGCACCTCGCTCTCGGTGAGGGCCGGGTTGACCGGGGTCACGGCCGCGCCGAGCCGCCAGGCGGCGAAGAGCGCGACGACGAGGTCCGCCGTGTTGGGCAGCAGCAGTGCCACCACGTCCCCGCGCCCGACGCCCCGCGCCCGCAGGGCCGCCGCGGCCCGGCGCACCCGGCAGGCGAACGCCGTATTGTCCAGAATTGCCATATCGTCAGCGATGCAGGGACCGCCCGCGTCCCGCCGGGCCCGCAGATCTGGCAGTTCCGCGATATGCATGTCGGCTCCTCGAAATACGTCGACGCTGTCGGGCGGACGCAGTGCGCGTCCCGACGCGGGACGGATGTCCGGTACGTGAGGAGAGACGGTACGAATCCGCGGCCCTCGCGGCCCATGGGCGCGGGCGACGACGCTCGGTGCGGCACTTGTGCGCGGCGCACGAACCCGGGCGCCACGCAGGCACTTTTCCGCGCCGGCACCGCGGCGTAGCGGGCCGGGGCGGCACCCGTGCATGGGTCCGCGCCGGCGCCGAGGCACAGGTGCCCTCGGGGCCGGCGCGGGTCGACGGGGGCCGCGGTCAGACGAAGGCGCTCTCGCCGGTGACCGCCTTGCCGACGATGAGGGTGTTCATCTCGCGGGTGCCTTCGAACGAGTAGATCGCCTCGGCGTCGGCGAAGAACCGGGCGATGTCGTAGTCGAGCACGATGCCGTTGCCGCCGAATATCTCCCGGCACCACCCGACCACTTCTCGCATCCGCGAGGTGACGTACGCCTTCGCCAGCGAGGAGTGCTCGTCGCGGAAGACGCCGGCGTCCTGCAGCCGTGCGAGCTGTACCAGCATGCCCCAGCAGGCGGTGATGTTGCCGAGGCTCTTGACCAGCAGGTCCTGCACCAGCTGGAACCGTGCGATCGGGCGGCCGAACTGCCTGCGCTCCTTGGCGTAGTCCAGCGCCAGTTCGTAGGCGCCGATCATCACGCCGAGGGCCTGCCAGGCGACCCCGCTGCGGGTGGCGCGGAGGATCTCCGCCACGTCACGGAAGGAGTTGATCCGCTGCAGCCGGTTGGCCTCGGGCACCTTGACGTCGGTCAGGGTGATCTCGGCGTTCTCCACGATCCTGAACGCGATCTTGTTCTCGATCTTCACCGGGGAGAAGCCCGGGGTGCCCTTCTCCACCACGAAGCCCTTGACCTTGTCATCGGCCTCGTCGCGGGCCCAGACCACCACCAGGTCGGCGAAGGTCGCGTTGCCGATCCACCGCTTGGCACCGTTGAGCACCCAGTTCTCGCCGTCCCAGCGGGCCGTGGTGCGCATGCCCCCGGCCACGTCGGAGCCGCCGAGCGGTTCGGTCATCGCGAAGGCGCCGATGGTCTCCAGCGCGGCCATCGAGGGCAGCCAGCGGTCCCGCTGTTCCTGGTCGCCGCCGCGGTAGATGCTGTACATCGCCAGGCCGCTGTGCACGCCGAAGAAGGTGGCGCTGGAGGCGTCGGTGCGGGTGTACTCCATCGAGAGCATGCCGACCAGCAGGTTGCTTCCGGCGGGCAGGGGGTCGCCGTACCCCTCGTAGGGGACGCCGGCGAGGCCCAGCTCGCGGAACCTGCCGATGAGCTCGTGGGGGAACTCCCCCTTGGCCCAGTACTCGTTGACCAGCGGCTTGACCTCGGTGCGCATGAACGACCGGGCCCGCAGCAGCAGTTCGCGCTCGTGCGGGGGCAGCAGCGACTCGAAGCCGTAGAAGTCCGCGGCCGGCCGCTCGTCGGCGGAAGCCTTCTCGGGCGCCTTGCCGGATGCCTTCTCGGATGCCTTCTCGGGCAGCAGGGCGGTCATGACCGGGTCTCCTTCTCCAGGCTGGTGGCGCTGTCCCGGGCGGACAGCACGGCGATCTGCTTGGCGTCGCGTTCCTGAGTGAGGTCGGCGTAGGAACGGGAGCCATAGGCGTCCTCGACGGCCGCGACGAGCCGTTCGGTCTGCTCGGGGGTCTGCTCCGGGCGGCCGAGCGAGTCCCACATCCGCTGCATCGACACGCCGATGTGCTCGGCCATGTGCCGGTAGCCGCCGGGGCCGCCGCCGAGGTGCGCGCCGAGGAACGGCCCCACCGTCGCCCAGCGCAGACCGAGCGAGTTCACCATCACGGTGTCCAGTTCCGCCGGGCTGACCACGCCCTGCTCGACCAGGTAGATCGCCTCCCGGCTGAGGGCGTTCTGCAGGCGGTTGCCGACGAAGCCGGGGATCTCCTTGCGTTCCACGACCGGGACCCGGCCGACGAAGCGGTAGAAGTCCACGGCCCGCGCCACGCTCTCCTGCGAGGTGCGCTCCCCCGGCACCACCTCCACCAGCGGCACCAGGTGCGGCGGGTTGAAGGGGTGGCCGATCAGGATCCGGCCGGCCTCCTCGATGGTGTCGGTGAACGCCGTGGCGGGGATCGCCGAGGACGAGCTGAGCAGCAGCGCGTGCGCGGGGGCCGCGCCGACCAGGGTGGTGAACAGCTCCCGCTTGAAGTCGGCGTTCTCCGGTCCGTTCTCCTGGACGATGTCGGCGTCGCGCACCGCGTCGGTGACATCGTCGGCGATGTGCACCCGCCCTGCGAGGCCGTGCACGTCAAGGCCCTGCGCGGCCAGTTGCCCGGCCGCCCGGTCGAGCGCCTCGGCGACCGCCTCGGCCAGGTCCGGCCGGGGGTCGGTGACGCGTACCCGCATGCCGTGGCCGGCGAAGAGCGCGGCCCAGGACAGGCCGATCGTCCCGGCGCCGACCACTGCGGCGGTGGTGAATGGCTCGGTCATCACTTGTCTTCCTTCTGCGTACGTGCCACGGCCGCGCTCACCGCCCGGGGTGGGCGGGGCAGGCCAGGTAGTCGTGAACCGGCTTCACCGGCGCCAGGGTCAGGTCGGTCAGGATGTGGCTGGCGGAGACGATCTCGCGCACCGGCAGATCGGCCAGGGGTGCCAGCGCGTGCTCGAAGAGCTGCAGCCGGGCGGGACCGGTCCAGGCGCCCTTCACCGTGATGTCGGTGATCTCGGTGCGCACCAACTGCGCCACCTGCGCCGCCCCGTCGAAACCGGGGACCAGTTTCAGCATGTAGGTCGGCACACCGACCTGGGCCACGGCCTCCTCGACCGACAGCTCGTAGTGCTTGTAGCCCATCGTGGCGGTCGCCACCCGCAGCGTGCCGACGTCGAGGACACCGACCAGCGCTCCGTGGTCGACGTACAGGGCGGGCGATCCGGCGGTCTTGGGATAGGCACTGGCCTCGCGGCCGGACGTGATGGCCGGAAGGTTGTCCAGGTACATCGCGTGCAGGTACTCGCCCCGCTCGCCCTCGTAGCGGACCGGGATCGCCTGGCCGGACTCGGTGTACGGCCCGTATCCGCTGACGTCGCCCATGCGCATGACCTCGAAGCGCACCAACGGCTCGTCGATTTCGAGGGGTTCCGGCACCACCGCGCGCAGCGCCTCGGGGTCGGTGCGGTAGACGATGTTGAGGTACTCGCGGTTGGTGAAGCGCGGCACGACCGGCGGATAGGCCGGGTTGGCGAGCGGCGTCGCGATGTGCCGGGGTACGTGGTGCTGATGCATCGTGTGTTCTCCCTCGGGTTCTACCGGCCCTGCCATACCGGGGAGCGCCGCTCGGTGAAGGCGGTCATGCCCTCGCGTACGTCGGCGGAGGCGGCGAGCCGGGCCATCCGCCGCCCCTGGACGGCGAACGCCTCCTCCTCGGGCACGCCGTCGGCGAAGCGGGCGAGTTCCTTGACGGCGGCCAGTGCCAGCGGGGCGTTCTGCGCGATCCGCTCGGCCAGCTGAAGGGCGGTGGCCACGGTCTCCCCGGCCCGCACCACACGGTTGGCGATGCCGAGCCGCCCGGCCCGTTCTCCGGTGACCGGTTCGCCGGTCAGCAGCATTTCCATCGCCAGGTGGTACGGGATGCGTTTGGGCAGCCGGATCACTCCGCCGCCCGCCGCGATCAGTCCGCGGCCGACCTCGGGGAGGCCGAACCGGGCGTCGTCCGCGGCGACGATCAGGTCGCAGCCCAGGGCCAGTTCGAAGCCGCCTCCCATGGCCCAGCCCTCGACGGCGGCGATCAGCGGCTTGGTGGTGCGGGCCTGGGTCAGGCCGCCGAAGCCGCGCCCGGGGATCTCGGGCGATTCACCGGCCAGCGCGGCCTTGAGGTCCATTCCGGCGCTGAACGTGCCGCCGGCGCCGGTGAGGACGCCGACCCGCAGGCCGGGGTCCGCCTCCAGTTGGTCGAGGGCCGTGGACAGTCCGGCGGCGACGGCCGCGTTGACCGCGTTGCGCGCCTTCGGCCGGTCGATGGTGATGAGCAGTGCGGAACCGGTGGTCTCGGTCCGCACCTCGGTGGTGCTGTGCATGGTGTGCGTCCTTGCTTGTCGGCCGGTCAGCGGCCGGTGGCGAGTTCCTGGAAGACCTCTTCGGTGTGCTGGCCGGGCAGCGGGGCGAGCCGGCGGACGGAAGCCGGAGTGGCGGAGAACCGCACCGGGATGCCGACCGAGCGGATGGCGCCCTCGCTGGGGTGGTCCACCACGTCGAGCAGCCGGCCGCTGCGCACGTACGGGTCCTCGGCGGCCCGGTCGAGTTCGAGCACGGGGGCCATCGGGATGCTGTGCTTGGCGCAGACCCGCTCCCACTCCTCGGTGGTCAGGCTCGGCGAGCACTCCCCCACCAGCTCCATCAGGGCATCGACGTCGTCATCGGCGATGGACTCGCCGTTGACACGCGGGTCCGCGGCGAGATCGGCACGGTCGGCGGCGAGGAAGAAGTCCCGGAAGTTCTGCGGGTTGTACGGCATGACGCAGGCGAGGCCGTCCTGGGTGGGCACCGCGCGGTGCCCCCTCTTCATCGACAGCGGGAACCCGGTGGGCCCCTCCGGCGGTTCGAAGACGTGGCCGGCCAGGTGCTCGACGAGGTTGAACGCGATGAGCGTGTCGGTCATCGGGATCTCGACGTACTGGCCGGCGCCGGTGCGGGCACGGTGGACCAGCGCGGCGAGCACCGAGTAGACGATGGTCAGCGCAGCGACCTTGTCGCCGATGATCGTCGGCAGGTACGCCGGGGTGCCCAGCGCCCGGTTGGCCACGTCCACCAGGCCGGAGGCGGCCTGCACGGTCTCGTCGTAGGCCGCGTTGCCGGCCCGGTCGGAGTCGCTGCGGAATCCCTGGGCGTGGGCGTAGACCAGGCCGGGGTTGCGGGCGGCGATGTCGGCGTGGCCGAGGCCGAGGCGGGCGAGGGCGCCCGGGCGCATGTTGGTGATCAGCACGTCGGCGCTGTCGATCAGTTCGAGGGCCCGTGTGCGGTCGGCGTCGGCCTTGAGGTTCAACGTCACGCTGCGCTTGTTGCGGTTGACGTTGAGGTTGAGCGGGGTCATGCCGGGCGTGGTGCGGTACGGACCCACCCGGACCGTGTCGGACGGGGACTCGATCTTGATGACGTCGGCGCCCAGGTCGCCCAGGATCTGCGCCGCGTAGGGCCCCATCACCACCGTTGACAGATCGATCACCCGCACGCCGTCCAGCGGACCTGTGGTGCCGGCGGCCGTGATGTCCATCATCACTCCTGTTCATGCAGTAATTTCATGGCGAATGTTTCCACCGACGACGTTATGCGTGAACAGGCTGAAAGGGAATGATCAACTGGCGAACAATGGCATGACCGCAGCGGTCACACCGAGTCCGGCATTCCGCGGAAATGGCATCCGGAAATTACTCAGACGGTGATGACCTCGCTGAAGATCCGGCGGGCCCGGACAGCGACCTCACTCAGGTCCCCACCGGCGTCCGCCCGGTCAGCGCGGAACAACAGGCCGGTCGTCAGGGTGGGTTGGAAGTCCTCGACGGGCAGTACGGCCACGTTGTCCAACCGGTACAGGTGCATGGGGCTCTCCGGCGAGAGCATGGTCATGGAAAACGCGATGCCGGAGGAAATCAGTTCCGAGCTTCCGGAATAGTCCGCCATTTTTATGCGGATTCGCTTCTTGACGCCGACCGAATTAAGACGGGCGTCGATTTCCTCGAAATAGGCCGGGGTGGCGTCGTTCGGTGTGGCCACATAGGACAGGTCGGCCAGCTCCTCCAGGGTGACGGACGCCCGCCCCGCGAACCGGTCGGCCGGCACCGCGGCACCCAGCACCTCGCGCATCACCTCGATGATCTCCAACGCCGGCTCGGAGACCGGCAGCCGGGCCAGCGCCATGCCGAGCCTGCCGTCGCACACCGCGTCCGCCAGGTCCGCCGACGTGCCCGGCCAGCGCTTGAGTTCGCACACCTCCCGGCACGCGTCCTCCAGCAGCCGGACCCGCTCCCGCAGCAGCGGATGCACTCCGGCGGGCATCCCGATGAACAGCCGGTCCAGCCGCGGGCGCACCGCCTCGCTCAGCCGCCACGGGATCGAGTTGACCCGCTCCAGGATGTCGCGCGCCATCGGCAGCAGCGCGGCACCCGCCGGGGTCAGGTCGACGCGGTGGGTGGTGCGCTCGAAGAGCTCATGACCGAGTTCGCGTTCGAGGTCCTTGATCCGCTGGCTGAGCGGGGAAGCCGCCATGTGCAGTCTGCGCGCCGCCTGCGAGAAGTTGAGTTCCTCGGCCACGGCGACGAAGTAGCGCAGGTGCAGCATGTCCACGCAGGCCACCCTACCCACGGCGAGAGTCGCCGGCCGCACGAGCGCCGATGCCGCCGGCTGTGTCCGCTCGCCTCATCCGTGCAGCTCAGATGCCGTGGCGCCCGTGTACCACCACCGCACGAAGTTCTTCCAGGCGCCGGAACGGAGGCTCCTGTCCCGGGCTCTCGCCCGCCGGGCGCCGCTCAGCCGCCCCGCCGATAAGGCCTGAGTATGCCCAGGCGTTGCAACTCCACCATGTGTTCCGCCGCGCGTCGCGGTGCTTCCCCGCCGGTCACCAGCACACCCGCCTCGATGTTGCGCCGGGCAGCGGACTCGGTCAGGTTGGCGCTGCCGAGGAAGAGAGTGCGGCGGTCGGCGACCGCCAGCTTGGCGTGCTGGCGTGAGTGGGCCTGTTCGGCCGGGTCCCGGGCCCAGACCCACAGCAGCAGTCCGGGCACGGACGCGAACGCGTCGGCCGGCTCCCTCCCCGAGAGAAGGCCGCCCGCGCCGGCCAGGGTCTCGACCACGACGTGTGTCCGCACGCCCCTGTCCGCAGCCTCTGTCAGGGCTCTTGTCAGGGCAGGATACGGACGAGCCGCGTACGTCATGGCCAGCAGTTCGTGCCGCGCCGCGTTGATGACCTCGACGAGCACCTGGGCGGTCGCGCGCACCGGTACGGCCGGTGTCGAGGGACCGCTCCACACCGTGCGGACCCGGACCGTGTCCCGGGCCTGCTGCCGGGCGGCGACATAGCCGCGCAGGTAAGCAGCGGCCTCGGAGGGAGACACCGACTCCGACTCCATGGCGTCGCAGAGCGCCGCGACGGCCTCGCTGACTCCCGGTGTCGCCAGTTCGGTCAGTATCCGTTCCCTGGTGCGCGCCTGGGCGAGCAGTCCGGCGAGGTCCTTGCTGCGGGAGAGGCCGAGGGCCGCGACGGCGGCCCCGGCAGCGGCCTCGAACGCGGGTCGGCTCACGGCAGCAGACCGACCGGCGTCAGCACCGGGTCCCGGTCCCCGGTCAGCGGGACGAGGAAACGACGGTCCAGGAACCGGTTGCCGCGTTCGCACGTGGTCTCCGACACGAACAGGCAGACGTGGCACGCGGCTCCGTGGAGGAAGTCGGCCGGATCGTGCGGCAGGCGCTCGGCGCAGAGCGGGTCGGCCGAGCAGTGGCGGGCGTCGCTCAGGGCCCGGCGCACGATCCGGTCGAACTCCCGCTCCTCGGCCAGGGACACCAGACCACCCAGCGTGCCCTCGGAGTCCGGGACAGCGGTGTAGATGAGGATGCCCGTCCGCGGATTCTGTTCGTCTCCCGCGTAGATCCGTTCGGCGAGCGAGGCGGAGTTGTAGCCGCACTCCAGGGCGATGGTGCGGATCAGCAGGTGGGAGAGGGTGTGCAGGGCGATGTACCGTGCTCCGGGCCAGCCGTAGTAGGGATCGAAGTCACTGGTCTTGCGATCCGACTTCCGGTTGGCGCGGAACCGTGCGTACGCCTCCCGGTGGGCCTCCATCTGCGGCGACTTCTCCATGCGAGCGGCCCACTCGGCCATCAGACCGTCCCGCACACGCAGGAAGACGCCCTCGCCCCGCACCTCACTGGCCGGTACCCAGTTCCGGACCCCGCGGGACAACTCCACGCGGGTGGCGATCTCCGGCGATTCCGGGTCGGGCGCGTCGAGCCGGGTGAACCCGATCAGCGCCCGTGCTTCGCGCAGCCGCTCGACCTGCCTGATGTCGGCGAAGAGCTCGCTCAAGCGGGTGGGTACCGGCATCTGCCGGAGTGCGAAGTCGTCGCTGGGGGTGGGAACGGGGCCGGAGAGTGCGTCCCATTCGGGCCCGAAGAGATCGGCCTGGACGTCGGGGGCCAAGGGGGCGGTTCCAGCGGTTCCCTGCTTGCGGTCCGCGATCGCCGCGACCACCGCGTCCGCGTCGAACTCCTTGAGGAAGGCGAACTTGGGCATGCGCGCCATGAATCCGAACTGGTTTCGGTCTTCGATGAGTTCGAGGTCGGGCCAGTGGTCGTCGAGAAGCCTGTCGACGTCTCCGCCCTGGGCCTTGGGCAGTGCCAGGGCGCTGAGGGTGAGCGGAAACCACTGGTTGGACGCCCCTGCCACCATGAGGACCGGCTCCTGGGTGCAGCCGTTCGTCTCGTAGGTGCCGAGGTGCGGGTGCCGTCCGCGGCACAGGGGCAGGTTGCGACGGCCCCGTTCGCCCATGGCTTCCCGGATGTTGCGCTTCTCGCCGCAGGCGACGCATTCGATGGTGACGTTGGCGGCCTGGTTGCCGCCGTGGTCCTTCATCCGCAGCTTCGGGCGCGGTGTCCTGCCGCAGGCCCGGCCGTGGTGGACGTACGCGGTGTACGGGAACTCGTCGAGGTGACCGGCGGTGCAGACGAGGGTGAAGCGGGCGGCCACGGCGAGCGGCTTGCCCGGCTTGCAGTCGTGGACGAACTTGGCCTCGTGCGGCGCCCGTGGGTTGGAGTTGACGAAGGCGAACTCACCCGAGTCGATGGCGGCCAGCACGTTGCACGCGGTGCAGCGCAGCCACTGCGGGAACGGTGTGACGGGTACTCCGACGCCCTGTGCCGCCCAGCCCTTGGGGTCCGTGTCGGCGCCCTCCAGCCAGGGGGCGGCGCGCAGTTGCTCGATCTGTCCGCGGCCGTAGCGCTGGAGGGACCGGTTGACGGCGGCGCGGAGCCGGGGCTCGTCGATGTCGTAGTCGGTGACGCCGGAGTGGCTCCAGGAGTCGATTCCCCGAATGAGGACCGAGAAGTTGGGCAGATCGACGAGGGAACCGACACCGGCGGTGAACATCAGGTGGCTGGGGCGGACGGCACCGACCCTGCGGTTGCTGCCATGGGTGCTCATCGCTGTGCCTTCCTGACTGTGTCGGCCGTGACGGGCCCGTACTCGTCGCTGTCCACCGTGGTCGCCGTGTCGGGGTCGGTGTCGGTTCCGGACGTGCCGAACGTCCAGTCGGGACCGTCGCCCGAGGGTTCTTCCAGGAAGGCACCGCCGCCCGGGAGGAGCAGGTTGATCTCGTTCTCCGTCTCGCGCATCGACATACCGACGGTCAGCTCGGTCCACCGGGATCCGTCCGCCCGCCGCAGCAGTCCGTTCACGACGGTCGTCTTGTGCTTTTCCTTGCGGTAGGCGAGGGCCGAGCTGCTTTCGTCACGTTTGCGGCGCCATTCGTCCTTGAGCCGGTCCAGCCGTTCGCTCAGGTACTGGCGGGGCCGGTCGCCTCCTACCCGTTCGGCGCGTTCCAGAAGCCGCCGTTCGACGTCCTGGGCGAGCGGTCCGTCGAGGTCGACGTGGTGGGCGTCGAGGTTGCGGGAGGTGTCGTAAGCCGCGTGGCGCAGCGCGGCGACGTAGGTGGCGGCGACACCCCGGTCGAGCGCGCGGCGGGTGTACGGGGTGACGGACAAGGCTTCCACCTGGCGGTAGAACGTCGCGTGATAGTGCTCGAAGTCCTCGTAGTGTGCGAGGTCGCGGGGGCGTGACCAGTTGTAGAGGGTCACCACCAGGCCCGGACGGGCGGCGTCGCGGCCGACCCGCGAGGACGCCTGGATGTACTCGGCGGTGTTCTTGGGCTGGCCGACCACCAGCATCAGGCCGAAGCGGGAGACGTCGACACCGACCTGCAGCATGGAGGTGGCGAGGACGACGTCGACGGCCTGCCGAGCGGTCGGTGTCATGGACGCGCGGGGCTCGCGCTTTTCGTTCCTGGCGGCGGCGTACTCGCGCAGGAAGGCCCGCCGGCGCACCGAGGTGTCACGCTCGGGGTCGAACTCGGTCTCCAGCCGCTTCAGGGCCGCGCCGATGTCCGACGAGGAGATGCGTGAGGTCAGCTCCTGGATGCTGAGCATCCCCGCTCTGCTCACGATGCGGTCCGACAACGTGTCCTGTCCCTTGCGGCTGCCGTTGGATCGCACACGGGTGGTGATGTCGTCGTCCATGTACCGCCGCATGCCGGCGAGTTCACGGGTGGCGTTGAAGTAGCCGACGAGGGTCATGTACGGATCCGCCGGCCTGCCGTAGTCGTCGAAGAGCTGCTGCCCCGCGAGCAGCAGGATCTCGGCGACGCGGATCTCGGCGGCCTTCAGGCGTGTGCCGTGCGCACATACGCCGAGGTAGCGGCGGCCGGGGTTCTCCCGGCTCAGCTCCACCTGCCGGGAGAAGAACGTGTCGCCGACGTCCAGCACCTGGGGCGGGAAGACGGCGACCTTGCGGCCGAAGACACCGAGCACCTGATCGGCGGCCCGCTTGGTGGTCGCGGTGGAGGCGACGATCTTGGGGCCGGCTTCGTGGCGCCGTCCCTGAACGTCGGTGAAGCTCCACGTGCACAACTGGTCGACAGCGGCTTCGAAGAGGCCCACGGTGGTGCCGAGCGCTCCCGAGATCAGATGCAGCTCGTCCTGGATGATCAGGTCCGGGGGGCGCAGGCGAGTGACGGGCTGGGCGGTGACGCCGGGCAGGTCGCCCTTGGCGTTGTGGCGGCCACCGCAGCCGGTCTTGGCGTCCAGGTCGTCGTGGCGGTAGCCGTGGCGCGGGCACAGCTCGGTGACCCTGCCGAACAGCAGGCCGGCGTAGCCGTTCCACGGGAGCTGGGCGAACTTGTCGACCGTGGCGATCAGCAGCGAGGGCGCCAGCCGGTAGATCTCCTCGTCGACGGTGAGCACGGGGACGCCTTCGCCGGGCGCTTCGCGACGGGAGAAGGGGCAGCGGTCCTCTCCCTCTCCGCGGGGGCAGTACAGCAGGATTCTGCGGCGCCCTTCGTCGTATTCCATGTTCGAGCGGGCGGTCAGCCCGCTGCCGCACCAGGGGCAGGTAAGAACCTGCAGGACGCGGGCGTGCTTGTCGCTGGCGTTCTCCTTGGCCTCGGCGATCTGTTCCTTCGCCTCGTCGAACCAGTTCGGCGAGACGGAGGTGCCCACCCAGAGCCCGATCCGGAACGGGGTGGGTCCCCAGCGCCGGTCCCGTGCGAACTCCTCCCGGCGCAGGACTTCGCAGGCACTCACCAGGGCGGCGGCGCGCTGGAACTGCTGCGCGGTCAGCAGCCGCAGGGTGTAGCGCATGAGCACGCCCACGCCCGCCTCGCCGCTGCGGGCCTCCGCTCCTGAGCCGATGGTGCCCTGGAGTCGCCGCAGTGCGAAGGTGTAGGCGGCGAGTCCGAGATAGGCCTCGGTCTTGCCGCCGCCGGTCGGGAAGAACAGCAGATCGACCAGGGCTTCACGGCCGGTACCACGGTGCGGGTGTCCGGGCTGGGTGAGGGAGTCGATGTTCAGCAGGACGAAGGCGAGCTGGAACGGACGCCAGCTGGCTGCCGCCTTCCCCCTGCCGTGCACCTCGTCGTGGGCCTCCCGGTAGGACCGGGAGTCGTTCTCACGGCCGGCGCGGGCGGCTGCGATGGCTGTGTTGCGGCGCTGCAGGGCCATGGCGCGGTTGGCGAACCGGAAGGCCAGGAGGGCCGTCTCGTCGGCCACGAGCCGGTCGATCCCGAGGGTTATGCGGTCGCAGACGTCCAGGGCCTGCTGGATCGCGGCCTCGGCCGATCGCCGCAGGTCGTCGGGGAGCGAGGCGGCACTGCGGCGCTGCTGTTCCAGCCACGTGCCGTAGCCGTCGGCCAGGGGGGCGAGAGCCGCGCTGAGTTCGGCCCGGCGGTCGGGCACGGCGAGTGCCGCCAGTTCGTCCATACCCAGCTCCAGCCCCTGGAGCAGGTCCTGCTCCTCCAGTGCCGGCGCGGTGGTCGCCCTGACGTCGTACTCGGGAAGCCAGACCGTGGTCAGGCGATGCGCGTTGCGCTCGCCGTCGCGGACGTGCGCGTGAACGGCGACATTGCGGCCCTTGGCGTGGCTGAGGCTGTCCCGGTAGAGGAGGCGCAGCCGCCGCTCCTCGGCATCCTCGGGCACGTTGTCGTGGCCCGCCGTGTCGAGAGGGTCGTCGACCGGCAGGAAGACGGCGGCCTGGTCGTCGGGAAAGGCGGTGACGTCGATCTCGGTCTGGAAAAGCCAGTGGGCGTCGCGTGCGTCCGCGCTGTCCGGCTGCCGGTTCACCAGGGCCAGCTCGACTATGCGCAGGTCCTCGGTGCCCGTGCGGCCGGTGTGCCGGCGTACCTGCACGTCGAGGACGACGGTTTCGCCGTCGAGTTGGACGGTGCGGTCGGCCCCGTCGGTCACGTCGATGTCCACCAGGTGCTCGACCGGCTCCCGCGACCAGACCCTGCGCGTCGTCCCCCGGCCGGTGGCCTCGTCCGACTGGGTGTAGCGGCCCCAGCGGACGGTGGCGCTGAGCGTGCCGACGGAGGCCGGGGCGGTGAAGGACAGCCCCATGGAGGAAGCCCAGATGTGCCCGGCGGCCTGCGGGCTCAACCGGTCCTGCAAGTCGCTGTCGTCACCTTCCTGCTCGTCGCCCGACTGACCGTCCGCGCCCTGGGCGGCGGCACGGGCGATCCGGTCCGCGGTGACGGCCTGGGGGCGCGGGCCGAGCATGCCCACCAGGTACCGGTCACGCGGACCGGAGGAGGCGCTCGGCAGGGTTTCCGTCTCACCGTCCCAGGGGCCCAGCAGATCCCGGCGGATGTAGTTCACGAGTGCGTCCCGCACCGCGTAGGAGTCCCCGGCGCGGAACGTCTGGGGGACTTCGTCGAGCGGGTGCGGAACAGCGGCCTGGGCAGGCTGGGCCGGCATGCGGTGGGTCCTTTCGGACAGGTCCGTTGGAGCACGGGCGTGCGCCGATCGTGTGGCAGCACGAGAAATATAGACCCGTTGACTCAGTTCACACAACGAATACGGGGGCTCGCTCGCTCGGCATCCCGTCGGTCTCTAGGCTGGGGCACGCCCACCGCCCGCCGGCCCGCGACCCGAGGACTCCCATGCCCCGTCTCGCCCTCTCCGACGACTTCGTCGCGGATCTCATCTCCCTGCAGAGACCCGTCCAGAAGGAAGTCAGCGATGCGATCCAGAGGTTCCGGAGTCTGACCGTGCCTCAGCTCCACGCCAGTAAGGGAATGCATCTGGAGAAGCTCGAGCGGGCGCGCGACCCCCGGATCCGGACGATCCGGGTGACCAGGTTCTACCGGGGGGTCCTCCTCGCCCCGGACGACGGCAGCGGGCTGTTCACTCTGCTCAGAGTGGCACCGCACGACGAGGCGATCACCTGGGCCTGCAAGCGCGCCTATTCGGTCAACGGCGCCACCGGCGGCCTGGAGGTGCGCAATGTCGAGGCACTCGAACAGATGGAGACGTACTTCGAGACGAAGGCGGTCGAGACCCCGGCCCGGCTCTTCGCGCAGCACTCCGACACCGTGCTGCGTGACCTCGGTATCGACGAGCAGGTTCTGCGGCTGGCGCGCGTGTGCGTCACGGCCGACGACCTGACGGTGATGGCGCCCCCCATGATGCCCGCCGACCAGTACGAGGTACTGGAGTACCTGGCGGCCGGCTACTCGCCCCAGGACGTCTGGGAACAGCTGATCGCCCCACGCGGGCAGACGGTGCGCACGGCGGAGGACCGGCAGGCCGTCACGCTCAGCGAGGCCATCCTCAACACGCCCAACCGTATCGTGGAAGTCACCGGCCCCGGTGAGCTGGAGCGGATCCTCACCGAGGACTTCACCCGCTGGCGTGTCTTCCTGCACCCTGCCCAGCGCCGCTACGCCTACCACCCGGGCTTCAACGGACCGGCTCAGGTGACGGGCGGCCCCGGCACCGGGAAGACGGTCGTCGCCCTGCACCGCGTACGGCATCTGCTGCGCACCGGGCGCGAGGGCGACCGGATCCTGCTCACCACGTTCACCAATGCCATGGCGGCCGCCCTGCGGGACAGTCTGGCCCTCCTGGTCGGCGACGCCGACGCCCGTCTGCTCGACCGAGTCGAGGTCACGACGGTGGACTCGCTGGCCGCCCGGGTCATCCGGGAAGCCCGGGGCAGCTCACCGAAACCGCTGTCGGCGGCAGCCGAGAAGAGCGCGTGGACCCGTGCCGCCGCGCGCGAGGACCTGCCCTGGTCCGAGCGCTTCTTGTCCCAGGAGTTCCGCAACGTCGTCCTGGCTCAGGGGCTGCGGACGCCCGAGGAGTACCTGAGATGTGTGCGCAGGGGGCGCGGCACGCAGGTGGGGCGAGTGCAACGGGCCCGGCTGTGGCGGGTCATGGAGCGGTTCACGGGGGACCTGGCCACGCGCGACTCGGCGACGTACACCATGGTGTGCGACCAGGCCGCCCGGATTCTGGCCGAGCGGGGGCCGCGCTTCCGGCACGTCGTGGTGGACGAGGCACAGGACCTGCACCCGGCCCAGTGGCGGGTGCTGCGGGCCTGCGTGGCCGAGCAGGCCGACGACCTGTTCCTCGTCGGCGATCCCCACCAGCGCATCTACGACTCCCGGGTCTCGCTGCGCTCCCTGGGCGTCAACGTGCGCGGACGAACGTCCCGGCTGCGCGTCAACTACCGCAGCACGGAGGAGATCCTGCGCTGGTCCGCTTCCCTCCTGGACGGCCAGCCGGTGGGCCGGCTCGGTGAGGACGACGACGAGGACGGCGGCCGGGACTCGCTGCGGGGTTACCGTTCCGAGTTGCACGGCCGCGTTCCGGTGGCTCGCGGTCACGGCAACCAGGACGACGAACTGCGCGCGCTGGTGGAGCAGATCCGGATCTGGATCGGCCAGGACGGGGTCAAGCCGTCCGAGGTGGCGGTGTGCGCCCGGTTCAACACGCTGGTCGACGCGGTCATCGCGCGCCTGCGCCGGGAGGGCGTCCCCGCGGTCGCGGTCAAGGACGACCCGGGGCCGGAGGTGTCGGGTGTGCGCGTGGCGACGATG
The DNA here is from genome assembly GCF_044453765.1 of Streptomyces sp. NPDC051636. Lineage (NCBI taxonomy): Bacteria > Bacillati > Actinomycetota > Actinomycetes > Kitasatosporales > Streptomycetaceae > Streptomyces > Streptomyces sp. NPDC051636. The sequence continues at coordinate 13,126 of NZ_JBITDA010000028.1, read as the reverse complement.
CACGCGATGAAGGGGCTGGAGTTCCGCTGTGTGGCCGTCGTGGGCGTGACGTCGAGCGTGCTGCCGTTCGCTCCGCAGGTGACGCCGGCCGACGAGGACGCCGTGCAGCACCGTTCGGATCTGCTGGCCGAGCACTGTCTGCTCTTCGTGGCCTGTACACGGGCGCGCGACGCGCTGGCGGTCTCCTGGAGCGGTGAGCGCAGCCGCATGCTGGACCCGGTCACCGGCTGAGCCGGGTCGCGGATTCCAGTCGACTGACATCACCACTGACGAGTGATCAACCAGCGACGTCGACCGAGCTCGGCCGACACCATAGAGCTCGACGCCGCAGCAGAATGCCCTGTTCACACCCAACGGCCCACTGTCCCTGACGTCACCTCGCCCTCTCGTGACATCGTCTCCGGAGGAAGGCGAACCGGCGGTGCCGCATCACCGTCACGGCGGCGACGATCGGCTGGTACGTCACGAGCGAGGCCCGGCCCGACATCGGCCGGTCCGCCTGGGAGGCTGGGGTCGTCACCGGTGCCCGGCTGGAGCCCGGCGACCCGCGTCTGACGCTGGGCAACACGATGCTCAACCTGGCCCTGGGCAACGCGCACCGGCGCCGCGACGGCTCGCGCGAGCATCTGCTCCACTACTTCCCGCTGAGTGTCTTCGCGCACCACGGTGACGAGGTCTGCGAGGTGCTGGACTGGTTCGTCGGGGTGGCGGCGCTGGATCTGGCGCGGCGGGGCTGAGGACCAGCGGTCGACGAAGAGGAGGTGGTGACGCGACATGCGTTCCCTGCACGAACTTACGCTGGTCTGTTACGAAGAGCCGCTGACGGGCAAGGCAGGGACGACCTGTTCGGGTGTGGCGCCCGTGGCGACTGCCGTCGAACGGGAGTTGCGTCTCCCGGGGCATCCTGCGCTGACCGTGCACGACAACTACTGGGCGAACGGTGAGCGCGACCTGGTCCTGTACAAACCCGACGTCGTACCCGAGATGCCGGCCGCCCTGTCCAATCCGCACAACCGGCTGCGCACGGGGGTCGCCTTGGATCAGGCCTTCGACCGGTCGCATCCGGACCTGCCTGTGGTGGACCTGGACGACCCGCAGGACGAACAGCGGCTGCAACACGCCCTGTTCTTCCCCGCAGAGGATGAGGAGAGCCCTGTGCTCGCCTTCACTCATTTCCGGGTCGTACCCGTGCTGCGTCACATCGGTTGGCTGACTCCACAGAGCGGTTGATGTGCGCAGTCCGCACAAGACGGCGGGGTCGGGCCGGGGGAACTCGTGCCGGGGATCGCCGGGGGCACCGATCACCCGCCCTCCGGGAACAGGTGACGCGGATGTTCATCGGCGTGCGACCATGCGCTGAGTTCACAAGAAATCTTGGCGGAGATCGATGATCTGACTGTCCATGGGCTCGCAGGACGCATAGGCTCGCGTCGCACAGGTCGACGGCCGGGGAGGGGACCGCGATGCGGAGGGGCAGTGTCGAGTACGAGCAGGCGTTGGACGCCATGATCGGGATTCTGCGGACTCGGGCACGCCAAGGAGCGGAGACCGTGCAGTACGGCCGGCTCAGCGCCGAGCTGAAGCGCCTCGGCCATCGTGTTCCGCCCCACGAGGGTCCGGTGCCCCACCTGTTGGAGGACGCGTCCGTTCAGGAGAGCCCGGACGGATCGCTGCCTCTGCTGTCGGCTCTCGTGGTGCTGAAGGAGACCGGCCGGCCGTCGGCGGGCTTCTTCCGGCTGGCCCGGCGTGCCCCGTATCGCCGCCCCGGCGATGACACATAGCTGTGGGTCAACGAGCTGAAGGATCTGGCGAGGCAGTACGCCGGCCGGTAAGGCCTTCTGCCTCGGCACACCTGAGCCGGGCTCGACCCGTGCGGCTCCTGCCCCCGCGCACCGGCCTGTTCGTTCCTGGCGGGGCCGGCACGGTGGGGGTGAGCATCCCCGGGTCCGCCGGCATCCCGCCGGATGCGGACGGTTTGCCCCCGGCCGGCTCCCTTGCGGCGTGGAGCGGCCCCCGCTGTCCGTCTCGGCCGATGTGTGCCCGGACACCCGAAGGTCTCTGCCTCCATGACCACCTGCCACACCGCAGCCTGCCCAGCCCGCCCCTCTGTTCAAGGAAGTGTTCGTGAGCGCAATCGGCTCCGGCGGAAGAGTCCAGCCGGCCCGTCCCGGTGACCCCTCCCGCATTGGTCCCTACCGCATCGTCGGCCGTCTCGGCGCGGGCGGTATGGGCACCGTCCACGCCGGAGTCACCTCCGGCGGAATGCGCGTGGCGGTCAAGGTGATTCATCCCGAGCAGGCCCAGGAGCCGGAGTTCAGGGCCCGTTTCCGGCGCGAGGTGGAACTGTCCTCCCGCGTCACCGGACCGCATCTGGTCCCGCTGCTCGCCGCCGATCCGGACGCGCCGACCCCGTGGCTGGCCACCGCCTACGTTCCCGGACCGACGCTGAACCAGCACGTGCTCGCGCACGGGCCGCTCGCCGAAGGAAGCCTGTACGCCTTCGCGGCCGCCACGGCACAGGCGCTGGCCGCCATTCACGCCGTGGGCGTGGTGCACCGTGATGTGAAACCGCAGAACGTCCTGCTCACGCCCGCCGGCCCCCGCGTGCTGGACTTCGGCATCGCGCACGCCGCCGACGGCACCAGCGTCACCCGGACCGGGGTCATGACCGGCACCCCCGGCTGGATCAGCCCCGAGCAGTACCGTCAGGGCAGCGCGGGTCCGGCGGGTGACATGTTCGCGTGGGGAGCGCTCGTGGCCTACGCGGCCACCGGCCGGCTGCCCTTCGGGGCCGGCGCGCCCGATGTGGTGGCCTTCCGCGTGATGTCGGGCGAGGCCGACCTGAACGGCGTCCCCGCACCACTGCGGCGCACCGTGGAGAAGGCGCTGGCCCAGGAACCGGGTGACCGGCCGTCAGCCGCCGAGGCCGCCCAGGAGTGCGCGGCGCTGCTGGCCTCCCAGGTCACTCGGGCAGCGGGGGCCGGCGCGGTGCCGGCGACCGCCGTGGACCTGATCACGGCCGTCTGGGAGGTGCCGGCCGCGGAGGACGCCGCCTGGCTGCTGCCCTCGAACCGGAGTCGTTCCAGGAAGCGACTGGCCGGTGCCGCCGTCCTCGCGGCAGGCGTCATCGGTGGCCTGGCCGGAGGAGTGGCGGCACTGATTCCCGGCGACACCGGGGGCAGCACTCATGCGTCCGCCTCGGCGTCACTGCCCGCCCCGGCCGGATCCGGGCAGTCTTCCGCGAGCACCGCGAAGGGGGACGAGGCGGCGAAACGGCAGGCCGCGAGCGGCGGCTCGGCGAGTGCGGCGAACTGGAACGAGGCGCGAGCGGCACAGGGCGCGGGCGAGCACGACGTGGCGCGCGCGGTCCTGCACGACGAGGGCGTGGAGGCCCAGGACCTCAGCGGCGGCGCCGACTTCACCCCGGAGACCGTGCGGTTCCACGAGTCGCGCCGGGAGGTCTACCTCTCGTACCGGCTGACCTCCGACGAACAGGGGACGATGTACGCGGAGACGGAGATCGCCAAGTCGATGTGCCTGACGCTGCGGGATCTCGTTCTCCGCCTGCACCCGGACCTGCCGTACCGCACATACGTCATGGTGAAGGAGGAGCAGGGCCAGGATCCCCAGGTGACGTGGCAGGACGATTTCGTCACCAACACCGACTGCCGGTCGGCCGCCGACGACGGCACCGGGCAGGACACCGATGGTTCGCAGGACTGGCAGCCGGACGAGGACGGCCTGGGACAGGCGATGATCCCCAGTACCGACAGCGCGGAGATCCGGGTCGCGGACGGCGCCGCCAGAAAGATCATCGCGGGGACCAACGGGATGCGTCAGACGCTCGGCACCGATCGTGTGCTCGGCAACGCGCAGATCAAGGTGGGCTTCGACCCCGGCAACTCGGTGATGTACGTCTGGTCGGACTACGGGCGGTGGAACGAGAACCAGGTCGAGTCCTGGGCGGGTCTGGCCGCCGGCGAGGCGTGCCGCGCTCTCGTGAGCGAACGGGAGAGCGCGGGAAGCGCCTGGCCGTACTCTCGCTACGCCGTGGCGGAGATCGGTGGTTCCGGCTACCTGATGATCCGTTGGGGTACGGCCACCACGCCGGCCGACTGCCCGGCCTGAGTGACGGATCCCGACCATGGCCGAGGTTGACCCTCGACCTTGTCGAGGGCTCAGAGTTCCGGGTGTGGAGAACGAGATGCGCAGCATCGGGGAGATGGCCCGGGACGGCGGACTGAGCGTGAGCGCGCTGCGGTTCTACGACCGTGCCGGTGTGCTGGTCCCCGCCTGGGTGGACCCCGTCAGCGGCTATCGCTGGTACGAGCCCCAGCAGTTGGAAGAGGCCCGGCTGCTGGCCCGGCTGCGCCGGGCCGGCATGCCTCTGGCGGACATCCGGCTGGTCCTGGCCGCCTGGGCCGGCGCGGACACGGACCTGGTGCGCGGTCTCCTTCAGGCGCACCTGCGCCGTCTCGAACTGGGGCTGTCCGATGCCCGCAGCGAGTTCTCCACGCTCCGAGCGCTACTCGACCACAGGGAGAACCCCATGACCTCGCTCCGCACCGCCACCGCCCAGCTGTCCGTCCCCGGGCCGGAGCTGGCCGCCGCGCTGGACGGAGCCCGTTTCGCCGCTGGTACCGACACTGAGCTGCCGATGCTCGGCGGGATCCTGTTCGACATCGAGGGCGAAAGCCTCCACCTCGTAGCCACCGACCGCTACCGGATGGCTGTCGCGCAAGCGCACACGACCGGGCATGGCGGGCCCAGGACGCAGGTGGTGGTGCCCCTTCCGCTCGTCGACGCGATGCGGGCGTTGCTGACCGGCAAGGACCCCGTCCAGCTCGCGGTGGACGGTGACCGCGTCACGTTGGAGACCGGCGACCGGCAGGCATCCGGCCAGAGCCTCGGCCACGAGTTCCCCGACTACCGTCGCCTCGTCCACCTCCCGGCCGGTCGCCGGGTCCGAGTCGATACGGCGGCCTTCCGTCAGGCCCTGGAGACCGGCCCGGTCCGCACGGGCGGGACGCGCGAGCAGGACGGCGAGCCTCACGATCTCAGTGTGCTCAGGGTGGCGGAGAACGGGTCCGTGATCGTGTGCGACGACGGTGACGACGACCAGAACAACGTGGCCGTCAACCGCGAGTTCCTGCTGCACGCGCTCGCCGCCGGGGCCAGGGACGAGCTGATCCTGGAGCTGGGCGCGCCCACGGCGCCGCTCGCGATCCGCCGGCCCGACGACGAGAGCGCCTTCTCGCTCCTGATGCCGGTCCGCTTGGAGGACTAGCTTCCGTTCGGCGTTACAGGTTCCGTCCGGCGGACGACTCCTCAGTGGCTCCAGGAAGCTGTTTCCGTCTTCGGTGCCGAATGCAGGCGGAACCTGTTGGGCCCGGGTGGCCGCGAGAGGCGGGCGGTCCCATCCTGACCGAGCCGACAACTGTGGCACTCATCGTCTGACTGCGGCCAGCACCGCGGCCAGGAGCCCCGGGAAGCAGGCATCGAGATCGGCGCGACGCAGGGTCATCAGACGGGCCTTTCCGATCTGCCGGGTCTGGGTGATTCCGGCTTCGCGCAAGATCCGCCAATGATTGGAAAGCGTCGATCTGGGGGCGTCCACGCCGTCCGGGCTGCAAGCGCTCTCGCCGTCTTCGGCCATCCGGTGGACCAGTGCCAACCGAATCGGATCCCCCAAGGCATGGAGCACCACAGCCAAGTCCAAGTCCACATGGTCGAGTTGACCCACCGGCCCTCCTCGTCTTCTCCCGCATGACACCCGTAGTATGCAGATCACTTCGATGTTCCGGGAATATCGAAATGATCTAGGAGATGACCGTGACGGTGCTCGCCACCCTTGCCCGCGTCTACGTCGACGACCTGGACGTGGCATTGCCGACCTTCGTAGAGCTCACCGGAGAGCAGCCACGACTGCGGTTCACCTATCGCAACCTCAACCTCGCGAGCATCGGTGGCTATCTGCTTCTCGCAGGCTCGGAGGAAGCCCTCGCCCCATACCGCGGCACCCACGCCACCGCGATCGTCGAGTCCATCGACCAGATCCTGCGCGTCACCGAGCAACACGGCGGGCAGATACTCGACGGTCCCAACGAGGTACCCACCGGTCGCAACCTGACCGTGCAGCACCCCGGTGGCGCGACCATCGAGTACGTGCAGTTCCACGCAGCCGCACGATCAACCCTCGCATGAGCCGGCCCGGTCGACCCGAAGCAGGCACACGTGGTCGTGCTGAAAACGGGCTCTGGCTCAACTTCCGTGATCGCGCGGCAAGGCACTGAACGAGGAAAGGCCGGCTTGGCCCGCTCTTCGGCCGGCTGCCTCAACCGCGCGGCGGGGAAGACGGCACCTCGTAGCGTACGAGTGACCTCGCGAAGGGTTCGCCGCTGCGCCGGGCGTACGTCATCCGCTCGCGGACCTCGCTCAGGGTGCGGGGACGGTAACCGGGCCCGCCGCAGCAGCTCTTGTGGAAGCCGACGCCGGCGTGCAGCAGCACGGACAGCGTCCGCCAGGCCGCGGTGTCCCGGCGGCGGGGTGCGGCGAAGGCGGAGCCCACGTGGATCATCGGCTGCGCGCAGCGAGGGCAGATCCGCTCCCTGTCCCTGTCGTAGGGCTGTTTGTACGAGGCCCGGCAGGGCAGGCAGACGTACGAGGTCTTCGCGTGGGCCATGTCAGCAGGGTAGACGCCGCCCGGGCGGAACTCGACGGACTTGGGGCAACTCCGTATGAGGTGAACACGCTTGGCTGGTTGGCTGGTTACTCGAAGTGGCGCCGAACTCCGCTTGCGGCGGACGCGGAGGGCGGCATCACGTCTGCGGTCGGACCGCACCCAGGGTCCCGAGGGCGGCACTCGCGGCGGGAACACCGCTCACTTCGGCCTCTTCTTCGGTTGAGCGCCGCCGACTCCGGGCAGGGGGCGTGCACCCTGCAACGGGTTCTTCACCTTCTTCCCCTGCTGCGTCTTCTTCGCTCGCGTCGTTTGCTTCGCGGTCGCGGTCTTCTTCGCGTCGGCCGTCCTGGCGCGCCGGCTCTGCCTCGGCTTCCGCGCCGGTGTGTCCGGTCGGCTCTCCAGCCAACGGCGGGTGGTCGCCATCTCGGCGACCAGCTCCGTGCGTTGCGGTTCCGGCAGCCTCGTCAGCGCCTCTTCCGCCCGCGCCATGAGAGCCGCGGCATACCTGGGCCTGGGGCCGCGTCTCTGCCGTGCGCTGCGCAGAGCGTGCCGAATCTCCGTGTCACGGAGTAGGGGAACACCGGCGAGACCCTTCGGCTCCGGCTTCGGCCGCGCCGCGGACTGTCGAACCAGGCCGCCCTTGACATGGACGATGGTCTGGCGCTGAGCCGGCTCCGCACTCTGCTGTGCGGCAAGCTGTCCGTCCACCGTGAGCGGCAGCCTCGGCGGAGCCGTACGGGACGGCACCCCGTACACGGCGAACGCCCGGTCGGCCTCACGCCGGCACCATCGTCTGAGTACCGCCGCCGTCGCGGGACCCCCTTGACCGACAGCGGCGACCACATCCCCCGCGTAGGGCGGCGGGTCCCCCTCCCCGGTCCTGATCAGCGCCGACAGCAGCGGGTCCCCCTCACCGCCGCCGATCCGCTCCACGGCGACCAGCAGACCGACACGGTCCGGGACGGACAGCCCGAGCAGGTCGCTGCCGGCGGTTCGGGCCAGCGCCTCCCAGGTGGGCCGGGTCCGGAACCTCGCGGCGCTCACCAGTGCCTCCTTCAGCGCGAGCACCTGCTCCGCACGGGACCGCCGCACCAGCGCTGCCCCGCGCCTGGCTCCCGCCTCGGCGGCTGGGCCGGTACCCGAACGTCGTCGCGGCTCCGCTCCCGGGACCCGCAGCCCCGCAGGGGTCATCGCGCAGGCGTCGAGGGGCGCCCAGTCGGTGCTGCGCCGGGGGTCCTCCGCCCTGAGACGGATGCGCCGTACCGCGCCATGCGTCTCGAAGCGGAAGCGGAGCAGGTATCCGTACTCGTCGTACAACTCCTCCATGGTCTCCGGCTGGGCTGTACCCGGACCGAAGACCCAGTCGAGGGTTGCCGATTCACTGGAGAGCCTCTGGCGGGCCAGGTGCCACTCGGGGTGCGCGAGCCTGCTGAACTGGAAGCGCACATGCTGCCTGGCCGCGCCCACCCGGAAGTCGACGGCGTCTCCGGGTCCGGATCCGAGGTCGCGTGAAGTGGCCCGCCCCTTCAGCCTGTTGCGTCCGGCCCACGCGGCGAGGTCGTCCTTGATGAAGAGGTGGTCCGCGCCGGCCGCGCCGGTGGCCGTACGGTGGCAGGAGGTGTGGGGTCGGTGAGCGAAGTGGCAGACCTTGTCGCGGTACAGACGGTCCGACAACTCATTGCCGCAACCACCGAGCTGGGTGCCGCACCAGTAGGTGTACGCGGGGTGGCGTCGGCGCCAACGGGTCAGTTCGTCCGCGTCCGTCGGCAGGATGATCGCGCGTCCGGAGTTCGGCTCCGGATCACCGCGGTCTGCACGAGTCTGCCGTCTGAGCCAATCATGAATTCCCCCCGAGCCACGCGCGCCTACCAGGAGGGTGGGCAACGGTTGATCGCCGCCAGTATGTGATGCATGCACTCAGTTCCCAAGAGGTGAGCGTCCACTTCGGGCATTCGAGCTGCGGTCGGGTGGCCGGTGAGCATAGGTTCAGCGATCGTCGGATTCCGAGGCCGGGAGGGCACATGCAGAAGGGCACGCTTGAGTACGAGCAGGCTTTGGACGCCGTGATCGAGATACTGCGTTCACGCGCACGCCAGGGCGCGGCGCCCATTCCGTACGGTGATCTGAGCAGCGAACTGGCACGGCTCGGTCATCACGTCCCCGCCCACGAGGGCCCCATGCCCTACCTGCTGGAGGACGCCTCGGTCCGGGAAAGCCCGGACGGATCGCTGCCCCTGCTGTCGGCACTCGTGGTGCTGAAGGACAGCGGCTGGCCGTCCGGCGGGTTCTTCAAGTTGGCCCGGCGCGCACCGTACAAGCGGCCGGGCGACGACATGCTGCTGTGGACCCGGGAGATCGAGAAGCTGGCGGAGCACTACGCCGGTCACTGACGATCTGCTTCGTCGGTGGTGCGGCGGCTTTCGCTGGGCCTGTCCCGGACGAGGGGTGGGCGTCATGAGGTTGTAGTGCGGAGCTGCACCTCCACCCAGACCGTCTTCGTGTACGCGTCGCGGACCGTGTATCCCCACCGGTCCGCGTACGCCTGGACGAGGAGCAGTCCGCGGCCCGAGGTCTCGTCGGCGGGCTGCGGGGGCACGGGCGGCGGGAGGCGTTCGGGGCGGGTGTCGGTCACCTCGACGCGAAAGCGGTCGGGCAGGAGCAGCAGCGTCAGCCGGAAGTCCCGGCCGGGGAGGCTGCCGTGGCGGACCGCGTTCGACGCCAGCTCGGCGGTGACGAGGGCGATGGTACGGGCGGGGTCGGAGTCGTACGGGAGGCCGGTCCACTCGGTGAACTGCTGGACGGCGAGCTGGCGGGCGAGGCGGGCGCCGCGTCTGCTGCTGCTGAAGCGCAGGGTCAGTTGGAGGGCGGGCGTGGGGGGCCGCTTCGCTTCGCCGATGATCTGATGGTGGGTCACGGTGTCAGCGTGGTGGGGGGAGTGGCGCGCTGACCAGGTACGACGGCCGTACGTCGTCCTGGTCGTACGGAGGGGGCAACCGGCCGTGGGTTTGGTTGTACGGGTCCTGTACGGGCGTTGTACGGGTCCCGAAGCGTGTCCCGGTTCCCGCGAGCCGCGTTGAACATGGCCCGGCGGCGGGGTGCGGAGCGGGATGGAAGGGCGTGACGGTGTGAGGACGGTAAGGGACGTACGGGACACGCGGACGGTGCGGGGCGCGAAGACAAAGGAAGAGGGACCCGATCTGCCGGGGGTGTGGTCGGCGTACGGGGTGCTGTTGCAGTACCTGCGGAAGCGGGCCGGGCTGAACCAGCAGCAACTCGGGGAGGCCATCGGCTACTCGCTGGAACAGGTCGCCTCGGTCGAGCAGGGGCGACGGCCGGCGAAGGCGGCGTTCACCGTGGCGGCGGAGCGGGTGCTGGAGGCGGGTGGGGTTCTGGAGGTGCTCCAGGGGGAGGTGGACCGGGCGAAGTTGCCTCGGTTCTTCCGGAACTTCGCGCTCTTCGAGGCGGAGGCGGTCAGCCGGTTCGAGTATGAGCCACTACTGGTGTCGGGGCTGTTGCAGACGGAGGCGTACGCACGGGCTCTGTTCGCCGGGCATTGTCCGCCGCTCAGCGAGGAGATCACCGACCAGCACACGGAAGCGCGACTGAGTCGGCAGAAGCTACTGACGCGAGTGCCGCTCGCAGAGCTGTCGTTCATCATCGGCGAGGAGGCACTGCGCAATCCGGTTGGGGACAGGGACGTCATGCGCGAACAATGGCAACACCTATTGAACGTCGGGGCGTTGCGGAACGTGGAGCTCCAGGTCATGCCAGCCGCATGCGGGTTCCACTCCGGTCTGAACGGCCCGTTTGTGGTGCTGGAGACCAAGGAGCACAAGCACCTTGGTTACATCGAGTCTCAGGATGTCGGGTACGTCGTGCATGATCCCGCAGAGGTCAGTGCCTTCGGGTTGCGGTATGGCAAGCTGCGATCGCAGGCTCTGAACGGCGTCGAGTCTGCGCGGCTCATCGAACGGCTGGTGGGAGAGACATGAGCGTGGAGCAGGTATCCGGGAACGTGAACGGGCTGCGCTGGTTCAAGAGCAGCTACAGCGGCTCGGGAGGTGGCAACTGCGTGGAGGTGGCTGCCGGCCTGGACGCCGTGTACGTACGGGACTCGAAGGTCGCGGGTGGCAGACCGGTGCTGCGGGTCGGCCGTGGCGAGTGGGCGGCGTTCGTGGCCCACGCGGTGGAGTAGGGCTGAGCACGGTTTCTGAATGGAACAACGGGCTTGCTCACCTCACTTGGGGGTAACGTGAGCGAGCCCGCTGTCATGGTGTCGGCTCAGAAAAGGGCGCCCTCAGCGCCCTCCCCGAAATCCAACCCACCTCGCGCGGCAAGCTGCTCCTTGCGCTTGCGGATGGCCTCGGGGGACGGCGGGGGCAGGTCGGGATGCTTCTCCCTCGCCTTCTTCTCCGTCACGCCCTTATGCAAGCCGAGGTGAACCTCGTCGGCGTACGCCTGGTGGTTCAGCTGACGCAGGCGGTCGATGATCTCGGTCCGGGCGAGAAGGCCGATTGTGTAGCGGGTGCCCTGGTCGGTCTCATGGAAGCCGTGGTCGAGAGGGAACGTCTCGTGGGCCGGGTCTGCGGGCGGGGTCTTCCCGGAGTCGTCCAGGAGGTCGTGCCAGCCGTATGCCTCAACCGTGGCCCGGTCGATCTCCTCGTGGATACAGCGGAGCTTGGCGATTTCTGGGTCTCGACACTCTGGGTCGTGAAGCAGGTTGTAGGTGTCGGTGAGTCCGATCTGCCGAGAAAGCATCAGATGCTGCCGGTGCACATGAAGTCGCTTTCCAGCCTCACGGAGTTGATTTGACAGATGAGGACGAACCAAAGTCTCGAATACATCGGTAGTCGTGTAGCGCAGATCGCCTTTGATGGTTGAACCGCGATCCAAAGCCCACCAGTAATGCGGAGCACTACTCAGTAGAGCCAGAAGTGCGTGGTCTTCAGATGCAAACAAAGCGAGTGCGTGCGAATAGACCTGCCCCGTTGAAACCAACGCGGGCATAACCGTCGGTGTGTGGATAGTAATCACGATGCAACGACGCAAGTCAGAGACAGCTCCAACCATCGCTGGACGCTTCTCGGCGTATTGCCACCAATAATCGCGATACACCTTACGATTATTTTTGTCCCGCTCAGGCTTCACATCGCGAAGAACTTTAGCATACGCGAGTGGGTACTCCTTGGCCCGATCTTGCGGCCAGTCATGGAAATTAATGACCCATCGATCAGACACGTGATCGGGCCGATTATTGACATCCTTCCCATTCACGAAGGGGAAGAGGATTTCGTTGTACCGACTGTCTTCTTCGATCCATCGTCTGGCTTCGCGGTACGGCAAGGTGAACCCGATGCCGTCGATTTTGCTGCCAGTGAAAGAAACGCCAGCATTGCACGCAAGCGGCTCTACAAGGAATGGCTGACGAGTTACCGGAGTGAGCGAGGCTGAAATACCCTTAGACACAGGGACGCCGCCGAGCACAGAAATCGCGCCAGGCCCCATGCAGCCAGTCGTCCAAACCGCGCAGTATTCCAGCACTGCTGAACTCGCTGGCCAAGGGGCAGTTTTCACAGCTCGCCGGATCTGCACACCAGCGATCACCAACTGGTCCAGACCGACCTCCCGCGTGTCTCCTTGCGCTAGCGTGTTGGTTGCAATTAGACCTGCTTGCCCTTTATCGTTGAGTAGTTGATGAACCCTCAGGGCAAAGTACGCTACGAGGTCAGCATTACCTCGCTTTCCGCCAGCTACCCACTCAATGAGTTCTTCCCGGTACGCTTCACCGAATGCGCCGGTGACCTTACTGCCACCCAGAAACGGAGGGTTCCCTACAATTGCATCGAATCCATCCCCAAGGGAGAACACCTCGGGAAATACCAGGGGCCAGTGCACAGGCTTCCGAACGAACCCCCCCTCCGGCAGCTCAACCCCCAGCCACTCCTCCGCCGTTTCTCGAGCCTCCCGCACCACCTCGGAGTCATCCTCGACCCCGTCCTCCATGATCCGCTGCACGATCCACGCAGCCCGAGGGAACAGGTCCCGGACCCGCTCTCCGCCCTCCTCCTCGTACCAAGGCACCCGCCCCGAAGCACACGTGGCCAGCGCCGCCCCCGCGATCAGGTCGCCCACCAACCGCAGCCTCCGCGAATGCCGGTTGACCTCCTCCAGCCGCTCGCGCTTCTGCTGCAGCGCCGGCAGGTCAACCCCCTTGATGGCCGTGATGGCCAGCCGCTCCCGAGTCAGCTGATCCACCAACTGCCGGGCCTGCTCAGCCAAGATGTCGGTCTGCTGCCCCGGCTTCATGTGCACGGACTGGATCTGCTCCATGCTGTGCACGCCGAGCAGTGAGTCCCCCGCCACCAGCCGGTCGTCGAGGAACGTGAACGGCCGCTCCGGGTCCATGGAGACCAGCCAGAGCGACAGCTTGGCCATCTCCACGGC